>CAYGTS010000096.1:0-10333 GCA_964352905.1 uncultured Legionellales bacterium | reverse complement strand
ATCGAAATGCTCATTTATTCGCATATAAACTGCGCTTTCTCAAAAAGATTTTCGCCGTTTTTATCGCCAAATCTGAACGTTCTTGGTAAATTTACAATTAAACTTACTGAATAGTTACATCACGGGTAACTATTCACCCTGTAGATGGGTAATTGCATTAGTTAAGGAGAAAAGTTATGCAAACATTAAGGTTCACTGCTTTATTTATTGTATTAATGAATATTTTTACGGCACAAGTTAATGCTATCGATATTCCCTCAGGAAATTTACTAAAGCGCCAAAATGTTACGAATAGAAACCTTACTCCCGTGTTAACAGATATGGCAAATAAAACTCAATATTCTCTGGCGTATAAATATGTTGGCTCCAAAGGTGCCATGGAAATTGCCAAACTACTTAAAGACAACTCACCATTAACAGATTTAGATTTAAGTCGTAATAATATTGGCGACCAAGGTGCGATTACACTTGCTGATGCTTTAGCAAGCAATCATCAATTGAAAACATTAAACTTGCAAGATAATAATATCAGAAAGGCAGGCCTGCAAGCACTCGCAAGTGCATTAATAAAAAATCAGATACTGCAAACGATTAATCTTAGCTACAATAAATTTTCAAATCAAGGTGCGATCTTGCTTGCTAATGCTTTGCAAAGCAATAATGCATTAAAAGTATTAAATATTAGTTATTGTGGTATCTCTGAACAAGGTAGTTTAGCAATTGCCAAAGCATTAGCCACTAATTCAACCCTCACTTCATTAAATTTTAGCGGTAATACTTGGAAAAAAAATAGTCACAATAACACCCAGGGGATTAATGCAATTATTGCTGCATTGAAAGATAATCACTCGCTTCAGATCTTAAATTTAAGCAACAACCAACTCACGAGTATTGGCAGCCTAGCACCTGCATTGCAACAGAATAATGCATTAAAGGTGTTTGACTTAAGCAATAATAATATTAACAGTGAGACTATTAATAATCTTGCTAGCGTTTTAGCAAAAAATAATACACTAGAAGTATTAAATCTTGGATTTAATGCTAACATCAATGCTGCCGCGATAACGAATTTTGCAACATCGCTTGCAAAAAACAAATCATTAACCTCATTGAGTTTAAGTGGTGATAAAGTTAACGATCAAGTAGCCATTGCGTTAGCCAATTCTTTAAGATCGAACGATACATTAACCAGTTTAAATTTAAGTGGCAATAACATTACTAATGAAGGAGCAAAAGCACTTGCCGCAATGCTAGCTAATAATAACAAATTGGTTAACTTAGATTTAAGTAGCAACGGTATTGGCTTAGATGGCGCCAAAGCGATCGCGCAAGCGCTAACAAAAAATTCGTCGCTTAAAACGTTGGAATTAAGTTTTAACCAAATTGGCGATCAGGGAGCTATCAATTTAATACAAGCGTTGGCTCATAATAAGACCTTATATAGATTAAATGTTTGGAGTAATCGTATTAGCCTACAAAATGCCAGTGAGTTACAGAAAGCTATAGAAAAAAATCAGCAAAAAAAACAGCAGGAAATAACGGTTTAATCTCATAGCATTTGGAATATTCATTTTAGCATTAGCCGATCGAGCTTGTGACGAAGCAGGGCGAGTGGTATTGAGCAAAATAATTTAAAAAGTATCTATTCAGCAAATTTGAACGCTCTCGCTAAATTCACAGTTAAGTTTGCTGAATAATTACAAAGTAACATAGGTAATTAAACATAATGCGCATTTTAATTATTGGCAATGGTGGCCGTGAACATGCTATTGCGTGGAAACTACAGTTTTCACCCGATGTTGAACATATTTATGTGGCCCCCGGCAATGCCGGCACATACCTTGAACCAAAAACCCGCAATGTGAATATTGCAGCAAATGATATTGAAAAACTGCTAAAGTTTGCTAAAGATAATGCTGTGCAATTAACGATTGTTGGCCCTGAAGCTCCCTTGTGTGAGGGTATTGTTGATGTGTTTGAACAATCAGGACTTGCCTGCTTTGGGCCAAGCAAACTTGCCGCCCAACTCGAAGGCTCAAAAATTTTTAGCAAAAATTTCATGCAGAAATATCATATTCCAACAGCAATTGCTAAAGAATTCGATGATCCAAAACAAGCGCAGCACTATATTCAAAATGCCAACACCCCACTGGTTATTAAAGCAGATGGCTTAGCTGCAGGCAAAGGTGTCGTCATTGCGCATAGTAAACAAACCGCTTACACCGCTATTCACCAAATTATGGTTGATAAAATTTACGGTGATGCAGGCAAACAAATTATTATTGAAGAATTTCTAACGGGACAAGAAGCAAGCTTCATGGTCATTTGCGATGGCAGCACCGTGTTACCCCTTGTTAACTCGCAAGATCATAAAGCACTTAACGATCATGATACAGGACCCAATACCGGTGGCATGGGTGCTTATTCACCCACCTCATTGATTACTGGCGAGATGCAAGAGCAGATTATGGAAACGATTGTTATGCCAACAATCGAAGGATTAAAAGCCGAAGGCATTATTTATAAAGGGATCCTGTATTGCGGATTAATGATTGATGGACCGCAAGTGAAGGTATTAGAGTATAATTGCCGCTTGGGTGATCCTGAAGCACAAATTATTTTAATGCGGCTGCGCACAGATTTGTTAAGGCTTTTTCAAAGCACATTGGCAGGAAATTTAAACCAACTGCAACTTGATTGGGATCCGCGCCCAAGCCTAGGTGTCGTTCTTGCCGCTAAAGGCTATCCCGAAAGTTATACTAACGGTCAAGTCATTTATGGGCTTGCCGATGCATCCCAAAAACACCCGAACGTTAAAGTATTCCACGCTGGAACAAAGTTGATTGATGAAAAAATAGTCAGTAATGGGGGTAGAATACTTTGTGTTACCGCATTATCTGATACACTAAGCCAGACACAAACCGAGGCCTATAGTGCGCTACATGAGTTAAATGCAAAAGCATTCCATTATCGCAATGACATTGGCGCAAAAGCCCTATCAGCATGAAACGCTTGCTTTATGAGAAGTCGCAATGAATGAAGTAACAGACAATACAACCTGGGAGAACACCTCGCAAACGTGGTTATCTCATCAAGCTACGCAGGCTAATGATTTTTTAGCAAAAAAAACCGTTAGCTTAAGCGAGGGCCAGCATATCAGTAAGACATTTACCTCAAAGGTTGGTGTTAATCCATTGGTCACAGCGGCTAATCCACTGTTAAGTTTAGCCAACAAACTCTATGCAACAACAGAATATGCCAATATCCATGATCTCCATCAACAATTAACACATGAAATTCGTGCTTTTGAAACACAGGCGCAACAATTGGGGTGTGAATCCAAGATGATTCTTGCAGCTCGCTATGCTTTATGCGCCCTTTTTGATGAGCTGATCCTTAACACGCCTTGGGGCAATGAAACCAATTGGGGACAACACAAGTTATTATTACAGTTTCAACAAGAAAGCTCTGCCGATAAACAATTTTTTAGTATATTGGATCACCTGTATAGCGAGCCAGCAAAATATATTAATGTACTCGAGTTAATGTATTTGTGTTTGAACTTAGGTTTTTGTGGTCAGTATCGTTATATTGATAATGGCTTACAAGAACGCAATACTTTAATTGATAAACTGTATAACATGATTCGTATGCAGCGCGGTGAATTTAGTCACACGCTTTCAATCCCTGCGCCTGATTACACAGTGAGTAAGAAAAAATTCTCACTCACACCCAAGAAAACATTCCTGCTAATGTTTGGATTAATTTTGGCTACAGCGGCGTGTTTCCACTATTTAGCCAAATCAGATCTGATGCCTATTAAACAACAATTAATTCAAATAGCACAAGACAAATCTAAGAGTGAACCTTCACTATGAATATCCGTTTTTTTGAAGTCAATAGAAAAGCTCTCGCCGTCATCCTTAGTATTGCGGTACTGATCTGGCTTATTGGCCCATTAATAACGATCGCTGGTAAAACGCCTTTGCTGTCTGTTACAAATCGGTTATTGCTTATTCTAATTGTCGCCATTATTTGGGGTGCTCATTTATTACGCCAGCACATTGATTCTATTAACACCCAAAGAATAAGTGAACACCCTGAAAAAACCAGCGAAATTGCTGCGCTTTCACTGTTATTCAAGAGCTTTAAAACGTTTTTAAGAAAGCAATATAATAAAAAATATGACTTAACTGACACGTACCTCTATCAAAAACCCTGGGTTATGATGATTGGCCCATCAGGCAGCGGTAAAACAAGCATCCTACGCAATCATGATTTACAACATCAGCATGTTGATCAGCATTTGCAAGATAATCACCTGTGTAATTGGCGTATTGTTGAAGAAACTGTTTTTATTGATACTAATGGGCAGGTATTTCTACAAGACCAAGAGCTGAATAAAACATTGTGGTTGGAGCTAATATCTCTTTTAAAAAATCATCGCCGTCGTAAACCCATCGATGCGATTATTATCACGGTTAGTTTGTATGATTTGTTTTGCAGTAACGATAAAAAAATCACCCAATTAACAGCAAGCTTAAAAGCACAACTTTTCCTTTTAAGCAAACAGATCAAAACACCATTCCCTGTTTTTATATTATTTAACAAGGCAGATAGAGTATTAGGTTTTACAGAGTTTTTTGGTGACTTAAGCTCTGAAGAGCGCCAGCAAGTTTTTGGTATACACTTTGATAACTTGACCACCTCAGCTTTATCACACTATTTTGATGAAGAGTTTGATAGGCTGTTACAACCTTTAAATGAACGCGTTATTTGGCGGCTACATCAAGAACGTAGTCAAGAGAATCGCGTTTTAATCAAGGACTTCCCCTTACAATTAGAAACACTAAAATCAATGTTAAATGATTTTATTACCAGTTTTGCGAATGACTTTTTATTATCAGATAACATCAGGCTGCAAGGTGTTTACTTTACGAGCGCTATACAAAAAGGGCTCCCTTTTGATGGTTTAATTAAAAAATTTAAAAGCGCTTTTGCTCTCACGCCCGTACCCATCAAGTCACGCAGCATGCAAACCAAGGCATATTTTACGCAACAACTGTTTAAAAATATTATTTTACCTGCCAGTCGCTCAGAATTTAAATCAAATCATCTTCTAGCAAGAATTGAGTGGAAAAGATTAGCGAGTTATGCTTTTTCGGGCCTTTTAGTAATGGCTTTTTTCTGGTACAGCATGGCGGGATTACAGTATCAAAAACAGCAGCTCTCTAAGGCCCAAGCATTGCTGGCACAATATCACTATATAAGCACAGAAAATAAACAAGATTTACAAACCATTATAAAATCATTAAATGTTTTTACCGAGCTGAATAATACCCTTAACAAAAAGTCACCAGGCACGCTAAAGCAACATTTTTCATCTAGTGTTACCGCGTTGGCCGGTAATGCTAAACTTACTTATGAAAAGTTATTAAAGAAAAAATTATTACCTGAACTACAGAATATTGCTTATCATCAATTGTTTAACATTAGCCCAAATCGCCCACAACAAATCTATCAAATGCTTAAACTCTATTTGATGCTAGGTGAACCAAAGCATTTAGATCAAAAATTTGTGTCTTCATGGTTACAGCAATCATTATCTGAGAGTGGTTATAGTCATCAACAAGTAGAAAATGTGATCTCACACTTAAACGTTCTGCTCTCTTTGCCACTTCCTAAAACAAAATTAAATGGATCCCTTATTAAAACAGCACGAGGTGTCCTTTATCATTTAACTTCAGCTCAACTTGCGTTTGTCATTGCAGGTGATAGCCAGCCTCATGCGGCTTTGCAAATATTGCCAAATGGCCAACCTATTTTTATGACTGCTTATGCAGCAGTACCGCAAATCTATACTGCCAAAGGATTCGAGCGATTCATGCAAACTAATTTCAACCCAATTGTTCAAGAAGCTGTTTATGGTAACTGGGTATTAGGCAGTAATGCTAAAACTGATATTTCGGCAATACAATTGCAAACGATTACAAACCAGCTGATTAATTTATATAAACAAAATTATCTTACTATTTGGAATAATGTCATTAATGGTATTCAACTCAAGCCAACCCTTACTTTAGCGCAAAATGCACAATTATTAGCAACGTTAACCTCTCAGCAGTCTATTTTAATGTCGTTTTATAATTCGGTAAGCGAAAATGTTGTGCCTATACTTTCTGGAAAAATTAATATTAATGATTTTATAAAAAACCACGAGCAAGCTGATCACTTTATTGCGCAATTGAAAGCAATTGATACCGTTACTCGCAATCCGAATATGCTACAAGTTTATTTCGCCTCAATTCAATCGTTTTACAATGCCATAACAAGAATCACTACGACGAATGATCCGAATCAAGCTGCATTTTTGTTTGTTAAAGAGACCATGCAAAATAAAAGCAGTGCTTTTGTGCAATTAAAAATGGCCAGTCAAAACTTACCCGAACCTATTCCAAGCTTAAGCCAGCAAATCACAGATTCAACCTGGCAGTTTATATTGCAGCAAAGCCATCAGTATATTGATCAACAATGGCAACAGGTCATTGTGCCTTTTTATCTACATAAATTAGCGGGCAAATATCCTTTCGATAACAATGCCTTTGCGCAAGTTCAATTACAGGATTTTATTGAGTTCTTTGCCCCACAAGGTTTATTAGCAAGCTTTACTCAAGAGTATTTAGCCCCCTTTGTTGAATTTAATGATCAGAAGTGGGAACTAAAAACACTTTATGGCAAATCACTTGATATAAATAAGCAATCCTTATTGCAACTGCAGTTATCATCTTACATTACCAAGATGTATTTCCCGCATGATCAAAAAACGTTAAAAATTAATTTTTCGTTACAACCACTTGCTTTAGAGCCGGTGGTAAAGAAATTTGAATTGATGTTAGATAATAAAGTCATTAGTTACGATCATGATGGCGCGCCAAAAGAATCTCACGTTACTTGGCCAAGTGATAACGTCATGCAGCATGTTGCACGACTGATGTTTACGACCATTAATGGCGATATGGTTGATAAAATCTACGCTGGCCCTTGGGCTTTATTTAAAGCACTACAGGCAGGTAATTTAATAGCAACCAATAACCCAAAGCAATTTGAAGTAACCTTTGATTTAAATGGTAATTCTGCTAAATATTTATTAACCACAACTGAGCCATTAAATCCGTTTATCAGTGATGTGGTGGATGAGCTGAAGTTGCCAGCTAGTTTATAACGGCGTTTGATGTTAAAATAGCGGTACTATGCACTCTCGGAAATCAAGATGCCAACACAACAACAAAAAATTATTCTTTATTCTGGCTTAGGTGGGCTATTAGAGTTTTATGACTTCATTATTTATGCCTTACTCGCCCCTATCTTAGCGACATTATATTTTCCTTCGCAAAATCAATCCGCTGCTCTGTTGGTAACTTTTGCTACATTTTCAGCAGGTTATCTTGCGCGCCCACTGGGCGGTATCGTCTTTGGGCATTTTGGGGATAAATACGGGCGTAAAAATACCTTTATGCTCACCGTTATTTTAATGGCTTGTGCCACGTTTGCTATTGGCATACTGCCGTCTTATCAATCACTCGGTATAATCGCCGCCATCTTGATGGTCAGTTTGCGGATTTTACAAGGTTTTTCCGTCGGCGGTGAAATTCCGGGCGCTATCACTTATGTATCTGAATTTATGCCGGAAAAAAGAGGCGTAGCTACCGCCATTATTTTCTTTTTCTTAACTAACGGTATCACTGTAGGTTCACTCTTTTATTATGTTGCCGCAACTTATTTATCGCATCAACAACTTGTATTATGGGGTTGGCGTTGTTTATTTTTAGTGGGTGGGATGTTCGGCATGCTAAGTTTCTTCTTAAGGAAAAAAATGCTTGAATCACCTTTATTTACTCAGAATAATCAGCACCACCGCATACCCTTGCTTGCTGTTTTCAGAAAATCAGGTCTTAATGTGTTGTTAGCAAGCACGGTTACAGGTCTTGGCGCTACGTATATCACTGTTTTATACTTATTTTTACCAACTTACTTTAAAAAAGTGATTCATTTTGAGCCTGCTCACTTTTTATTGGTATTAACACTGGCTATTTTTGTAGGTTCTTTTTTCGCTATTTTGTTTGGATTTTTAAGCCAAAAGGTGAATAAACTTATCTTAATTGCTATTTTTGCAATGATTGGGATCACGATGCCTATCTTCATATTTAAATCTTATATCGCTCACCAATACATTTATTCTCTAATCTTTCTTAGTTGTATTATTATAGGTGGGATTTGGGGAGTTATTCCTGTTTTTATCGCTGAACTTTTTCCAACCGATATTCGTTTTTCCGGTATTGCGATATCGTATAACTTGGCTTTTGCGCTGTTTGGCGGACTTGCGCCAGTGATCAGTTTATTTTTAATTAAACTTACTGGAAAACTGTATGCGCCAGCTTACTATCTTATAGCGCTATCTAGTTTAGTGCTGCTGATTAGTCTCTGGATGATCGTAAAACAATTGCTTAGCCAAAAGAGGGCTGATCACTATTTTGATCATTTTTTGGAAGAAAAGGTTGTCAGTTATTCAACATCACGCCGGGAATTGCTGCGGAGTTCCAGTTAATAAATTTTTACCACTAAGTAGGGGCTGTTGACAATTCGCGGGATGACGGATGACCACTGTTAAGCTTTTCATTTAAACAAATCCTTTAACGTCACAACACTCGAAATCAGTTCACGAGAATATTGGTTTGGCTTCACGCCATTAGCGCTAATTATAGAAATAAAAATTTGCTTTTTTGTGCCTGTTTTTTCAATAAACACATCATTTTTTCTTTGCAAGTTCTCTGCATACTGCTTGTCAATAACAAATGGTTTGTTAGTATATTTAATTTCACAAAGCGTGATAGCATCGTCACTTCTATCCAGCAGCAGGTCAATTTGAACACCGGTATTTTGCTTTTCTCTAGTTACTAAACGCCATGATGAAATTGCTTCGACTGATTTAACTTTTAGCGACTGTATAATCTGCTCGATATGTTTATGACAGACAGCTTCAAACGCATAGCCTGACCAAACATAATAATTAGGTTTCTGTGTTTGCTTTATCCAATAATCAGCTGGAAATTTTTTACCCTTAGTGAATTCTAACCAATGTATATAAAACAAACAAAATTCATCTATTAACTTGTAATATTCACCTCTTTGCTTATCCCAAGGCAAATAGGATTCAATAAAGTGTGTTTGTATTAATTGATTTAATCGCTGCGTCAACCGCCCTCCACCTTGCGATAATTTTGATTGTTTTTCGATTAAAGCGCGGCTGATACCTTCTTTTTTCTTGGCAATCAGTTTGATTAATTCTATATAGGCTTCTGCATCAGCAAAAAGAGAATGAAATAATTTAGTAAATTCATCTTTCAATGGCGCTGTTTTAGCAAATAATATGTTTTGAATATTCTCAGCAGCTGTTTGGCCTGGCTCAACATATCTTAAGTAATAAGGAACACCACCTAACGCCATGTATAACTCTAAAATATGATCGTCATTTAACCGAATATTTCTACTTTTTAAATAATTTCTTGTTTCTGATAATGTAAAAGGTTCTAATCTAATTTCACACGTGCATCTATTATGTAAACCCCCTTTATTGTAAATAATATTTTTAATTAACCAAGATGCACTAGAGCCACAAACAATTAAAATAACGTTTGGATTTTTTGACCAATGATGGTTCCAATAATAATCCAAGGCTTGCAACAACCCCGAACGCGGGCCTGCCATCCAAGGTAATTCGTCCAGAAAGATAACGGTTTTATTTTTCGGTGATGCTGTTTCAATAAACTGCGTTAGGAGTTGAAATGCTTCTTCCCAGGAGGCAGGTGGTTTAATCTGGACTCTATGGGTGAATGTTTCTGACAACGACTCGGCAAAATGGCTTAATTGCTTTTTAAGCGCGCCTCCTTGTAAGCCAGTTGCTTGAAAAAATTGACAATTTTTTTCCCCAAAAAAATACCTAATTAAATAGGTTTTACCAACACGGCGTCTACCGTATAAAACGGTAAATTCCGCTTCAGTTGATTGAAACACCTTTTCAAGACGCTGTAATTCAAGCTCTCTACCAGTTAACATCGCTTACTCTATACCGGACACTTATAGAGTCATTATAAGTGTCCGGTATAGACAGAGCAAGCAACTTATATCGGACACTTATAGAGTCATTATAAGTGTCCGATATTATAACCACTGCTGACTAACTCAGGAATATTAAAATTTTAGGTAACTATTCACCCTGTAGATGGGAACGCCCATATTTGGGCTAAAAACAGCGAAAATCTTTTATCGAAATGCT
>CAYGTS010000095.1:0-10351 GCA_964352905.1 uncultured Legionellales bacterium | reverse complement strand
TTAACATTTCGCTCAATGCCACAAACCCTGCCGCGCTGCGCTCGCAATGACGGAAGCTACTGCTTATTAAACAATTAACTAAAAGTTTCGTGGGGATTTGTCAGCTCGCAATGACGGATCCTAATGAGTTGTTCAAAAACACTCACATCTTAAACACTTTTTTCAAATATTCCAAATACGATAAATCACGGCACATGGTTTTATCTGGTTCATCAGAAATTTTTGCCACCACTTGGCCATTACAGGCAGTCATTTTAATCACATTTTGTAGCGGCGTTGCACCAACATCATTAGTAAAATTAGTGCCAATACCAAACACGGGATTGGTTCGCTCTTTAAAGCGCCAAAATAATTCCAGGGCAAGCCCAATATTCAATGCATCACTAAAAACCATGGTTTTGGTTTTAGGATCGATGCGATGTTTTAAATAATGCGCAATCACTTTTTCACCCGAATCAAAAGGATCACCCGAATCTAGTCTTACGCCATCAAATAATTTACAGAAATATAAATCAAAATCATTTAAAAACGGTTCAATACCATAGGTATCGGTCAGGGCAATGCCAAGATCACCACGGTATTCTTGTTGCCAATGTTCAAAAGCAAATTTTTGGCTATCAATTAAACGTGGACCACTGGCTTGACACGCTTGAATATATTCATGTGCCATGGTGCCATGTGGTTTTAAATTTAATTCTTTGGCAAATAATACGTTACTGGTACCAACTAAATTTTTTGGTAACTCTTTTTTTAACAGTTTAATCACTTCAAAATGCCATTCTTTGGAAAAGCGTCGCCTGGTACCAAATTCTGAAAACTTGAATTCACCGACCGGCGTGCTGGTTTTGATGCGGTTAATTTTTTCTTGTAATTTTTCTTTGCCTTCATCAAAAGTTAAATTGGGGTAAAGTTGTGACATCACAACTTCGCTTACAATAGCAAGCACCGGTACTTCGAATAAAATCGTATGCAACCAAGGCCCTTGCATAATAATTTCTAAATTTTCATTTTGCTCAATTTTAATAAAATCACGGTTTAACTCAAAGATACGTAAAAAATCAATAAAATCGGACTTAAAAAACCGAAATTGGCGTAAATAATCAAGCTCTTGTTTTTTAAACCGCAATTGACAAAGAGAGTCAATTTCTTGTGAAATTTGCTGGGCGAATGGCCGTAAATCAACATCTTTATTACGACATTTAAAACGATATTCAACAATGTTACCCGGGAATTGGTGCAAGACCACCTGCATCATGGTGAATTTATAGAGATCGGTATCTAACATTGATTCAATAATCATTACTTCGCCTCATCGGTGCTAATTAAGTCATCAACACTGTTGAACAATTCAATCCCTTTTTGTTGCATTTCTTTTAAGGCACTTTCACAGCTGTCTTTGGCAATTGCTTTGGTTGCTGCTAAATTCACTAATACATTAAAATTATTACGGCGTAATTGCAATGCCGTGGTTTTTACACAAAAATCTAGCGCTAAGCCGCCAACCAATACCGTGGTAATATTATTCAGCATTAAGTATTCAATTAAACCAGTTGAAAGCTTTTCAGCCAGATCGTGATAGCACGCACCATAAGGATGCAGATCTAGCTCTATACCCTTCCACACAAAAAAATCATAATCAGTTGGTTTTGGTAAACCCGCAATGAGTTCAAAACCCTTTGTGCCAATAATGGCATGCGCTGGCCAATAGCAATCTACATTCTCAGCAGTGAGTTCGCTTAATGGGGCATGCGTTTCATCACTAACCCAAATAGCCTTAAGGCTATGCGCATCTTTACTGCCAATACGGAATTGCGCAAACTCAGCTTGTCGATTTAATTCATTCACAATACAATGCCCTTCAGGCACTGGTAATTCCTTAGGGCAGATTGGGGTGAAAGTATTTTGCGCATCAACATCCATGCTGGCAATCTGATTTCTTGCAGGCAATGTGATTTTACGCATAGTCTCTTTACCTTATTGTGTTAACGCAGCAACCAATATTTTAAATCAGCACGACACTGACCATGACACTGCCCCATTAAACGATTATTACATTGCTGATTTAAGTAGCGTGGCAAGTCACTTTGTAAGCGTAATCCTGCTACGCCACATCGGTATTTTTGGATTTGCGCAATATAGAGCGCTTGTTCTTGAATGATAATGCTTCCTTTCACGACTTTACTTTCGTTATCAAAACAGGTTACCTGATAACGATGACAACTGGGAATTACGGCAACTTTGGATGGTAACAGCATTAATGGTTGCATCGCTCTGATTTGATGGCTAGGATTAAGAATACCTTTGCTAGGAACTGTAAAAGCCATACTGCTTAACATCCCTAGCAAAATGATGATGAAAAATTCTCTCATTACGATCCTATAAATTTTGTATTGCGTTTGGATTGTCGCTTGGTTACGGTTTTAGGTCAAGTTTTATACTCACCAGGTATTTGCTCACACCCTTTAACTGTATATTTACCAGAACGTTCAGATGATTTCATTTTGCGGCGAGGTGTGTGCGCTGCTGGCTATAAGGGATATTGATAAATTGCAATGGAAATATCTTGGCTTGTTATTATTACTCTTGGGCCTTAGCTGCCAAGCGGTTGCGAGCGATCCTGAAGCTAACGCTAATCTTTGGTCATCGGCAACACTCACTGGCCGCTTTGATGATTCGCCACTACGTTACGAATTACGCGGTGAAATACGTTTGCGATCAAATACACCGATGTATCAACAAACCTTGTTACGTGCAGCGTTTGGTTATCAGGCAATTGATAATCACACTAGTTTATGGCTAGGCTATGACTACAGGCCTGTTGTCATGCCAGACAGCGGTAACATTATTACCATTCAATCGCTCTGGCCAGAGTTTCGCTACGCTGATTTTCTGAATCCCGCATTACACTTAATTTGGTATATGCGTTTAGAATTCCGCGATCGCCAAGATGTCACAGGCACCGCGGTTAGGTTGCGCCAACGCACCACGTTGTCTTTTCCCAAAGCCATTAATGAATATGTCACACCTGAAGTATCTGAAGAATTATTTTTTAATATGAATCATCCCACTTGGGTTAATCCGCATACGCTTGAGCAAAACCGTGTTTATGCAGGGCTACGTTTTACTTTAAAAAAACGCACTTTTCTTAGAGTTGGTTATATTAACGTGTTACTGTTTCGCAGGTCTTTTAATCAAATGGATCATGTATTGTGGTTGGGGCTCACGTTTAGTTAGTCATTTTCGGTCAGCAATTCCCGGTGTAGCGAGGAACGATCATATTTGGGCTAAACTATTACCATTCGGTAAATTCACCTTCAAATTTGCTGAATAGATACACTATTTCTTTAATTCAATGCCTAAACGCTGCGCTGCAATTTGATAAGATTCTACGACATCACCTAAATCGCGGCGGAAGCGATCTTTATCAAGTTTTTCACGGGTTTTAGCGTCCCAAATGCGGCAACCATCAGGTGTAAATTCATCGCCTAAATAAAGTTCGCCATTACAGCGGCCAAACTCTAATTTAAAATCAACCAATAACATGCCTGCATTTAAAAACAATGGCCTAAGAATATCATTGATCTGAAAAGTAATGGTTTGCATTGCGTTAATTTCAGCCTCACTGGCCCAATTAAACGTGCGAATGTGATATTCGTTAATAAATGGATCACCCAGTTTGTCATGCTTGTAAAAAAATTCGAAGGTGGGTGGTGTGAGTTCAATGCCCTCTTCTAGCCCTAAGCGTTTGCAAAGATTACCCGCTGCAATGTTTCTAATAACACATTCAACTGGGATCATTTGTAAGGCTTTAACAACCGATTCATTTTCTGAAAATAATTCTAAAAAATGAGTTTTGATCCCGGCGTGAGCTAAAGTTTGCATGATAAACGCGTTAAATTGATTGTTAACAAAACCTTTATTATTCAAACTCGCTAATTTTTCTGCATTAAACGCGGAAATATCATCACGAAATTCCATAATATAATATTGTGGTTGATCCGTTTCATAAACAGATTTGGCTTTGCCACTGTAAAGTTTTGTTAACTTTTGCATGATTAACCCTTCACAAGTTTTTGTTGAATCGCTGCTAGCACCTTTTGACTGAATGCTTTGGCAGCGGGTTTATTACTTAAATCTAATATGTTCACCGCAGTAAAACCACCCGAAGTCGCTACATGTACTTGGTAAATAGAAGCCTTAGTTTGTTGCTTAGCCGTTGCTAAAATAAAATATGACTCAATATCGGCTTGTGCTTTAACGGTGCGAAACCCCGCTGATTGCAAAGCTTGCCCTAAACGCGGCCAATTGTTTCCCATCGCACCCGGGATGTAAAGCACTGGATTGTGCGCGTCATCTTGGGCTAACATGGGCGTTTGTTGCTCGTTATGGCCATCGGCTTTGGCTGAGACACCAGGCGGTGCAATACTGGGGCTTTTAATCACAGGGGCACTGTTTGGCAACGTTGGGATAGGATAATGCTCATGGATTTTGCTGCCATTTAAGCCCGCTGGAATTTGTAAGCCTGGGCCCATTTTACTATGCAGATAGGCATTATCACGGCTATCTTCAAAATGCGCAATGCCACGATTAACTGAGGCGCACGCGCTTAATAAAGATATCAAAAAAAGTAACATTATTTTTTTCATGATTTTTCCAAAATAAATTTTAAAGATGGTTGATTTCCGCACTGCGCATTGCTGCTCGTAATGATTCATGATAGCGCATCGCAAGTGTGGTTAATGGTAAGCGAATCACATTTTTTATCAAACCCATTTCTGCTAAACACCATTTAACCGGTATAGGATTGGCTTCAACGAATAATTGGCGATGCAATGGCATGAGTTTTTCATTCAACATTAAGGCGCGTGCGTAATCACCGGTTAAGGCAGCTGAGCACATTTGTTTCATCATGCGTGGTACCACATTGGCGGTGACAGAAATGACACCTTTGCCGCCTAGCATCATGAGTGCTAAAGCTGTTGCATCATCACCGCTGTATAAATTCAAACTATCACCGCAGCGCGATAAAATTTCTTGGGCACGTGCCATATCACCGGTGGCTTCTTTAATACCGATAATATTTGAAATATGCGCCAGCCGTTCAACGGTTGCGGCTTGGATATCGCAGGCGGTACGTGATGGCACGTTATAAATGATTTGGGGAATTGCACAAGCCTTTGCAATCGCTTTATAGTGCTCATACAAGCCTTCTTGAGTTGGCTTTATATAGGCCGGGGTCATGATTAAGCAGGCATCAACATTGGCCTGCATGGCAGCCGTGGTTTTCTCAATAACCTGCTGTGTTGCAGCGGCGTAAGTGCCCGCAATCACGGGAATTCTGCCTGCAACGTGTGTAACACTAAACTCGATAACCTGCATGGCATCGCTTGCGCTTAAGGTTGCAGACTCACCGGTCGTGCCCATCACCACCAGCGCATCGGTGCCACATTCGATATGCAATTCGATCAAGCCTGCTAACGCTTCAAAATCAACGCTGCCATCGTCATTCATTGGTGTGATTAATGCCACCATCGAACTGTTAAACATGTAGACCTCGTTTGTCTTTGTTTGATTAAAGGCGAATAGTACTTTGCCTGAAAGCTGTTGACAAGACAGAATACCCGCTGTAGCTAGGAACAGCCACATTTAGGCAATCTCACCTTAACAATTTCAAAAATGTGCTGATTTATTATGTATAAACTGCACTGTTTTTTGAAATTGTTAACGTGACCTTGCCTCAAATCTAACTGTTCTTGAATAATCTGATATCACCGCGGGAATCGCTGTTGACAAGGATTTAACAAATCTTCACAATCACGACTATGAAAAAACGCCTAGTCATTACAATTTGTTTACAAAAAAATTACTCACTGCAAGGTGCGATTATTCACACCTTAGTGGCAGACTGCCAAGCCATTTTGGTCGACTCACGCATCTCCTATTTTGATAACGTTTGCATGCTTATCATTCAACTCGCAGGATCTTGGGATGTCCTGGCCAAAGCGGAAACGCAAATTGCAAAACTAGCCAAAGCTCACCAGTTTGATAGCCACTGTTATCGCACGGAAGCACTCGAATTTAAAGAGCCACTGTTACCTTATGCGGTGCAAGTAAATTGCTTACACCAATCGCAGGTGTTAGATGATTTAATTGATTATTTTATTAAACAAGAAATCACGTTGCAGGATATTTATTGTGCCGGTTATAACACAGCGTCAACTAATACACCCATGATGCTGATTAATATGAGCGTTTTAATCCCTGCCGATCATGCGATTGCTACTTTTCGTGATAATTTTTTACTGTTTTGTGAATCTTTGAATATCGATGCGGTTTTAGAACCTGAAAAGTAACTGCTCACCCCTTTTAACTTATATTTGCCAAGAACGCTCAGATTTGGCGTTCCCTACTACGGAGTGAGTAGTTACCCTGAAAAAACATAGGAGTCATGATGTCTACAGCAACTACACTTGGCAAGGCTGCCCCCACTTTTAAAGCGCAAGCCACAAACGATCAAGCAATTGATTTAGCCAAACTCAAAGGCCAAGCCGTTTTACTCTATTTTTACCCGCGCGATAACACGCCAGGCTGTACACAGCAAGGTGAAGATTTACGTGATCATTTTGCCGAATTTGCGAAATTCAATTGCGTTATTTTAGGTGTTTCGCGTGACTCACTTGCCAGTCATGAAAAATTTAAAGCTAAATTTAATTTCCCGTTTGAATTAATCAGCGATCCGGATGAAAGCGTATGCCAATTATACGATGTGATGCGCGATAAAAACATGTACGGTAAAAAAGTTCGCGGTATTGAACGCAGTACTTTTTTAATCGATAGTAACGGTATCTTACGACACGAATGGCGCAAGGTGAAAGTGCCTGGGCATGTGCCTGAAGTGCTAGCAAAACTAACTGAAATGCAGGATGAAAGATGAGCAAACAACTCGATTTTGATGCAATAGAAAAAGCGATTGCCAGCTTAGAAAAGGCAATTGTGCGTTCCAAAGTTAATCCAGCAGATGACGAAGTTAGAGATGCTGTCATTCAGCGTTTTGAATACACCTATGAATTGGCTTGGAAAATGTTGAAAAGACGCATTGAGCTTGATGCGGCCTACCCTGCAGAAGTTGATGGTTTTTCCTTCAAGCAACTGATCCGTGAAGGTGCTGAGCGTGGCTTCTTGGATAATCCTGAAAAATGGTTTTCTTACCGCGAACAACGCAATATTACATCCCATACCTATAACGAAGCGAAAGCACAACAAGTATATTTAGCAGCACTCAACTTCTTAGATGACGCCAAAAGTCTCTTAGCAACGTTAAAGAAGCACAGCACATGATTTATCTCGATCAAAAATACTTGGAAATGCTAAAAACTATTTTGTCACATCATCTCACAGGACATGAAGTACGCTTATTTGGCTCACGCGCTCGTGGCGACATAAAACCCTTTTCCGATATTGATTTAGTGATTATGAATGAAAAGTCACTTCCTTTGGCCGTTACCGCTCAACTTGCATTAGCGTTTGAAGAATCAAACTTACCTTACCGTGTTGATTTTGTGCAATGGGTGGATTTAACTGATGATTTCAAACAACTTATAAAAGCAGAATCTGTCACAGTCCTACCAGCATTCCCGGCGTGATGCTGAATGATTCAAGGTAACTACTCACTCCGTAGCAGGGAACGTTCAGATTTGGCGATAAAAGCAGCGAAACTCTTTTATCGAAATGCGAGACTTTATCACCCATAAACTGCGCTTTCTCAAAAATATTTTCGTAGTTGTTCGCCAAATCTGAACGTTCTGCTAAATATAAAGCTAAAGGGGGTAAGCAGATACGATTCAAGAAGATTAATTTTCGGCAACACGCTTTTTAAACGTTCCTTCGCGAATAAAAAATATCGTGATAAAACCCAGCAAGGTAATTAACGGTAACATACTTAGCACCACGCTAAAATGATGTAGATAAGCGCCAGCGGCTAACGTTAAGTGATGAACGTTATCATAGCCTTTTAACAAATCACCAATCACCGTTTCTAAAATAACACCGCCGCCCAGCATACTCGCCATGTTAATAAAGCCCATCGCCGTTGCTGACATTTCGCGTGAATTATTGCTACAGGTAATATCAAAAATCGGTACAAAGCTACTGATCACCAAGCCATAAACCAGGAATAAACATAACGTCATGGTATTACTTAAATCACCCCACACAATACCAAATAAGGCAATTGCCGCAAAAAAACTACCGTAATACATAATGGTTTTTTTCGAGCGCGTTTTTGAAGCTAACCAACCACTGATCGGCGAACCTATGGTTAAGCCAATAAACATTAATGAAATCGCAAAGGTGTTTTGATACGGTAAATTGGGATATTTAGCCATTAAGAAGGAATAACCCCATAACGTACCCAATACTGAAATGGAACCGTAGGTTAATGTAAAATACAATGCCGCTATCCAATTTTGTTTATTTTTTAGCACATCTTTAAATAAAACGGCATTGGCTTTTAAAAGCTTATGCACCGGCATAGTATGCTGTGGTTGCGGCGCAGTTCTACTACGATTGCGCACAAATACAATCACCATAATTAAAATAATAATGCCAACCACACTGTAGATTTCATTTAATTCGCGCCAAGAAAACGCTTTGTTGATAATTTCTGCGAGTACACTACCAAAGCTTGCCCCCAGCGTACCTAATGCCAAAGTTAAGCCTGAAACAAACGCAAATAATCGTACCGGAAACCAGTTAACCGCCAGTTTTAACGCACTGAGTAAGGCAAAAGCTGATCCAATCCCGGTAAAAGCACGCGCAATAATGGCTGTGGTTAAATGATCAGCCACGGCAAATAAATAGCTGCCCACAATAGTTATGGAAATTGCGAGAATCAAGGCAAAACGCGGGCCAATAATATCCAGGATAATACCAGCGGGTATTTGCATTAAGGTATAAGTTACAAAGTATGCGCTACCAAGATAGCCAATTTGTAAGCTGTTTAATTGAAGATCATGTAATAGCTCATCAGTAAAGAAGTTGGGGGAAACTTGAATCATGTATTCAAAAATATAAAACGATGCTGCAACGCCCCAAACGAGCCAAGCGTAAAACTTAGATTGTGTAGCTGGTTTATCCATGGAAGTTATTCTTCTTTACTAATAGTTGAAAAAACGAGGCATTATACCTTGTTATAGCCAGAATTGGCAAAGATTAACAGCCACTTAACCAGACCGTTTGGTCATTTTGCTACACGCAATATTTTAAATCCTCGGTGGATGCAGCAACATTAGAATACCAACAAGGATAAGCAAACTTACAAACATAATACGCAGTGGCAATTCTGGCATATGCTTGCCAAGTTTTGCGCCCCACGGCGCCAGCGCAAAACTGCCCAGTGCAATCCCAAAAAAGGCTGGCCAATAAATATAACCTGTACTCCAAGTCGGTAATGAGTGTTGTGCCATCCCAATAATCGCAAAACCAACTGCACCAATAATAGCAACCGGAATGGTACAAGCAGCGGCAAGTGCCACAACATTATTCATACTAATGTTACACCACAAGAAATATGGCACAGTTAAGACACTACCCCCAATCCCAAGCATCGCTGCAATCGTACCAATCGCCGTGCCAGCGCTGGCCAAAGCCCAGGTGTGTGGCAAAGGATGTTTGTGTTTTGGAGTAAATTTAAACGCCACTTGAATCGCGGATAATAAAACAAATAGCGCAAATAAGTGATGCAAGAAATGCCCTGGCAAGAAATGTGCAATGATAACGGCGAAAATCGTGCCAAGTGCTATCCCAGGTGCAATTTTGATATAAACATGGGTTAATAAATTATCGTTTTTATAGTGCGCATAACTGGAAGTCAAACAGGTGATAATCATGATAGCCAAGGATGTGCCAATTGCCATATGCATGATTAAATGATGTGGCATATGATGCAAGCGAAACATGAATGCCAAGGTTGGTACAACAATAATTCCCCCCCCCGATCCTAATAAACCCGCTAATAGCCCCGCAACACCACCGGCGATTATGAAAACAGCAAATTCGGTTATCATTTAATTTCCTTTTGTCCTAAGAGTTGGTTGTTGCGATTGTTACGCGCGTGGCAATGACGAGATCTCTGTCGTTGCGAGCGCGAAGCGCGTGGCAATCCAGGGAAAGGATCTTCGATTTTGAAAAGCCATTGAAACTTTGCAAGATCGTGGCTCTTTACCTCTGGATTGCCGCGCTAGTGCGCTGAGAGCGCACTAGCTCGCAACGACGGATGGTTTCTCCGTCACCGCGCGTCGCTCCTAACTAATTTCAACGTTAGTTCGGTACGTTTTTCAGCCCCGGGATAATT
>CAYGTS010000094.1:0-10409 GCA_964352905.1 uncultured Legionellales bacterium | reverse complement strand
TCGCCGTTTTTAGCCCAAATATGGGCGTTCCCATCTACATGGTGAATAGTTACGGAATTTTTAACGTGACTTTGCCTCAAATCTGACCGTTCTTGAATCATTCAGCATCACGCCGGGAATTACTGTAAATAAGGGGAGTGCTGCTGTGACCAAATCAACTTTTTTAAATTGGGTATTAATCTTTATTGCATCGATTATTTTAGGCTATCTCTTAAAAGACAGGGTAGCGCTTGATTTTAGCCAAGATATGCAACACTATGCGGCGCAATCACCGAATGCCGTGCAGATAGGGAAAACCCTAGGTGTGGCATTGGCGGTTTTTATTTTAACTCTGCTAGGTTATGGTTTGATGCGCTTGTTTTATCGTAAAGGCAATAAGCAAAAATCATTGGCCATACCCGTGTTAATGGCGTGGGTCGCCTGGGGTATTATGGCGTTTTTGATGATATTTTCATTGGGGCAGTGAGATCATACCGTTCGCATATTTAAAAGCAAACGGTATCTGCTCACCCCCTTTAGCTTTATATTGGTCAGAACGTTCAGATTCGGCGATAAAAACGGCGAAAATGTTTTTGAGAAAGCGCAGTTTATAAGTGATAAAGTCTCGCATTTCGATAAAAGATTTTCGCCGTTTTTAGCCCAAATATGAACGTTCCCTGCTACGGAGTGAGTAGTTACGGCAAACGGTAAATATTTATCCCGCCGCAAGTGCTTGCTCTAAATCCGCAATCAAATCATCACAATCTTCAACACCAACTGATAAACGAATAAACGTATCGCTAATGCCTAGTTCGGCGCGCTTTTGTGCCGGCACGGAGGCATGTGTCATAATGGCAGGATGCTCAATTAAACTTTCAACGCCGCCTAAACTTTCGGCCAAGGTAAACAAATGACAGTTTGATAAAAAGCGTTTTGCGGTTTGTAAATCGCCTTGCAATTCCATCGAAATAATACCGCCAAAGCCATGTTTGAACTGCTTCGCAGCTAAGGCATGTTGTGGGTGCGTTTCAAGTCCTGGATAAATAACCTGTGTGACTTGTTTATGTTGCGTGAGCCAATGCGCAATTTTAGCCGCGCTATCACAATGTCTTTGCATGCGCAATGCTAAGGTTTTCACCCCGCGTAACGCTAAGAAGCTATCGAATGGGCCAGCAATTGCGCCAATCGAATTTTGTAAAAAGCCGATTTTTTCGATGAGCTCGCTATTATCGCCTACCACACAAATACCACCCACAATATCGGAATGACCATTAATATATTTGGTGGCCGAATGTGTCACGATATCAAAACCATAATCGAGCGGATTTTGTAGATAGGGTGTGGCAAAGGTATTATCCATCACGGCAATTAAGCGATGTTTTTTCGCAAAATCAGCAATGATTTGTAAATCAACAATTTTAAGCATGGGGTTAGTTGGGGATTCAACCCAAATCATTTTAGTTTGATCAGTTAAGGCTTTGGCTAAATTTTCTGGGTTCGATAAATCACAAAAATTAAATTGCAAACCACTGGTACGTTGGCGCACCTTATCAAACAAACGAAAACTACCACCATAAAGATCATCCATTGCAATCACATGATCTCCGTGATCAAGCAACGCCAAAATGGTATCGGTTGCTGCCATGCCAGAAGCAAAGGCAAAACCGGCTTTACCATTTTCTAAATCAGCAACACAATTTTCATACGCCGAACGTGTGGGATTTTTGGTACGTGAATATTCAAAACCTGTATGTTCCCCTGGGCTTTTTTGCGCATAAGTTGAAGTAGCAAAAATGGGAGGCATCACTGCACCGGTAACGGGTTCAGGTGCTTGGCCGGCATGAATAGCGCGCGTGGCAAAGTGGTGTTTTTTCATTGGGATGCTTCTTTTTTCAATTGTAAACGACGTTGATAATTAATTAAGTCAATTGCAGTAATTAAACCTAAGAAATCATCATCCTGCATAATCGCGATAGCTTGATATTTATTAAACATAGGCAATAACACTTCAATCGAGGTATTGCAAGGTGCTTTGCCAAAATCAGCCATCATTAATGAATTAACTGGTTTAGTAAAATCTGCATCAGTAAAAACAGATTGCAAAATATCGGCCTCACAAATCATGCCAACCAATTTTTTGTTTTCTATAATCGGTAATTGCGAAATGCCAAAGGTTAGCATGTGTTTATGTGCGGTGGCAATCGGCTCATTCGGGCTGATAATAGTCGTAGCATGTTTGTGAAAAGGGCGAGCAATCACATCGCGTAAATCACCGTATTCTTCACGTTCCAGAAAACCTTGATTCCACATCCACTCATCATTAAACATTTTTGATAAATATTTATTACCCGTGTCACAGGCAAATGTCACAACTCTTTTGGGTTCAGTTTGTTCCTGGCAATACTTGATTGCAGCTGCCAAATGAGTTCCTGTGGAAGAACCTGCTAAAACACCTTCCTTGAGTAATAATTCTCTTGCCGCTGCAAATGATTCGGCATCGGTAATGGTGTAGGCTTTAGTGACTAAGTTTAAATCACAAATTTCTGGCACAAAATCTTCGCCAATGCCTTCAACAAGCCAACGACCTGGTTTAGTCATAACGCCTTTATTGACCAGATCCGCCAACACCGAACCTTTAGGATCGGCTAAAATCATTTCAACCTTCGGTGCATTTTTTTGCATAAAATGCGCAATACCGTTAAAGGTACCCGTTGAACCCATACCGTAAACAATCGCATCTAAACGTTGATCCATTTGTTGCCAGATTTCAGGTGCGGTGGTTAACTCATGGCATTGTGGGTTAACCGGATTGGCAAATTGATTCACATAAAAACTATTTTCGGTTTTTTCGGCAATACTTTGTGCTAAATCTTGGTAATAATCAGGGTGCCCTTTTTCAACATCAGAGCGAGTAGTAATCACTTCGGCCCCCATCGCTTTAAGATGGGTAATTTTTTCCTTACCCATTTTATCAGGCATGACAATTAACAAACGATACCCTTTTAACGTGGCAATCAGCGCTAACCCTAAACCGGTGTTACCGGCAGTCGCTTCAACAATGGTACCGCCTGGCTTTAACAAACCTTTTTGCTCGGCATCACTAATCATGGCGAGCGCGATACGATCTTTAATTGATCCACCGGGATTTTGCATTTCGAGTTTCAAAAACAATTGGCAGCAGCCTGTATCGATATTATTAACTTGTAACATTGGCGTGTGGCCAATCATATCTAAGGTATTCTGATAAAGCTTCATGCGGATCCTTACTGTTTTCTATTGTATGGCCGTAGCATAGCGATTCTGCTACTTTTTTGCAATGACGAGTGCGCGCCTGCCATGGATCGGAACTTTGGCCGATCTAGCCCTGCCGTGGATCGTCGGGTAGAATGGATTAGGATTTACGAGAAACGTTGTCTTAATGGGAGATCAAGTCAATTATTAGGCATTTTATTTATTGCGCATTACCATTACTCGTGATGATGATCATTATTATCATTACATTGCTATTGTGGCGTAACTTGATTTCGCAACGAGTGGGTTATATTCATAAGGTCACGCATGTTACCGCGACTACCGTGCGCAATGAAATTGCTTCACGCATGCAATCGCGCATTTTAGCTTTAGTCAGAATGGCTAAACGTTGGGAAACAAGTAAAAGAACACCTAAAGCGGATTGGCTTGCGGATGCAGAGGTGCATATTAATGATCACCAAGGTTACAAGGCTATCGAATGGGTTGATAATAATTATCAAATCCGCTGGGTTGTACCTTTATCTGATCAAAAAATTGCCCAAGATTTAAATGCGATGTTTGAAGCACGCCGTGGTGAAGCGCTTTGGCGTGCAGGGCAAAAAAATACGACTAGCATGACCCACGCTATTAATTTACTAGAAGGTGGAAAGGGATTTTTAATTTATGTGCCTTTAATGGTTAAAAATAAATCGGATGGCTTTATTTTAGCCGTGGTGCGGTATGATAATTTATTTAAAATGATTTTACCCAATACGATAGCACCTGGTTATCATATTAAAATTTATGATCAAAATGATTTAATTTTTCAACGCGGAAGCAGTGACCAAAAGCGACAAGAAAAATGGTCACAATTTTCCACAGTTGATTTATACGGTGTAACCTGGCGTATTCAAGTTTGGCCATCATCACAATTATTAGCATTAGAAAAAACGATTTTACCTAGCTTAAGCTTAGTCATTGGCTTAATCATTGCAGTTTTATTGGCACTTGCAATCTGGTTGGCGCAACTAGCCTATACCCGTGCGAAAAAGATAGCAGCAACAAACCTGAAATTAAAACATGAAATTTATACGCGTGAACAAGCAGAGCAAGCCAAACTGGAAATGGAAAAATTACTATTGCAAAGCCAAAAATTACAAGCAATTGGAACCTTAGCTGGTGGCATTGCGCATGACTTTAATAATATCTTATATTCAATCACAGGCTATGTTGAAATGGCGCATCAAGATTCGCCAGAAAACAGCCAAATTCGGTGTAATTTAAGCAAAGTGTTACAAGCCAGCAAGCGCGGTAAAGAATTAGTGAGTCAGATATTATCATTCTCGCGTCAGCAGCAATACGATTTTGAAAACCTTTCACTGCGTCAAGTGATCCACGATGCATTAATGTTAGTTGAGCCGAGTTTACCAAAAAATGTTGAACTAGAACGTTATCTTTACGATGGCGATGATACTATTTATGGCAACGCGGCACAATTAGAGCAAGTATTTATTAATTTACTCAATAACGCCATTGATGCGATTGATAACAAACAGGGGAGTGTTATCATCAGGAATTCGTTAGTAGAAATTACTAACACAGATTTAGTGCAACACCCAGAGTTAAAACCAGGATTTTATTTTGTGCTAGAATTCCAAGATAATGGCAGTGGCATGCATCAATCGGTCAAAGAACGTATTTTTGAACCTTTCTTCACAACCAAAGAAGTTGATAAAGGAACCGGTTTAGGTCTGTCGATTGCGCATGGTATTATCCAGCATCATCAGGGTGAGATTAAAGTTGAAAGCAAACTCGGTACAGGTACGCATGTATTTATCTATTTGCCGCGTAACTGCTCACTCCGTAGTGGGGAAGGTTCATATTCGGGCTAAAAACAGCGAAAATTTTTTATCGAAATGCTCATTTATGATCTATAAACTACGCTTTCTCAAAAATATTTTCGCTGTTTTTATCGCCAAATCTGAACGTTCCTGGTAAATTTAAAGCTAAAGGGTCTGAGCAGATACTTTGCCGCGAGTCATTGACCGTACGGCACAATAACGTTGGGAGACAACAACATGGCACATATTTTATTGGTAGAAGATGATGAATTCGTTAAAGATATGTTATCGCAAGTCTTAGAGCGCGATGGACATAAAGTATCAACCGCCTGTGATGGTGAAGATGCATTGCAAGTGTTAAAAAAATCAAAACCGGATGTGATTGTCACCGACATTATCATGCCGAAAAAAAGCGGTACTGCACTCATTAAAGAAGTCAAAGAAAGTCATCCCGATCTTAAAATCGTTGCTATTTCAGGTGGTGGGCGTTCTGATCCGATTGGTTATCTCGATCTTTCTGAAGAACTCGGTGCCGATATTTCTTTTGCTAAACCAGTTGAACCAAAAGCCTTGCTAATGACGATTAGCTTGCTGACGTTGGAGTAGCAATACGGATTAGTAGGTGACTTAATTCTAATCGCTTTGGGCATATTACGAAAAATGACAGTCAGTTTTTAGGTAATCATTTAGGATGATTTGGGTTACTTTAGCAATAATATTTTCAGATGGAGCTGACTCTCGCTGAGCAGCAACGCTATAAATTGATACTATAATGGGTTTGCAACCTGGCGACCAAATTATCCCAAGATCATTCTTAACAGCAAATTTACCACTGCCCGTTTTATCCGCAACAGCCCAGCCGATTGGCACCGCTGCCCGAATGGCTTTGTAAGCAGTGGTATTATTACGCATCCATTGCAGCAATAACTGGCGATGAGATTTGCTTAATAAATCACTCAATAAAATTTTTTGTAAACTCACGGCCATCGCTTTGGGCGTTGCAGAATCAGCTACATTTTTTGGATTGGAATTTAAATAAGCTTCATAATGTTGCAGATTGAAAGAATTATTGCCAATTGAATAGGCAAAATGATTAATAGCTTTCACCCCGCCAAGTTTTTTTATAATCAAATCAATTGCAGTATTATCGCTATAGCTCACAGCAGCTTCGGCTAAAGCAGTTAACGTCATGCCATGTTTAAGATGGAGTGTAACTACCCTCTCCGTAGCGGGGAACGTCCATATTTGGGCTAAAAACGGCGAAAATCTTTTATCGAAATGCTCATGTATAACTCATACACTGCGCTTTCTCAAAAAGATTTTCGCCGTTTTTATCGCCAAATCTGAACGTTCTTGGCAAGAAGAAAGTTAAAAAGGGTGAGCAGTTACGATGGAGTTTTGTAATAGGAGACCAGGAAACTAAACTGTTTTGAGTGTAATAAATTTTTTGATCAAGTGATAAAAGCCGGTTCTCGCTAGCTTTTAAAAGAGCAGCAACTGCAATTAGCTTAAAAGTACTTTGCATAGGGAAAAGTTCATCGCCGCGATAATGGATCACATGGCTGCTATTAGTATCAAGAGCATAAACACCGATTTTACAATGTAACTTTTTTTCAAGTTGTGCTAATTTTATTTTAGCAGAATCAAAAATGGTTATTGTGTTTGCACAAGCTGTGGCGATAAAAAATGTTGTTAGTGCAGTGAAACTTTTCAAGTAATGCATGCTGTGACTCTATAAATTTCAATTGTAACTACTCACTCTGTAGCAGGGATCGCCAAATCTGAACGTTCTTTGTAAATTCACAATTAAATTTACTGAATGGTTACAGGCAATTAAAGTAAACATGTTTAGTGTGCTTTTAGCCATTTAACAACAATGGGGTTAGCAAAACTCGAACCTTCTATATTGGACATATGTCCTGCATCATCTATAGGATAAAATGTAGCTTTAGGAATAAGTTTCATGAAAAAGTTATGGTACCTGTAAGGGATGACTTTATCCTCTTTTCCCCAAAAAAGTAGTACAGGAGTATTTGCTTTTCCAATCAACACTAAGTTTTGTGTTTGTCTATAGAAATGAAAATATCTGATGGTCGATAAGATAGCCTGCTTGAATCCTTTATATTGCATTTGCTGTTTAAAACGATTGCTCCAATCAGGAAATCGATTTGGTCGATAAAAATCATCACCTGATGGCATAAGTATTTTATTTCCGAAGACCCTCATAACATAATTACCGACAATAGGTAACTTTAATATTTTCCTTACCATAGATTCTGGTTTTGGTATTCCAGTTGGATCAAAAAGAACGATAGAGCTAACAGTTTCAGGATATTGGCCGTAGTACTCAGAAATAACAGCACCACCCATAGAGACGCCAATGAGAATAATTTTTTTTGAGATGTGAAGTGCATTTAAGAGTTCATGGAGTTGTCGAACATAAAGCTTTGCATCGTATTTTACATTTGGCCTATCGGAGAGACCTCTGCCGTAAAGGTCATATCGAATTACGCGAAATCCAGCCTTAACGAGATAGTTATAATTTTGATCCCACACATAATAGGGTTCACTAAACCCGTGAACAAGAATTATTGGTGGACTACTTTGATTGTCGCTGATTTCATAGTGGGTATATCCATCTTTCAGTCTTATAAACGATCCGCTTGATTCTGCCCGAACTTTGTTATTAATTATTTTTGATGGGGCAAAGGATAAAAAGTATGGAAGTATTATAACTACTGCCAATAGAAATGTAGCTGCTATAATTTTCTTAATCATAATTTAATTAAAAACCGGAATGAGTTGTAGTTAGTATTAAAATCATAAATCACATGTATCATAAAATTCAGTCCTAAAAATTTTTTTAGCAACAATCTTTGCTGGAACTGCGAAGAGCATATCCTCAGCTCGCAAGCTGACTAATTAAACATTAAACCTAAAATGCATCACATCACCGTCTTGCACAATATACTCTTTACCTTCTAAGCGCCAACGGCCCGCATCCTTGGCACCGGCTTCACCGTTGTATTGAATAAAATCAGCATACGCAATCACTTCGGCGCGAATAAAGCCTTTTTCAAAATCAGTATGAATGCGCGCAGCGGCCTGTGGGGCAGTGGCGCCAATTTTAACTGTCCAAGCGCGGACTTCTTTAACGCCGGCGGTAAAATACGTTTGCAAACCTAATAATTTATAACCTGCATTAATCAAACGATTTAAACCGGGTTCACTTAAATTTAATTCTGCTAAGAAAGCTTGTTTATCTTCATCATCTAATTCAGCTAATTCTGATTCAATCGCGGCGCAAATTGCCACGACTTCAGCTTTTTCAGCTTGTGCTAACTGTTCAACTTTAGCCAAATAAGGATTATTTTCAAAACCATTTTCTTTCACATTCGCAACGTATAATACCGGTTTTTGCGTTAATAAATGCAGTGGTTTTAATAAGGCGTTTTCATTATCATGTAAATCAAGCGATCGCACTGCTTGCGCCTGATCTAATTGCGCTTTAACTTTTTCAAACAAGGCTTTTTCTTGCAACGCGGTTTTATCGCCGCTTTTAGCATTTTTGCTTGATTTTAATAACGCCTTTTCAATCGTCTCTAAATCCGCTAAACACAATTCGGTATTAATCACATCAATATCACGAATGGGATCAATGGCACCATCAACATGAACAATATCATCATCTTCAAAACAACGTACCACATGTGCAATCGCATCAGTTTCACGAATATTCGCTAAAAACTGATTACCCAACCCTTCACCTTTGGCGGCACCTTTAACCAAACCAGCAATATCAACAAACTCCATGCTGGTGGGTAAAATTTGTTTAGGGTTAACAATTTTGGCAATTTCTTGTAAACGCACATCCGGCATGGGCACAATACCAACATTTGGATCAATCGTACAAAAAGGATAATTTTGCGCCTCAATACCGGCTTTGGTTAACGCATTAAATAAAGTTGATTTACCCACATTGGGTAAGCCTACGATGCCGCATTTGAATCCCATAATTTTTCCTGTAACTTATTCTGTTGCTGAATGTAACTGATGCATCGCTTGCTCTTGTTTACCACTTAATAATAGTGGGATAAGTGCCAAGCTATAATCAATCGCTTTGTTAATTTGTTGTTGCTGCTGTTTGCTTGGTCTGCCTAGCACATAATCAACACTGGCTTTAGTATTTTGTGGTTTGCCAATGCCCAAACGTAAGCGAAAAAAATTATTACTGCTTAAACAAGCGATAATACTACGCAAACCATTATGACCACCATGCCCACCGTGCGGTTTAAAACGTGCCACACCTGCGGGCAAATCTAATTCATCGTGTACCACTAAAATTTCTTGCGGCATAATTTTATAATAAAGCGCGAGTGCCGCTACAGCTTGGCCACTTAAATTCATAAACGTAGTGGGAATTAATAAATGACATTCATGCTTTTCAATCTTGCCTTTGGCAGCTATTCCGTGAAATTTTTTTTCTGCTTTAAGTGAAAGTTGATACTGATTCGCTAACGCTTCAACAAACCAAAAACCAACATTATGACGAGTATCAACGTATTGTGGGCCGGGATTACCCAGGCCCACAATCAATTTAATAGGGCAAAAATTTACGGCTGTCACGGTGATTATTCATCGCCTTTTTCAGCTTCATTTTCAGCCGTAGGTTCTTCAACTTCGGTTGATTCTTCTTCCTTCGCAGCTCTTGGCAAATGAATAGCCACAATCGATGGATTGTTGTCATGCATTAAATCAAGGAACTCAACGCCTTTCGGTACTTTAATATCGGCTAAGTGAATTGTTTCATCGAGTGCTAACTTTGAAATATCGATAGTGATAAATTCAGGTAAATCAGCTGGCATGCAACGCACATCAACGCTCGTCATTTGGTGAGAAACAATCCCGCCATTTTTCACGCCTGGTGCGACATCTTCACCTTGGATATGCAATGGCACATGCATGGTGATTTTATCAGTAGCAGAAATACGTAAAAAATCCAAATGTTGGATGCGCGGTTTGGCAGGGTGACGCTGAATACCCTTCAATACCACTTGCTCTGCTTTACCATCGATTTTCAAGGTTAAGATATGTGAATAAAATGCTTCATTTTCTAAAGCATGTTTAATTTCATTATGTGCGACATTAATAGTCACAGGATCTTTTTTAGCACCGTAAACGATACCAGGTACGGCATCGTGCTCGCGGCGTAGGCGGCGGCTCGCACCTTTCCCTACATCAGCACGCGCTGTTGCATTTAATTCAAATTGATTACTCATTGTTTTCTCCAAAAATAATTATACAACAGCAATTCCCGGTGTAGCGAGGAACAGCCATATTTGGGCAATCTCACATTAA
>CAYGTS010000093.1:0-10429 GCA_964352905.1 uncultured Legionellales bacterium | reverse complement strand
TTTTATCGAAATGCTCATTTATTCGCATATAAACTGCGCTTTCTCAAAAAGATTTCCGCCGTTTTTATCGCCAAATCTGAACGTTCTCGGTAAATTCACCTTCAAATTTACTGAATAGTTACAACAAGGTTACCTTTTTTTTTATAGGCATAAATTAAAAAACCTAACCCAAAAATAATCATGGGAATTGATAGTAATTGCCCTTGTGTCATCCAACCAAAAGCAACAAATCCCATTTGTGGATCAGGTTGGCGAAAAAATTCACACACAAAGCGAAAACAACCGTATAACAATAAAAATAATCCTGAAACGGCAGCGCGCGGTTTTTCTTTACGTTGGAATAACCACAGAATCGTAAACAATAACACCCCTTCTAGTAAAAACTCATAAAGTTCAGAGGGATGACGCGCCAGGGGACCTGCTTGTGGATACACCATCCCCCACGGTGCGCTGGTCACTCTACCCCATAATTCACCGTTAATGAAATTACCCACTCTACCTGCAGCTAATCCAATAGGTACTGTTGGTAAAATAAAATCACTTAGCGCATAAACGTTTTTGCGATGGCGTTTAGCAAAAATCAGCAAGGCCACAACCACACCCAGTAAGCCACCATGAAAGGACATGCCACCATCCCAAACTTGTAATAAGGTTAACGGATGATGAACGAAATTCGAAAAATTATAAAATAACATATAGCCAATACGGCCACCGATAACGACACCGAGTGCGCAATAAAAAATTAAATCGCTAACATTTTCTTTGCTTAAACCTACTCGTTCACGACGGTATTTTATATTACATAAAAACCAAGCACCAACAAACCCAATTAAATACATAATACCATACCAATGCACAGCAAATTTGCCAATATGAAAAGCAATAGGATCAATTTTAGGATAATAAAACATCGTATTCCTTAAGTTAAAATTAATCTAAATGCGACTGCAAAAAGTAATAGCGCAAAAAGTCGTTTTGCAATATCAGCATTAATCGTTTGTGATAAACGCACACCAAAAGATGTCGTAAACATACTACCTAATGAAACACCAAAAAAAGCGGGCCAATAAATGTAGCCCAACGCACCTTGTAGTTGGTGTTTAGATAAAATACCGCTAATGATAAACCCGAGTGTACCAATAATTGCAATGGTAAAACCACAAATAGTTGAGGTACCCGATGCATTACGCAAGGGCATGTTACACCAAGTTAAAAAAGGCACAGTTAAGGTACCACCACCCACACCGAGCATGCCAGATTTTGCGCCAACCGCAAGCCCAAAAAAGTTTAAGCCAAAGGCCTTTGGCAAGGTACGTTGGGGTTTAGGTGGCACAAGTTTGAAAAGTTGCACGCTCACAATGATCAGAAATAAGCCAAAGGCGATCTTTAAAAATTTGCCATCAAGAAAACTGGCAATGATCACACCACCGGCTGTGCCTAAAATAATCCCAGGCAACATTCTAAAATAAACTGACCACATCACACCACCGCGTTTGTGATACTCCCAGGTTGAAATTCCAGTTGTGACTAGCATAATTGCGAGGGAAGTTCCTGCAGCCATATGCATAGCAAGAAAATTAGCAAAGTGTAAAAAGTGGAAAATAAAAAGTAAGCTTGGCACCACAATAATACCGCCGCCCAAACCAAATAAACCAGCTAATAAGCCAGCAAGGCAGCCTGTGGTTACATATAAAAGGATATCGATTATTAACATAGTAATTTTGTATCTATTCAGCAAATTTTAGTTGAATTTACTGAGAACGTTCAGATTTGGCGATAAAAACAGCGAAAATATTTTTGAGAAAGCGCAGTTTATGAGTTATAAATGAGCATTTCGATAAAAGATTTTCGCCGTTTTTAGCCCAAATATGGACGTTCTCGTCTACTTGGTGAATAGTTACGTAATTTTTTATTTTTTCCCAGCGCGGATTAAGCCACCTAAGCCAAACTCATCAAGGACCCTTTCTAAATGACTCCTTATTATACCAGGATCATCCATGCTTAGCACTTCCTCTAAGACTTCACGCGCACGTTCTATAGATAATTTACGGATCACCCATTTAATACGCGGTAACACACTGGAGTTCATGCTAAAACTATCAAATCCCATGGCGAGCAATAATATTATTGCTGCTGGATCGCCAGCCATTTCACCACAAACACTAACCATTTTCCCCTCTTTATGTGAGCACTCAACCACATGCAGCATAGCGCGCAAGACCGCTGGATGCAGGCTATCATAAAGGTTGGCAACCCGTGGATTATTACGATCAACCGCTAAGATGTATTGTGTTAAATCGTTAGTACCAATTGACAGGAAATCAACGCGTTGCGCTAATAATTGCGCTTGATAAACCGCTGAGGGGACTTCTATCATCACACCAACCGGCGGCATTTCGACCTCCAAACCTTCAGATTGTACTTCAATCAAGGCTTGATTTAGCAAACGCAGTGATTCATTGACTTCACTCACTGAGGTTATCATTGGCAACAAGATGCGTAGATTATCGTAAACACTGGCCGCACGCAACATGGCACGCAGTTGCACTAAAAAAATTTCCGGGTGATCAAGAGTAATACGAATACCACGCCAACCTAAAAAGGGATTATCTTCTTCAATCGGTAAATAGGGTAAGCATTTATCACCACCCACATCTAGGGTACGCATGATAACGGGGCGCGGTGCAAAAGCGGCTAATAGTTGTTGATAAATAACCGTTTGTTCTTTTTCTGTGGGAAATCGTTCTCGCACCATAAAAGGAATTTCCGTACGATATAAACCCACACCTTGTGCGCCGACTGATAGTGAACGACTGATATCTGCAACCAAGCCCGTATTAACGGATAAATTCACACCATGGCCATCGGTTGTTTGTGCGGGCAAGTCACGCATTTCTTCAAGATCGGCTTCGAGTTCTTTTTCTTCAGCCAATAATGCAGTGAACTCATTGAGTAAGGTGGCTGAAGGTGAAATGTAAACTTGCCCATAATACCCATCAACAATGATTTTTTGGCCATCGAGTTGCGAGGCGGCAACACGCTCAGCCCCCATGACAGTTGGCACACCTAAGGCGCGCGCTAAAATGGCAACATGTGAATTAGCTGAACCACGCCCCGAGACGACACCGACTAATTTGTTTTCAGGCACATCAGCAAGATCAGCTGCAGAAACCTCTTCACCGATTAATATGGTTTGTGCAGGATAATCTGGTTTAGCAAACTCTTTGCTCTGTAAGTGAGATAAAACGCGTTTACCCAAATCTTCAATATCATCAGCACGTTCTTTGAAATAGGAATCATCCATGCTTTCAAATTGTTTAAGATGGCGATTAATAACTTGGCATAACGCACTTTGTGCCCAAACTCTTTGCTCTTTGATCACCGTGATAACTTCATCACCCAGACTCGCATTATCTAATATTTTTAAATACACATCGAATAAGGCTTGTTCCGCTACGGGTAAGGTTGGTGCTAAACGTTCGCTTAAGTGCCGAATTTCTTTGCGTGCAGCTTCAATTGCTTGCTGAAAATTTGCAATTTCTTGATCAAGATTTTCAGCTGCTCGCTCTGGCACAGCATCCAAATCAGCTAAAGGATACACCACCACTGCCTGCCCAATGCCAACACCATCGGCACCTGAAACACCCATAATCGTTGCTTCTTCACGCTGAGTTGTTAAACCTCGGCGTTTTATTCTGTTCATAACACCGGATAACTGAGCATGTGCAATCACCCCAGCAAGTTGCGCTGAAAGCGTAATGAGGAAGGCTTCTTCAACTTCATCAAAACGGCGCTCCTCCTCTTGTTGCACAAACAAGACACCTAGCACGTTGCGTTGATGAATGATCGGAACACCCAAAAATGCTTTTAATTTTTCCTCACCTAATTCTGGTACTTCGTAAAAGCTAGGATGTTGGTGAGCATCTGCCAAATTAAGCGGCTCAGCACGTTCCGCAACAAGCCCCACCAAGCTATAGCCAATTCGCACCCGTAGATTATTAATACTCTCTTCATTTAAGCCATCGGTGGCTTTGAGAATGAAGCTATTTGTTTGTTGATCTCTTAAAAAAATACTACAAGAATCCGCTTCAATAGATTCTTTAACGCGCGACACCATAAGCTTCAGTGCCACCATTATATCGGTGGTACTGTTAACTTCTTGCACAATGCGTCTTAGTAAATTAAGCATGATGTTAGTGTTGTGCTCCGTAGAAGAGAACACACATCTTTGGGCGTTCTCAGCAATTTTATTTCTGTACTAAAGTAGCTTAGCTAATTACTCCATAGATAGCTATTTAAAAACCAAAGGCGCAAACTCGTTTAATACCCGTTGATAAACATTGCGTTTAAATTTAATGACGTGGTTCACTGGGTACCAATAATCAACCCAACACCAGCTATCAAATTCGGGTGAATCGCTTAAGTCTAACCGTAATTTTTGCTCAGGGCATTGCAATTGTAATAAATACCACTTTTGTTTTTGGCCTATGCAAATGGGTTTGCGATATTTACGCTGCATATTTTCTGGAATGCGATAATACAACCAATCTTTGGTGCAGCCTAAGACTACTACATCGGTCTGCTGCAAGCCAATTTCTTCCGCTAGTTCACGGTACAAAGTTGCTTCTAGCGTTTCATCATCATGCACACCACCTTGAGGGAATTGCCAAGCACTTTGCCCAATCCGCCGCCCCCAAAACACACATTTTTTATCATTAACTAAGACAATCCCAACATTAGCTCGAAACCCTTGTTCATCAATCACTTACAATTTCCAGAATTAATTTGCTCATTACTTGCATTTTTCCACAAAGGTCTAAATGAAGCAAAAATTATTTTTGGAGATTCATCCCAATACGTTTAGGACTTACGATAAACGAGTATTTTTGAACTGTAGCGCGGCGCAAATCGATTGAGCACCGGAGTTTATAGGTTAATAAATGGTAACTATTCAGTAAATTTGAAGGTAACTACTCACTCCGTAGCAGGGAACGCCCATATTTGGTGATAAGAACGACGTTTATCGTAATTTATCGATCGCAACACCGAGTTACCTTTTGCTCATGTTAGAGTATGGGTATAATGAGCGCCTTAAGACTTAGGAAAATACGATGTTAATAAACCCTAAATTATTCTTAATGCCACTTTTGTTCGTCGCAGTAACAAGCCTTTACTTAGCCTTAGCCTACGGCAGTTTCTTTATTGCTCCTAAGTTATTATGGCACTTTTTAACAACCTCTCAGCATTCGCTAGAGCAACAAATTTTTATCAATCTACGGTTACCACGCGCCATTAATGCCTTTACTGTTGGTGCAATGTTGGCGCTTTCTGGCAATTTGATGCAAATTTTGCTACAAAATCCGCTTGCCGATCCGTATGTATTAGGCACATCGGGTGGTGCCAGTTGCGGTGCCTTATTAGTAATGCTGCTTGGTGGCAGCACCTTCTTATTAAATTGCAGTGCGATTCTTGGCGCCATTTTAGCCATTACCTTACTCTTTATGCTGAATCGGGGGCGGTTTAATAACCTTAAGTTATTGTTAAGCGGGGTTATTTTAGCCAGCGGTTTTAGTGCAATCATCAGTTTTATTTTAACTATTAGCCCGGATAAACAATTGCACAGCATGTTGTTTTGGCTAATGGGTGACTTGACTAATGCAAATCATGGCGGCCTGTGTTTTAGCCTGCTAAGTGTTGCTATGTTGATTAGTTTTAGTTTTGCCAAACAGTTAAATTGTCTCACACGCGGCGAATGGGTTGCAAAAAGCCAAGGCATTAATACGAATCAACTCTTTATTATATTATTTTTAATCAGCTCGATTTTAACAGCCAGCAGCGTGATTAGTGCAGGTAGCATTGGCTTTGTTGGGTTAGTAGTACCTCATTTATTGCGCTTACTCGGCTGCCATGATCAAAAATATTTAATTCCCGGCGTTGTCTTGGCAGGCGGTTCATTACTGTGTCTTGCCGATCTGCTTTCAAGAACATTAGTTGCACCCTTGCAATTACCGGTTGGCATTATCACCACCTTGATTGGCGTTCCTATTTTTTTAGTCTTGCTAATGAAAGGCAGAGTTACATGAGTCGATTAGGCGTTAGCGATTTACATTATAAAATAGGCGATAAAACCCTATATCGTCATTTCAATTTTAAAAGTGAGCCTGGCCAAAGCTGGGCAATTTTAGGCAGCAATGGGATCGGTAAATCATCACTATTACATATTTTAGCAGGGCTTATATCAGCGGATCACGGCCAGATTAATCTTGATGATAAACCATTAACTAGCTTTTCACGCAAACAGATTGCTGCAAGAATTGCTATTTTACTGCAAGATAATCCAATCAATTTGCCTTGTAGCGTTTATGCAACGCTTAGCAATGCCCGGTTGGCGTTTTTATCACACTTTGCAAAAATCATGACATCTGATCAACAATTGATCCACAATTTATTAGCAGAGTTTGATTTAATGCATTTACAAGATCGTGATTTACAGCAGTTATCCGGTGGCGAAAGGCAGCGCGTTTATTTAGCTGCGATACTAGCACAAACACCCCAAATTTTATTGCTCGATGAGCCGACAAATCACCTTGATTTAAAATATCAACATATGATCTTAGCTAAATTACGAAAAGTTACGCTAGCAAACAAGATCGTTATCATGGCGTTGCAAGATGTGAATTTGGCGGCACAATATTGTAGTCATGCAATTTTAATTTATAATGCCGATCATATTCTATGTGGCAACATAGCGGATTTATTTACAGCAGAGAATCTTTCTGCGCTTTATCAACAACCCATGCAGGCTATTAATGCATCTGATCGCCAATATTGGATCACCATTTAAAGGATAGTTTTATGCTTAATCAACTTAGTAAAGCCCATAGTCCCTATTTAAAGCAACATGCCAATAATCCAATTGCATGGCAAACCTGGAATGAAAACACGTTGCAAGTTGCTAAAACACAGCAAAAACCGATTTTTTTATCGATTGGTTATAGCGCTTGTCATTGGTGTCACGTCATGGCGCATGAATCTTTTGAAGATCCTGAAGTGGCCAAGATTTTAAATGAACATTTCATTAATATAAAAGTTGATCGTGAAGAAAGACCCGATCTGGATAAACTTTATCAAACTGCGCATTATTTATTAAGCGAATCTGCTGGCGGTTGGCCACTGAGTGTTTTTTTGGAGCCTAATTCGTTAATTCCTTTTTTTAGTGGCACTTATTTCCCACCAAAACCTTATCATGGCTTACCCAGTTTTAAAGAAATTTTAGTCAAGATTATTGATTTCTTTCAAAACCAAAAACAACCATTAAATCAACAAAATAACCAAATGAAATTAGCGCTGAATAAAATTCATAACAATCCTTTAAATAAAAATTTAATCGTTAACGACGAACCGATCAAACAAGCTAAGATTAATTTATTGCAAAACTATGATCACAACCAAGGTGGGTTTGGTGGCCCACCCAAATTCCCCAACCCAACCTTACTAACTTTTTTATTACAAGATTATGCGCAAGATCCTAAGCAAAATGAAACCTCATTAATGATGTTGTTAAATACCTTACACGCTATGAAAAACGGGGGGATCTATGATCATTTAGGCGGTGGTTTTTTTCGCTACGCTATTGATAATGAATGGCAAATTCCCCATTTTGAAAAAATGCTCTACGACAATGCTGCGCTATTATATTTATACAGTTATGCCAGTTTGCTGGATAATGAATTTGTTAATGTGGCAAACGCCACAGCTAATTGGCTTTTAACCACAATGCAATCACCACAACATGCTTTTTACACAAGCCTTGATGCGGATAGTGAAGGTGAAGAAGGCCACTATTACACTTGGAATGCAAAAGAATTAGAACAATTGCTAACGGAAGAAGAATTTTGTGTTGCATCACTCAATTTTGGTTTTATTGATGATGCCAATTTTGAAAAAAAATGGCATTTTTATCAACGCGACAATCTAGCACAAGTTCGTGATAAGGTAGGAAAATCACTTGCAGAATGTCATGCATTGCTAGCTTCTGCTAAAGCTAAATTATTACAAGAACGTAACAACCGAACACTGCCTCATCGTGATGAAAAAATATTAACCGCATGGAATTGTTTAGCCATTAAAGGGTTTGCTGCAGCCGGTGAGTTATTACAAGAACCAAGCTATATTGCGCAAGCAGAAAAAACTTTAAACTTTATCATAGAAAATTGTCGTCATGATAAGCAGCTTTACGCTTGTTATTATGATGGTGAAGCCTATATCCATGCATATTTAGATGATTATGCATTTTTAATTGATGCGATATTTAATTTATTACAAGCACAATGGAATTTAGATTATTTTAATTTAATGCTGCAATTAGCTGATCAAATGATTCATGATTTTTATGATGAAAAAAATGGCGGTTTTTATTTTACCGATCACAAACATGATAGCAACTTACCTCGCATTAAACCGTTTCAAGATGAAGCTACAGCTGCCGGCAATGCGATTGCTTGTCTTGTATTATTGAAAATTGGTTATTTAACTGGCAATAGTGATTATTTACAGATTGTGGAAACAACCATTAAAGCCGCTTTACCCAATATTAGCTATATGCCGAATGCCTATGCCAGTTTTTTAGCCGTGATTAACGACTATCTCACACCACAACCGCTGATTATTTTGCGCGGCAAGCCACAAGCAATGCAAAAAAAACAGCGCGCTTATCGTAAACAGTACTTAAGTAATGCTGCGATTTTTGCAATTGCTGAAGATGAAAAAAATTTACCCGATTATTTAGCAAACAAAAATGCAACTCATGCGGATTGTGTGAGTTATATTTGCAGAGGTACTCAGTGTATCAGCGAATAAAACAGTACGCTTTATTAACTCGCCTTGATAAACCGATTGGCTTATTGTTATTGCTGTGGCCCACCTTATGGGCATTGTGGATTGCTGCAAACGGTTTGCCGCCGTTGAAAATTTTATTAGTCTTTATTGCCGGTGTATTTTTAATGCGCTCTGCGGGCTGCGCAATTAATGATTTCGCGGATCGGCATGTTGATGGCTCGGTCGAACGTACTAAAAATCGCCCGCTCGCCAGTAAAAAAATTCATGCTCACGAAGCAATATTAGTCTTTTTAAGTTTAGCCTTTATTGCATTTTTATTAGTTGTTGTTTTCTTAAATCGATTAACACTTTATATTGCTTTTTTTGGCTTACTCATTACGTTTGTTTATCCATTCTGTAAACGCTTTACGTATTTGCCACAATTTGTTTTAGGTTTGGCGTTTAGTATTAGTATTCCCATGAGTTTTGCTGCCATAACAAATCATGTGAGCGGGGTTGCTTGGTTATTATTCTTAGCAGCTGCAATTTGGCCAGTGGCTTACGATACGCTGTATGCGATGAGTGATCGTGATGACGATTTAAAAATTGGCATCAAATCAACCGCTATTCTTGCAGGACAGTATGATCGTATTTTTGTGGCGATTGCACAAGCTTTGTTTTTAATCTTGTTAATGCTTGTGGGTTATTTTTTGCGGTTTAATTTTGGTTATTATGTTGTTTTGTTGATCAGTTTGTTATTTTTTATTTATCAGCAATGGCTGGTTAAAAATCGCGAGCCAAAAAAATGCTTTCAGGCGTTTTTAAATAATAATTGGGTAGGGTTGGTTATATTTTTGGGAATTGTGTTGCAATAGGAGGTTCATATGATAAAAAAGCTGTGGTAAATTTTTTCATTAAAAACCATAATAAATAATAACCTTGCGAGGAATAACTATCATGAAATTAAAAAATAAGGTTTTTTTAGGTTGTGTGTTATTTAGTATCATTCCAACGTTAACAGCCTATGCCGCTGCCATTCACTTTACCATAGATAACCAAACAAATCAGAATATTAGGTTTGTTAAAAAGTACCAAGACTGCGTTCACAACGGCAAATACGCCTTACCTGCAGTGGCTGCACATAGCGTTGAGCGCGGCTTGTATTACCGACAAGATAATGCTTGCGCTCGACGGGGTTACCCTCCTGTAGCAGGTTCTGCCTTAGGCGCCGACATGATCATGGGCGATCATAAGGAAGTTTGCCACGTTACTTTTTCTCATCGTCATGGGAGTTCCCCTATAAAAGTTAGTCATTGCCATAGCAAACCATTTTTCTTTTATCCAGAGGGTAATGTGCTTCATATTAGGTAAGCGAAATAAGATTAATCAGCAATTCCCGCTGTAGCCAGGAACGGCCATCTTTGAGCAACATCACGCAGGGAATTGCTGTAAGCCTGATGCTTCAGTAATTCCCGGCGTGATGTTGAATAACTCAAGAACGGTCAGATTTGAGGCAAGGTCACTTTGTTCAAAACGACTGATTATTTGCATTGCAATTTCGTAACTATTCAGTAAATTTGAAGGTGAATTTACCGAGAACGTTCAGATTTGG
>CAYGTS010000092.1:0-10547 GCA_964352905.1 uncultured Legionellales bacterium | reverse complement strand
GCTGTTTTTAGCCCAAATATGGGCGTTCCCTGCTACGGAGTGAGTAGTTACGTTACGTTTATCAATTTCAACCGGTCGATAACTGGTGCGCCCTAGGGTGAGATGTGACTCGTAGTAAGGCAACAAATTTTGTACTAATTGGTTTGCCTGTGTTACAAAGCGCTGCATGAAAGCCGTTAATTGTAGCGGGTTATCGGTATTACAAAAGCCTAAGCTATTTTTTTCTGAATTATAACTAATATTTTTTCTTTTTTTATGCGCAACTGCAGGCGATAAAAAACAGTTTTCTGTGGCTAAAAGCTTAAAGGGTAAATTAGGCAGATAAACCACTTTACCCGCTTCTAAGGCGGCAGTAACTTGTTGTTGCTGCGTAGGCGTAATGGATTGATCCCAGCGTTCAATGTTAAGTTGATAAATGCGTTCGACAGGCATTTTTGTTAAACCTTTAAGAGTAAAAAATTATGGCGAAGTATAACATGATTTCGCAAATAACAGTTTGCATTGCTAGCGTGAATTTACATGAATAAGTTCATGCTGTTAATATGAACTTTATAAAACACATGAATAAACAAACACTTATGCAAATTATTTGTGATCAAGCGCAGTTTGATTTACCTGATCCTTTAGTCGCAAGGATGAAATTAAACGATCTCACGCCATTGCTTAGCAATAAGCAAGTCTTGATCATTAGCGGTATTCGTCGCTGTGGGAAGTCTACTCTCATGCGATTAATTCGCAAACAGGCGGCTGAATCTGATTATGCGATTAACTTTGATGATGACCGCTTGGTGCCTTTTGAACTGGCTGATTTTCAAATACTAATGGAAGCATTTATTGAATTATACGGTGTGCAAAAAACATTTTATTTTGATGAAATTCAGCTTATTCCCGGTTGGGAGCGTTTTGTGCGGCGGTTACATGATCAGAATAATAAAGTATTTATAACAGGTTCAAATGCAAAGTTGCTTAGCAGCGAGTTAGGCACGCATTTAACCGGGCGTCACATTGCGATTAAATTGTTTCCCTATTCATTTCAGGAAACTTTTGCACAAGCAACGCCAGAATTATTAACTACAGAACGACTCACTTCAACACAACTTGCCTTACTCAAAAAAAATTTTAGCCAATTCAAAAAGATGGGCGGCATACCTGAATATATAGAAAGTGGTCAGAAAGAATATTTGCATGCTTTATATGAAAACATTCTTTATAAAGATATTATTGTGCGGCATCATTTGTCTCAAGAAAAAACCATTAAAGAATTGGTGTAACTATTCACCCTGTAGAGGGGAACGTCCATATTTGGGCTAAAAACGGCGAAAATCTTTTATCGAAATGCTCATGTATAACTCATACACTGCGCTTTCTCAAAAATATTTTCGCCGTTTTTATCGCCAAATCTGAACGTTCTTGGTAAATTCACAATTAAATTTACTGAATAGTTACAAAATAATTAAGTTGCCTCAAACCTACAGGCGGCGTTTGTCAAATTCGTACTAGAACAACGGAACTAGGGGTGGGGGGCGAAAAACCAGCTGAAATTTAAACTAGACTAACATGAAACAAGGAGCGCTGAAAATGTTAAAAAAATCTGATCATAACTCAAGAAGGGACAGTACATTTTTTCAAGTTGAAGAAATCACGGATGGAGTTGAAAATGAAAAAATTAACATCGAACAGCAGGATGGGCTTGATGCCTGTCATTCCAAGGGAGGTTGTCGTGGTGGGTGCAGTTGCTACAGTGAATATGACTATAACTATTCACCAGAGGACGAGGACGATCAAACCAGTATAGAAAAGCCGGTATTCAAAATCTAGTGCGAATACTTTTCATTGGGAAATATCCCCCGCTTGTTGGTGGTGTGAGTTCACTGCTGTATTGGAAAGCAAGGCTACTTGCTAGAGCTGGATTTGGAGTGGTGGTAGTATCTTCTTCTCAGCAGGCACATAGTAGGCACCGGTTAATTTGGTCTGATGAAATAGTGACCACTAAAGACATTAAAGTGAAATATCTTAGTGATCTGGAAGAAAAAAATCTCATACCGCATTCAAAGGCATTGGTCACACGTCTTACCAGTCTGGCGTGTGATATCGTTGAAAAGGGAACTGTCGACTTAGTTGAGAGTGTTTACATGGAGCCGAATGCGACTGTTGCATCTCTCATTAGTAGTTGGTTTGCTATCCCTCATGGGATTAAGCATGCGGGAAGCGATGTGGGTAGACTACTTGAGAGCCGTGAGTATAGTTCAGCGCTTAAACGGCTGTTGAAAAATTCTGATTACATTCTAACGGGGGCAAATCACCTGCAACGTTTTCTTGCAATGAATATAAACAAAGCTTGTCTAGTCGAAGATCATGAGCTTTATCCTGTCCAAACGCATTTCAACCCCACAGGCAATAAACTCGACTTGAACGAATATTCCCTTCTTGTGCGGGAACTTAAATCAGGTGTATTAGAGGGGTTGCACTACTATCAAAGTTTAGCGAATAACAAATTGGATATGTCGCGTCCTACCCTTGGTATCTACAGCAAAGCTTCCATTTACAAGGGGCATGCAGAATTAATTGAGGCGCTATCAAGGCTTAAAAAGGAAGGTTATGAATTTAATTTGGCTATTCTATTACAAGGATCACAAAATATTATAGCTGCGTTCTATGAAAAGATTGAACAATATGATTTGGGAACCAATACGCTCATGTTTCCATTCATTGCTAACGAGGATATTCCTCGCTTCATTCGAGCCTGTAATGCCATTTGTTATTTAGAAAACAATTTTCCTATCAGGCAGCATAATAACTCTAGAGTACCCATGGAAGTGTTATTCTGTGGACGACACTTAATAATATCCGATGAGGTAGCTAAACATCCCAAGTTAGCTTTGATCCCTCGTTTCCTTGAAAATTCAAGTGTGGTTTCGATGAACGATCCTAATAGTTTATATAAGACCCTAAAACACTATCTAAAGCATGTTAGTTTATATCAAAAAATGGCGCTAGATATCTATGAAGGGTATTGTTTGTCCTCGTCTATGCAAACTGAAATACAAACACAAAAATTAGCTGACTTTTATGTGCAATTACATAAGAGAGCAAAGGAAAATTATCATCAAAAAACTAAACGAGCAACTTTGCCATAACTAATTAATTAGTCTATACCCAAAGCGATTAGAAAGTAGGTTCGTAACTACTCACTCCGTAGCAGGGAACGCCAAATCTGAACGTTCTGGTCAATATAAAGCTAAAGGGGGTGAGCAGATACGTAGGTTCTTTCTTCTGCCGTCATTGCGACTGCCGCACTTCGTTCGCAGTGACCGGCGAAGTGCTCGCAATGACGACGATTCCGGTGACCTAATTTCTAATCGCTTTGGGTATATATCATATTTTTTCAGAAGGAGAATATAAATGGAAAGTGTTTTTCAGATGAATAATATACTCGCGATGCTTTATACTTCCGAGTTGTTCCTAGATTATTTTTTTCACAATCCTGCTATCGTACTAAAATATTATGATCAGATATCTGCGGAAGATCTGAAAATACTGGGTTCGCTGCAAAAAGAACATGTCCTTCAATTTGCTAAGAGTCTAAAAGCAAAAACATATGACAATATTACTACTTATTACAAGCCATTGTTCGATATTTATGGAAAACAGATGCGACAGCTTTTTTCTGAATTTTATTTGTGTAGAAAAATCGCCCCTAATGAATCGATGAAGTCCTACGCAGCCGCTTTTGGTGAGTATTTAAAACTGAGACTTTACAACATAAAGCCAAGATATCTACTTGATGTGGTAAAGTTTCTTACCCAAAAATGTCAGACAAAATTAATTGATTTGCCTCCAATTATGTTTAAGCAAGAGATGTTGAGTAGAGCATCAAAACCATGTTTAGCACCAAATGTTACTATTGAGTCTTATCAGTATAACATGGTTACACTAATAAATGAGATTCAATCCAATGAAGTTTCAGCCAATGAAGGAAATTTTTATTATTTGATGCAATCGAGCAGTGGTAAATTAAGGATTTTTAATTTATCTCCAGTGGTATATTATTTTCTAGAAAATTGCTTTGGATTTTACAGCTTAGCAGAACTAATTTTAAAACTTGTTGATAAATTTGATTTGCTCTCTCAGGACATTGAGGAGCTAGAGCAGTGTCTTATCCCTGGGTTTTTGAATAAAAATCAACTCTATTTAAAATAACTTGGGCAAGTATACATATTTTTAGGGGTTTGTAATTATGCAAAATATAATTAATTCAATTGCTGGAAAACTTGTAGGCATTGGATATCGGCATGAGATAAGAGCAGCAATTGAATCGAATAAAGCTATGCTTGATTGTATTGAAGTAATATCAGAAAATTACATTAGCAACGAGGGTTTGTGCATGTTGGGGAAATTGGCGGAACGCTTTAAAATTGTTTTGCACGGGGTTAATCTTTCCATCGCTTCACCATTTTTAGACAAGCAGCAACTGAATAGAATTAAAATGGCTTGTGAGATAAGCAATGCTACTTATTATAGCGAACATTTATCTCTAACAAAGACAGAGCACATAAAGTTCGGACACTTAGCGCCAGTCACTTTCACCGAGAAAGTTTTAGAGCTTGTTGTGAGAAATGTGGATCAAGTACAAGAGTACCTAAAAATTCCGTTAGTATTAGAAAATATCACCTACCCATTTTGTTTACAGCAAAAAGAAATGAGTGAGACAGAATTTTTTCAGCGCCTTGTGAAACAAACAGGGTGTGGGATACTACTTGATCTTGCCAATGTTTATATTAATTCTCAAAATCACAAATTTGATCCTTATGAGTTCATAGATAATATTCCTCTATCCAACATAGTACAAGTTCACCTAGCCGGTGGATTTCAAAATCACCATGGTGTTTATATCGATAGCCATTCAAGGCTAGTTAATGAGGGTACCTGGAAACTCTTAGAGTATGTTACTAAAATAAGTGATATAAAAGTTATCATTCTAGAGCATGATGATGAATTTCCAGAAGACTTTTCCCTGCTCTCTAATCAATTAAAACGGGCAAAAAACTTATTTTATAAAAATGAGATAAATAATGACTATGCAACAGTTAGATAGTTTTGATCAGGCTTTTTTAAGTAACCTTTTTGAAAATGAGTCAAAAAGATTTAATATAATAATTCTAAAAGTGGCATCAAGTTGTAATTTAGATTGTAAATATTGCTATTGGTTTCGTGATCAATCAGTCTACGAATTACCAGGAGTAATGAAGCCAATATTAATCGATAACATAATAGAGAGAATTAAAGAATACCTTAAGACCTACGATGGATCTTTCTTGAAAATTATTTTCCATGGCGGAGAGCCTCTCCTTCTTAAGCAAAGGGTTTTCGCATACATTTGCGAGGCTCTCACCAAAATTAACCCTAAGGTGAAAATGCAATTTGGAGTTACTACGAATGGAGTACTGATTAACGATGAATGGTCAACTTTGTTCAAAAAATTTCGCGTTGGAGTAACGGTCAGCATTGATGGCCAAAAAGCTGACCACGATAAAAATCGAATCGATCTTAAGGGGCAGCCCACTTATGAAAAGGTAAGAGCTGGAATAAGTTGTTTGCAACGCAATAAAGTGCCAGGTGTATCATTACTCTCTGTTTTTACTCCTGGATTATCAGCGAGTGAATTATGCGATCATTTTGTTAATGACATCGGTGTTAAAATATTTGATGTGCTTATACCAGACTGGAATCATGATGATAAGAAGTCTGGGTTGCTTGCTGGAATTGCAGAATTTTATATAGAGTTATTTGATGTTTGGCTAGATAAGTATTGGAGTCAAGGAGTTCGTATACGAAGTCTAGAGTCATTTGTAAAGGCAATATGTTTTAATCGAACTCGTCTTCCGGGTGTTGGAATTTGCCCTGTAAAAATTATCTGTATCAACTCCTTAGGTGAAATTGAAACATATGATGCTTTTCGTGTTAATGGAAAAGAACATGTTCAAACAAATTTAAATATTAGTCATTCGCCTTTATCGGAGATACTTGCCAATAAATTATGGTTAAAGCACCTAAAGAATTCATTGTCGCTACCTAAAGATTGCCAAACCTGTGAAATAAAATCTTTTTGCCGAGGCGGTAATGTTATACATCGCTACTCGCAAGATAATGGTTACGATAACCCTTCTGTTTATTGCAATGACCTTAAGAAAATGTATGGATATATTCTAGCTCAAAAAAACAAACTAAGATCAATTGGCATGTGTATTTCCAGAAGTTAAATCTGAACGTTCTCGGTGAAATCACCTTCAAACTTGCTGAATAGATACAAATGGGATACCTAAACTACTGTCAATCTTGGCAATTTACTGCTGTAAATCGGTTTGGATGCGTTTTAATGCCGCTGGGTTATCGGCTTCAAACCGCGCCGTTAAATAAATGCCCGGATAATTCACCGGCCAAAGGTGCATTGGTTTTATTTATAAAGAGCTTACTATGTGATAATTTTTTTGTTAGTATGCGGGTTTACTTAAAATAAGAGAAAATAACATGTATTCTAGCTCAACTTCTTCAAGTGTAGGTGCACAACCATTATGCGATATTGGCGAATATCTTAATCCCAACCCTGATACCCGCTTTGCCAGATTAATAATGCGAGTTTATGGTAGAAGCCAAGGTGAATATGTTGATATCCCAGTTGAATATGCATTTGGCCGCTCTTTAAGTGATGATAAAAACAGTTTTTTTAGCAGTTTAGCACAGGAACAAGTTGAATCAGCAAAAAAAGGAAGAGCAAGGCCTTCTTTTTTAGCACTGCAATTTCTCATAGATTGTCAATTTATTGGTGTTGCTAGGCAAATGCCTTGGCTCAGCAAAGATATTACTTATAGCGGCGTATATTTTTATGGTTATGACAAAAACCAGCAAGGTGGTATTTCTACTGCTAGTTATCATCAACGGAATGTTTTTTCTGATCGTATAGCAGATACTACTGTTCAGAACGAGGTAGATAAAATATTACTTCGCCAAGGAAAAAATCTAGCCTCTGTTACAAAAGAAGAAAGAGTTTTTACAGCAATGCAAGTGCTTTCTAACCGTTATTATGCAACAAAACCGCGCACTTTTGAAGAAGGCTTATTGCATGAACTTAGAATGAGTCTTAGGGCAGATTGCATTATTCCTGATCTAAGTGCAACCGAAGCTATTGAAAAATTACTAGATTTACATCCAGAGTTAATTTCACGCAACGAAAAAGAAATAGATTTAGAAAAAGCAGCTAAAATCTTAGAAGAAGAAGATTTTTTAGTTGACTTTGATTATATGTTGAGCGAAAAACTAGTTACTTATCATACGCAAACAAAACTATTGCCAAAACTAACTGCAAAATTTACACAGGATCAGCCTACTTTCCAAAAGGCAAAAAAGTATATTAACTTTGGTAAGTTACCTGCTGTTGAAAGAATGTTTCTGCTTAATAAAATGCAAAAGCTTAATCAAAACTGTAAGCATGATATTTATTATACAATAAAGCTTAAAAAACAAAATCAGCGTGGAAACAAGGCCGATCAAAATCAACGCTTTTTTGGTGGCGGCATATCACAAACTTTTCATATTCCAACAAGTGAAGGAGGGTATGCAAACCGCTACAGTGTTGGCTTAACGGGCAATCTCCTTAAAAATGTTAAAGAGCACAATAACAGCTGTAAGGAAGAGAATGGCGGAGCTGGCGCAGGAAAATTAGCTTATTATGAAGGCTTTAAAAATATGCCTTGGAATGAAGTATTAAATTTTATTAATGATTTAGAACAAAATATCATCCTTGGTTATGACTTTTCAAGTGCGCCAAAGCTTAGGGCTGAGTTACGTGAGTTACAAGGAATACTTAACTCTGGCCAAGCTTCTGCTGCAATTGCGCAAGGCATAGCGCCTAGCAAGGAAATAATTGTTAAAGCAATAGAACTTGGTATTCCCCAAAAGTTAGCCCATTTATTAGAAAAACCGCTATTACGCTACAATATGTTTGGCAGTGAACACGAAAATGGGCTTGCCTATTTAGATAATGAGCAAACAACGCTGGATATTGAATATATTTCAAAAATGATAAATGATTTAACAAATGGCGAAATAGAATATATTCCTGATTGGCGTGCTCGTGGCGCGTTAAGAAAATGTATACGTATAAATGAAGTGCCAGAAGACCCAACTCAAGTTATGTTAGGCTACCCTGATTTAACCAAATTTTTAGCCGAAAACGGCGATATATTAAACAGAGGGCCACACCTTAAAAAAGGTGTGAAAATTAATCCCGGTGAAAAACATGGGCAAGAAGCTGATTACTATTTCATAGAATTTAGTGCCACACCACCTGAAATTGTAAAACGTTTAAGAGAATTTACCCATTCTTTTGAAAAGGCAAATGTGCAAAATAACGATCTTTTACACTTAACTACTGAATTAAATTTATTAGTTGAAAAGGTTAACCAGCAAATTTCTGCGCAAAATACTAGTCAAAATAAGGCACCAGTTTCAATATTACATGGTAAATTCATCGTTGAAAATGATGCTATTGTTTATCAAGTACCGCGCTGTTTTCAGCCAAATGGCCTTAATACTTTCGAAAAACTCTTTTTAAATGAATTACCACATTACCTTAATCCTGAAGATGTGGTTTTCACAAATCACCAACAACGTGATACAAAAAAAGGTTATTGGAATGCAACTTATCATAAAGATAATGCTAGTTTAATCTTACGATCACTACCTGCAATCAAAAAAAATCTTAACAATTCCTTTGTTGAACTTTATTCGGCCAGTGTATCCATAGATCAAGACTTAGCAGATGCAAAAAATTGGGGGAAAATGAACCCTTTATTTTTTACTGATGCAGTGAAAAATAATGAAAAAAAATTGCAGTGTGCTAGTGTTGTTAGTTTTACTGTTGAAGGAGAAAATGAAGAGCGCTATTTGTTAACTGCGGGGCGGGGGGCGGAACTTAGCTTACCTGCAGGAATGGTAACACCACAAGATTCATGGCTTGATGCGCAAGCAACACTTGGCTTAGTTGAGCGATACCAAATTAAAGTTGTTATCGATCATGAACAGCGTAACAATGATAATGCTATGCAATGGCTACGCGCAAATGCTACATTACGCCATGCAGTAGAAAAAGGTAGATTATCTGTAGAGCTGATTGAAAAGTACCGTAAACAAATAGTGATTCAACCTTTTCAACGTCGCTTAGGCGAGCCAGATCAAACTTGCCGTACCGAACCCGTTAGTATTCGCTTGGGTACAATATCACGAGCAGATTTTAAGAGATTTAAAGAGTCTGCTGGAAATTCAGTACATCTTGTTAAGAAAAGTGAGCTTAAACCTGAAGAAATTAGGCAATCTAATCTACATTTTATTAAGAGTTTGCCTGTCATGCCTACGCACTTACAAAGAGGAACTTACCAAAGTAGTTCAAGCAGTTCAAGTAGTTCAAGCAGTTCAAGTAGTTCAAGTAGTTCAAGTAGTTCAAGTAGTTCAAGTAGTTCAAGTAGTTCAAGTAGTTCAAGCATGTTTTATTTGTCTTCTCGAGAAGGCTATATTAGTCTTATAAATAAGAAGGTGCTTGCGACAAGAAATAACCTTAGTCTATCCGATCAAGCAAGCTGCGATGAAGAGTTTTTCAACCAGCTCACTGCTGCACTAGAAAAACTGCAGAGAAATAATATTTTATTTTCAGAGGAAGAACTCGATTTTCTTATATATGACAAGCTACATTATCCCTATGACTCGCCCGAGAATAAGGAAGAAGAGCTTTTAATCTCTGTTATTAACGACCTGTTAACAAAAGAGTACAATACGAACCCTGAGCCAGAGCGTGAGAGTTTTCAAAACAGAATAAACGATCTCACTGCGAACCTTCTTACTTTCTGGCGTGCAAATCCCCGTGAGAATGTTCCGCCGGGTTTTGATAGCTTCCGGGATCGGCTTTTTGATAGTCACTTCTTGCACAAGGATCTCAGAGAAAAACTTTTGGAAATATTCCCACAAAACAAGAGGGTGAGACAGCAGCAATTTCTGGCGTGATGCTGAATGATTCAAGAACGGTCAGATTTGGGCAAGGTCACATTAAACGCACTAAAGCACGCGCTTTATATATAATAAATGAGTACATTTTTTAGTGTTTTTTATGTGAGATTGCCCAAACATGGGCGTTCCTCGCCACACCGGGAATTGCTGCTTATTGGTTAATAACAATTTCTTCAGGAGGTATCCAAACTATTTTATTGTCTTTCCATCCACAAATGCTGTTCCCCAATTTTTTATGCATTAATAAAGCAGCAGTAACTTATTCAGAAAGTTTAATTGTAAAATTTACCAAGAACGTTCAGATTTGGCGATAAAAATGGCGAAAATATTTTTGAGAAAGCGCAGTTTATGAGTTATAAATGAGCATTTCGATAAAAGATTTTCGCTGTTTTTAGCCCAAATATGGGCGTTCCCTGCTACGGAGTGAGTAGTTACCAAAAAAGTATCTGCTCACCCCCTTTAGCTTTATATTTACCAGAACGTTCAGATTT
>CAYGTS010000091.1:0-10861 GCA_964352905.1 uncultured Legionellales bacterium | reverse complement strand
TCGATAAAAGATTTTCGCCGTTTTTAGCCCAAATATGGGCGTTCCCATCTGCAGGTGAATAGTTACTACAAATTAATTTAAAAATATTGCAATCAATGCTTGAAATATTACAAAAAATCAATACAATTCGTGCTTCAGTTATGACACAGTGTCATCTTACGCGGAGCGGTAGTTCAGCTGGTTAGAATACCGGCCTGTCACGCCGGGGGTCGCGGGTTCGAGTCCCGTCCGCTCCGCCATCTACGATGCAATAAATTTTTACTATGCACGATTATTGCTGCTTAGGCAAAATAACGGCCCCAAACCAATAATCAATCAAGTTTTTTAATGCCACAGTATAGTCTTCTAGGCTAATCGGTTTCTTTAAAAAGCTATTCGCGCCAGCTTGGTAGCACGATTGTACGTCTTTCTGGTCATCAGAAGTTGTGAGAATAACCACAGGAATGAGTTGTAATTGTGGGTTTTGTTTGATTTCGCTTAAGATCATGCGCCCATCTTTACCTGGCATATTAAGATCAAGCAAGATAATCGCAGGTCTTGGTGCTGCAGTTTTATCAGTATATTCACCAACGTTTAATAAATAATCAAGTGTGGCTTGCCCATCTTCGCAACGATAAATAGGATTGTTAAAATTAGGATTCTTCTTAAGCGCACGCGCGGTGGCTTCATAATCATCATCATTGTCTTCAACAATCAAGATTGGATCGCTCATATTAACTTCCTTGTTCCGGTGTTGCAGCCAGAGTAAAATAAACTATTGTACCGTGGTTGAGTGTGGATTCAAGCCATATCTTGCCCTGATGCTGATCAATGATTTTTTTTACAAAGGTTAAGCCAGCACCAGTGCCTGCGGCAAAACGTTTGTCGCTATTTAAGCGTTTAAAAATGCGGAAAATGCTTTCAAAAAATTGTGGTTCAATCCCAATGCCATTATCTTTTACATAAAAAACAACCTCATCATTTTTTATGTAACCAATTTCAATCAGAATATTTTCATTAATATTATAAGTAAAAGCATTAGTGATTAAATGCCGGAATAATTCTGTCACACGCAGTTTGTTACAGTAAATACTAGGTAAAGTGCGCGGCAACGCGATCATGGCGTATCTGGCTTGTAAGCTATCAGCCAAAGTTGTTATTGCATCCTCAATAATAAGATTTAAATCTGTTAACTCAAAAGTCATCTCTTCGCGAGTTAAACTTGAAAAATGCAATAAGTCACTTACCAAATAGTGCATGCGTGTTGCTAAAAAACATAAGCGTTGTAGTTTTTTAACTCCCTCTTGATCTAACGTGTCTTTATAATCTTCCAATAAAAAAGCACTGTGATTATTAATCGCACGCAGAGGTTCACGCAAATCATGCGCTGTAATTGTGGTAAAATCATCTAGCTCTTGGTTGCGTGTGATCAGTTGCTGAATCAACTTTTTTCGTTCTTCTGCAATCGTGCGTTGCTTGGCTTCACTATTGGTTAAGTCTCGCGTGCGCTCAGCAACTAAGCGGTTAACAATTTCAGTGCGTGCTGTCATCGATAATAAAAAGACTTGTAGCAAGCCAACAAATAAAAAGCCACTAATCAAAACAATCCAAGCTTCATTGCTGCTCTGTTTGATAAGGAATGCCGGCGTTGGTGTGAATGCTAAAGTCCACTGCCTACCCGACATGTTAAGCATAGCAATGTTAGTTAAATCATTTTTAGGGGCAGGCTTACCAAATAAAAGTGCTTTTTTACCCGATAGATAATTATCATAAACAAACAAATTGAGATCGTTTTTCTGGGTTGCAATTAAAGAGGAATTAATTAATTGATCAATATCAACCACAGCAAAAGCAAAACCTTGTAGCCCATTGATATGATCTGAGAGAGAGAAAGTGCTGGGCTGGGTAAGATAGACTGGCTCAAAAATCATAAATGCAGACTGCTTTTTGTTCAGTAAATCTACTTTTTCAGTGGCAACTTGTTGCCCAAATTTTTTTGCATTCAGCATAGCTGAAAATAATTTCGGTATAGACGCTATATCGTAGCCAAATTGTAATTCATGTAAAAACTCCGGCTCTGAATAAAATACAACGTAATTAAAAGGTTTGGGGGTCGCTGGTAACCAGTGGCCGCCACGTTTTTCTTTAATCGCTAGTGTTAAATGCCGTTCTTGTTCAGCTAATTTTTTAACTTGATCAAGATTGTTTGCATCAACCTGTGCAATCCAACCCAACGCCAAAATGCTTGGTTCATTCTGTAACAATGAATTTGCAAAGCGTTTGAACTCTAGTGCTTCAACGTTTACCGAAGCATCGTATAAGTTAACAATGGAATGCAATGCAGTTTGTATCACTTTTATTTTTTCATTCAATAACACGGTATTATTAATGGTGATTTTAGCAAACTCACTGCTTTGATTTTCAAGCTCACTTTTTTTCACATAATTGAAAACAAGAATAACTAATATAAAAATCACCAACACGGGAATTAAAATACTGATTTTTCTGATCAGCGGAATCAGCCGAGAAGGTTGTGCCAGAATCAATATTAGTGGTGTCATTAAAAATACGCCGATGGTATCACCAATCCACCAATGCAACCAGTATAAGAGAAAAGTATGCCATTGAATTAAACCCGCCATGCTTAAGGCTAAACTGGCAATGCTAGCATTAATCATGCAACCCACTGGCCCACCAAGTAACAATAATAAAGCCACCTCTTTTTCATTTTCAAAGTGATTGGGGAGGCTAATATACTTTCTGATTAAAATAGTGCTAAGCAAAACTTGCAATGTTGCGCCTATCGCAATGATGGTAGGCAGTAATAAATGGGTTAAGGCAAACGTGACACCGTGTTGATAACTAATTAAGGTATTAATTAACAAAGAGCCAATGAAAATACTCGGTAAATAACGCAAGCCATAAATTAAAATAACTGCCAGTGCAACGCCGCCTGCCGGCCAAATTGAAGAAGAATACCCTGGTGGTATGGTTAAAAAGAGTGAGGCATAGCCACTACCAAAATAGATAAGCGTAATCAAAATCGCTTTATTCAGGGAATGGTTGAAACGCGCTAAGGTATTCATAATAAGCTATCCACCAATTCAATCGCTTTTACCACTTGTTGATAAACATAAGGTGGAATGTTAATAATCCGTGTTGCAATGGGTTGAGATTTTTCTTGAATGCCGCTGGTGAGTTTCAGCGCATTAACTTCGGTTTGTATGATATTAAGCAATTCAATCACATCTTTGGGTAAAAGACGTCCTGTTTTTTTTGGCGGAAGTACAATACCGCCGGTAATCGTAAAGCCAGGTTTTTGTGATAATTGCTGCAACTTTTCTAATAATCGATAAGCGCTATTATAAACATCGGTCGGGGTTTTGTTTGGGTCAAATGGAATATCAGGAATCGCTGTTGTCACTTGTTTTTTAGCGCGTATTTTTTCAAGATCATCAACAATAGTAATGATACGCATGTAAACGTCTTTGGGGGTAATGCTAACCCCACTTAACTCGTCTAGTTGTGCGCTAATGAAGCATAAATTTTGATAAAGCGTATCAAAATTAGCCTTGCCAGTGACTGGATTTACATTTAAGTTTAGGGGCAACGGTAACGCATAAAATTGCGCAATCTCATTGATTTGATCATTTATCTTAATCAGTAATACATTTAAATTAATTAGCGTAAGCTGTGGTGGAGTCACGTCTGCTAGGTTGCGATAGGGTATACGCTGTAATTCTTTAAAACGACGGATTTTTCCCAAGACAATGCGCGCTTGATCATAAACATGCCGCAGTTGGCGTTGCTGTGCAAGATCAGTTGGTGTATTAAAAGCAATATGTTGTGATTGCAAAATCAGCGCTAGCTTGGCTTTAATTTCATGACTGAGCTGGTAAGCCTTAGCCAAACCTGGATCGGCAAAAATACTTTTTGTCAGCAGGATGACTAAGCTTAGGATTGCGATAACTTTAACAGGCCGCATGAACTGATCCATCAGTTTTACTGAATAGTTACAATTATAATATAAATTAATAGGATTGGGTGCTAACTTTACGTTAAAATACGCATTTTTAAATGGTTAGGAAAATGCACAATGCAAAATCGTTGTGACTGGTGCTTAAGCGATCCACTCTATATTGATTATCACGACCAAGAATGGGGCGTGCCACTGTATGATGATCAACGCTTATTTGAATTTTTGGTGCTAGAAGGTATGCAAGCCGGTCTATCGTGGCTAACGATTTTGCGCAAACGCGAGGCTTTTCGCAAAGCATTTTATGATTTTGATGCACGTAAAATTGTGCGCTATACACCAAACCAAGTGCCGAAACTATTAGAAAATCCGGCGATTATTCGCAATCGCTTAAAAATTAATAGTGTCATTAGCAATGCCAATGCCTATTTAAGCATTTGTGAACAATACGGTAGTTTTAGTCATTATATTTGGCAATTCAGTGAGGGTAAAGTCATACAAAATCAACGCAACAGCATGCAGGCAGTGCCAGCTAGCACGGCACTTTCCGATCACATGTCTAAGCACATGAAAAAGCAGGGTTTTAAATTTGTTGGATCAACCATTTGTTATGCCTACATGCAAGCCATTGGCATGGTAAATGACCATTTAATCAGCTGTTTTCGCTATCAAGAATTGCAATAAATCAATGACAGGGTAATATAGGCCCGTGTAAATGAAGCCTGTATTGGAGATTAAAAACGATGACTTTTGTAGTTACAGAAGCGTGTATCAAGTGCAAACTCACCGATTGTGTGGAAGTTTGCCCGGTTGATTGCTTTTACGAAGGCCCCAACATGTTGGTGATCAATCCTGAAGAATGTATTGATTGTGGTTTGTGTGAACCCGAATGCCCGGTTGAAGCGATTGTTTCTGAAGATGATTTACCCGAATCACAGCGTGAATTTTTAGCATTAAACGATCGTTTATCGCAAACTTGGCCGAATATTACTGCCAAGCAAGATCCTCCTGCAGATGAAGCACAGTGGCGTGATGTTAAAGACAAGCGTCATTTATTGGAGGAATGATACCATTACTTTTATCAAACAATGTTTAGGTTATTTTGAGCAACAAGGTAAATTAGCACAAGCCATTCCCGGTTTTAACCAACGCCAACAACAACTGGATATGGTAGAGGCGGTTGCCAAAGCCATTACTGATAATACCACCTTGATTTGTGAGGCAGGTACCGGTACCGGTAAAACCTTTGCGTATTTGCTACCGGCATTGTTGTCGCGATCAAAAGTGATTGTTTCAACCGCCAGCAAAACACTGCAAGATCAGCTTTATTTACGCGATATTCCCACCTTAACTAAAGCGTTAGGTTTGTCGGTGAATACCGCCTTACTAAAAGGTCGTAGTAATTATCTGTGCCAGCAACGCATGGAAAATTTTTTTCAAGATGAAGCGGTACTGAATCCAGGCAATATTAATGACTTTCACATTATTAACAAATGGCAACCGAAAACCAAAAGCGGTGATATTGCAGAAGTAAAAAATATTGCTGAAAACTCTACTACCTGGCCTTTAGTTACATCCACCACCGATAGCTGTTTAAGTTATGATTGTGATTTTTTTAAAAGTTGTTATTTGCAAAAGGCGCGTAAACAAGCGCAAGAAGCTGATATTGTGGTGATTAACCATCATTTATTTTTTGCTGATATGCTGTTAAAAGAAGAAGGATTTGCTGAATTATTGCCATTGGCAGATTTCATTGTGATTGATGAAGCGCATCAATTTTCTAAAATAGCACCACAATTTTTTGGGCAACATTTAAGTAGCCGCCAATTAACCTTGTTGTTAAATGACGTGCAACTTGAGTTGGCAAATTTAGTGATTGAATCAAAACCGATTGCTGATGCTTGTGATGAACTGAAAACCTTACTCGAAAATTATCACGCCAACTTAATGCAACTCGGTACACGCGTTGCCTGGCCATTGTTACAGTTAAAGAAAATGTTAACACCGTTAAGTGATCTAATGGAACTATTGATTACCATCCAGGCTGTATTAACGCAAATTAAAAATGATGATAGCAAAGTCTTAAAAAATTGCCAACAGCGCTTGGAACGTTTTATCGAGCAGTTAACAAGCTTTATTGATAACAAAAAACAGGATGATGTAAAATGGGTAGAAGTGTTTAAAAAATCCTTTACCCTAAATAAAGTGCCGTTGGATATTGCGCATGAATTTAAACGCTATTTTGATGCTATCGATAGCAGTTGGTTATTCACTTCGGCAACCTTAACCGTAAAAAATGACTTTAAGCATATTAAGCAAGATTTAGGCCTAGAAACTGATAATTGTTTGCAATTATCCAGCCCGTTTAATTTTAAAGAGCAAGCCTTATTTTATATTCCAAAAAATTTACCCGATGTTAAAACAGAACACTACACGCAAGCATTAGTTCAACAAGCTATTCCCGTGATTACAGCTGCAAATGGGAATACATTTTTCCTGTTTACCAGCTTATATGCGTTGCGCCTTGCAGCGAAAATCTTAAGAGGGAAAATATCCTTCCCTTTATTAGTTCAAGGAGAAATGCCTAAACAACAATTATTACAAGAATATTTAAAAAATGATAATAGTGTTTTGCTAGGAAGTATGAGCTTTTGGGAAGGTGTAGATGTTAAAGGTGAAGCATTATCGTGTTTGATTATTGATAAATTACCGTTTGCATCGCCGAGCGATCCTTTAGTTAAAGCCAAACTTGATAGCATTAAAAGTAAAGGCGGAAATCCTTTTAACGACTTTCAAGTGCCTCAAGCAGTTATTACCTTTAAACAAGGCATTGGTCGCTTAATTCGTGATATGCAAGATAAGGGCATTATCATGTTAGGCGATAGTCGCATTTTATATAATGGTTATGGCAAAGATTTTTTACTGAGTATTCCTGAAATGAAAATAACGAGAGAATTAACTGAAGTGCAACAGTTTTACCAGGAGTTACAGCATGCCTAATACTATTTTAGCATTTGATTGTGCTACCTCTAGCTGCTCAGTTGCAATAGAAAAAAATAAAAAAATAGTTGCTTCTGAAGTTAACAATAGTAAACAACATTCTGAATTATTATTAGCAACGATTGATCAGCTCTTGCAGCAAGTTGATTTGGATATTAACGATATTGAGTTATTTGCTGTTGGTAAAGGGCCGGGCAGTTTTACCGGCATTCGCTTAGCTATTAGTGTCATGCAAGCATTGGCAAGCGTGGTTAATAAGCCAATTGCGGCGGTTTCTACATTACAAATCTTGGCTCAACAAGCGTATCAGCTGCAGTCGTGTCACAGTGTGTTGGTTGCACTCGATGCACGCATGCATGAAATTTATTTTGCCCAATATAAGGTTAATGCTACAGGGGTAATGTTATTGCAAGGTGATGAGCAGTTAGTAAAACCGGATTTTTTAATAGATCAACAATATGATGATTGTGTTTTAATTGGTAGCGGTTGGGATTTACATAAAAATTTAATTAAAAATCGCAATCATTTAATAGCTAATGCATCACCACAAGCCAGTGATTTAATTAGTTTAGCTCAATATTATTCACAGCAACAACAAGTCGTGATAGCAACACAATTAGCGCCAACTTATCTTAGAAATAAAGTTGCCTTTAAAAAAGGAGAAAAACATGGCTAAATTAAAATCAGAATTAAAAATTTTATTGCTGCAAATACGTGAGGATGAGATAACCCAGCAAGAAGAATTACAAGAGTTTGTTGATTTTAGTGGTTTAAAAGAAAATCAAATTGATTCATTAAACACGTTTACAGCAGGCCATTTTAAAGCAAATAAAGTACAAGATTATGATGCATTATTTGTAGGTGGATCGAGTGATGCCAGCGTATTGCATCCTGAACAATATCCTTTTGTTAAATATTGCTGCAAAATGTTGCGCTATTGTTATGATCATGCTATACCCGTTTTTGCTTCTTGCTTTGGTTTTCAAGTTGCTGCAATAGAGTTTGGCGGCACAGTAATTTTAGATAAAGCTAATATGGAAATGGGGATGTATCCGATCCAATTATTACCGGCAGCCAAAGAAGATATTTTACTACGCGATATGCCGCAAGAATTTTGGGCGATTTCAGGTCATAAAGAGCGCGCAGCAACACTTCCGAAAAATGCAACCTTGCTTGCAAATTCTGCATTATGTCCTTTTCATATTTTTAAAATGAACGATAAACCTTTTTACGCTTTTCAATTTCACCCTGAAGTGAATAAACAAGATTTAATTACGCGATTAACGCGTTATCAAGAGCGTTATCTTGAAAAGAACAACGCATTGCAACAAATTATTGATAATGCAATTTATGCTACTGATGAAGCCAATAGTTTGGTGAAGCGCTTTGTTGATAGGGTCTTATGCCAGGAATTTAAAATGGTTTAGCATACCATTCGTCTTTAAAAGAACTGAAAAAATGGGTGGAGAATCAAATCATTCAACACTAAAATAATCAATAAATGCCCTAATTTTTGGCTGCGTATAACGATGTTTTTTATAATATAAATAAAGTGGAACATCGCTAATAGAAAAATCTGGTAATACTTCGATTAGTTCATTTCTCTGTAAATATTTTTCAACCATGAAATATTGCGATTGAATAATACCAATATGGTTTAAACAACAAGCGATCATTTCTTTAGTATTATTAAATTGTAAGCGTGGATGTATTTTTAAAGTATGATGTTGTTCTTCTTTGAGCTCTAACAGCTGTGTCGCATCACGCATGGTATGGGCAATATAAACATGTTTGTTTAAATCTATTATTTTTTTTGGTATTCCATGTTGAGAAAAATATTGTTGTGTACCACAAATGACATAGCGTGTGCTGCCAATTTTCTTTCGAGTAATAAGCAAGCTATCGGATGTAATTGAATACCCGAATGCAAGATCGATATTAGAGTGATCAAATTCAATCGTTGTCTCAGAATTATCGAATACTATCTCTAAATCTGAATATTTTTCACAAAAGGCCTTCAATTTAGGGAAAATAAAATTTTCTAATACAAAACTTGGCACAGCAATCGTTAATGTCCCTCGTGGTTTTTGTTGTGATTTTTTCAGGTAAGAACGGATATCATTTAACTCTATTTGCAGCTGTTTGCATTGGGTATAGAGTTCTTCACCAATTTCGGTTAAATACAAGCTACGGTTTCGGCGATAAAATAAATCGGTTTTGCACTGTTGTTCGAGTACCTTAATCGTTCGACTGATAGCTGCTTTAGATAATTTCAGTGACCTAGCAGCTGCAGTAATTCCTCCATATTCAACCACATGCACGAAAATCTCGAAAGGGATATAATTTTCCATGGTTATTGTTCAATAAATGTTAACTAATGTTGTTATTATTGCATATTGTTAGAAAAAGTCAAACGAAGTACACTTCTCATATAGTCTATAATAAGTAGGATAAAAAATAGGAGATTGTAATGAAAAAATTCACTCACAAAGCTCATATTGCTATGCCAATGAGAAATAAAGAAGAAACAATGCGTTTTTATCGTGATTTACTCGGGTTTAAAGCGATAGATTTTTCACCATCAGAAATTTATATAGATTTTTTTGATCAGCATATTGCGTTTCATCAAATGCGAGAATTTTTTCCAGTAAAATCACCCATGATTATGCTTGCTTCACCAGATGAAAATGGTAAAGATACTCAAGTTCCTTCAATGCATGTTGGTGCTTTTATTACGGCTAGCGAGTTTAAGCACCTTGCTCGGAAATTATTAGCTAACAAAGAAATTGAAGTTGCGTATGGGCCGATTACGTATCATAAAGATGGTAGGGAAGAATATATGCTGCATTTTTATGATTGTAATGGTAATGACCTTGAAATTAAAGCAAATTCAATTGATCAATATAGCTTTGATCAAATAGCAGATTGGTCTCATACTAATACCCATAAATATTAATTTTTCTGTAACTACTCACTCCGTAGCAGGGAACGCCCATATTTTGGCTGAAAACAGCGAAAATCTTTTATCGAAATGCTCATGTATAACTCATACACTGCGCTTTCTCAAAAATATTTTCGCCGTTTTTATCGCCAAATCTGAACGCTCTGGTAAATATAGGGAGTTTTCTTAGAAATTAATGTAATTAATTGCTTGCAAAGTTAAATTATTTCACAATCAATAGTAACGAATAATTCGTTACTACTATTAAAAAAATGAGGTTAGCATGAGTTTATTCAATTTAGTATCTCACGAGAGTTTTAATAAAATTTTAAATGATGAAAATAAAAATACACCACCATTAAATATTTTCCGTATGATTGCAAACTTACCGCAATGCATTAATTCATGGTTAAATTTGATTTCGGGCCTTTACGCAACTTCCGTACCGGCCTATTATCGAGAAATTGCTATTTTAAAACAGGCGGCTATCATTAACTCAGAATATGAAATTCACCAACATGTACAACTAGCATTAACAGCGGGGCTATCAGAAGAATTAATAGCTAAGTTAATACATGACAATAACAATTATACGCTGAGTGCAAGCGAGCTTAACGTCTGTAAATTAGCAACTGAGATTGAGCAGGGTGGCAAGATTGAGTTCTCAACATTAAAAGCGCTGCAAGAACACTTCAATGATCAAATAATTTTAGAGTTAATTATTATAACTAGCTTTTATAGTTGTGTTGGTCGTGTTGTTAATGCAACTGAAATAAATATTGAAAATATAAATTATTTAAAAAGCTTAGCTACTCCAACAGTAGCGAGTAAATAAAATAGGCAACTCACTCCGTAGCAGGGGAAAAGACTTAGTAATAGGCAAGCGCTATTATAACGGTATAAACTTATTTGGTAACTACTCACTCCGTAGCAGGGAACGTCCATATTTGGGCTAAAAACGGCGA
>CAYGTS010000090.1:0-10868 GCA_964352905.1 uncultured Legionellales bacterium | reverse complement strand
TCTCAAAAATATTTTCGTAGTTGTTCACCAAATCTGAACGTTCTCGGTAAATTCATCTTCAAATTTGCTGAATAGTTACAAATATCTTTGCATTTTGAAAGGCAAACGCTATATTACACTTTTGCAAAATTGGGTTATTGATTTATTATGTTATATTCATTCTTACGACCATTATTATTTTCATTGGATGCCGAAAAAAGTCATCACATCACGTTAACAGCGCTGAATTTTTTTTACCGCCTGGGTGTTACTGGTTTATTTAGTCATGTGCCGCAGCATACGTGTCAATGTTTTGGAATCGAATTTCCCAATCCCATTGGTTTGGCAGCTGGCTTAGATAAAAATGGTGATTATATTGATGCGCTGTTTAGTTTAGGTTTTGGTTTTATTGAAATTGGCACGGTAACGCCTAAACCACAAGCCGGTAATGATAAACCAAGGTTATTTCGCTTAGTCGATGATCAAGCCATTATTAACCGTATGGGATTTAATAATAAAGGGGTTGATTATTTAGTAGCGAAAGTTAAAAAAGCACATCGTAAAGGTATTTTAGGCATTAACATTGGCAAAAATGCCAGCACACCGATCAATGAAGCAGCGCAAGATTACCTGTATTGTTTAGAAAAAGTTTATGATCATGCTGATTATGTGGTGATCAATATTTCTTCACCAAACACGGCGGATTTACGCGAATTACAATTTGGTAATTATTTGCACCGCTTGCTAGCGGTCTTAAAAGCCAAACAACGAGCTTTAGCCAAAAAGTTTTCTAAAACAGTACCATTAATACTTAAAGTTGCACCAGACTTAGATCCTATCGCTATCCAAAATATTGCTGTGGCCAGCATTGAATATGAAATCGATGGTATCATTGTAGGTAATACCACAATTCAGCGTGATTATTTATTGAATCAGGAATATTCGCAACAAGAGGGTGGCTTAAGTGGTAAACCGATTACTGCGCTGAACATTAAAATTACCCAAGCCTTTCATCAACAACTACATGGGCAAATACCGATTATTAATGCAGGTGGCATTATGTCAGCTGATGACATTCCTATACGCGTTCATGCAGGTGCAAGTTTAATGCAACTTTATAGTGGTTTAATTTATCGTGGACCAAGTTTAATTCGTGAGTGTGTTGAAAGTTACGCCAAGATAGCAAAACAACAAACTCACTGAGCAAAGTAAAGCAGGATGCAGGCATGAAAAAAATATTTTTTAGCATAACACTATTTATTCTAATACTATTTTTAATCTTAATAGCAGTAGCCAGTTATGCCTATTTTACAACGCGTAATCACTTGCAAGGCAAGGTTTTTTTAAAAGGGCTTACTGGCCAAGTTACAGTCACACGTGATCAATACGGGATCCCACACATTAATGCCAAAGCATCCGATCTCGATGCTTTTTTTGCATTAGGCTATGTGCAGGCACAAGATCGTTTTTGGCAAATGGATATTCAGCGACATATTGCAGCAGGCACGTTAAGTGAATATTTTGGCAAAACCACATTGGCAAAAGATCGCTTTTTACGCACTTGGGGATTTTACCGTGCTGCTAAAGCTGCATGGCCAGCATTAACGCAAAAAACACAACGCATTTTAAGAAGTTATACGGCAGGGGTTAATGCTTTTTTAAAAACGGCTAACTTGCCCTTGCCGTACTTGATTATTCAGATCAAACCACAAGCTTGGTCAGTCATTGATAGCCTTGCTTGGGCTAAAATGATGGCATTTGATTTAGAAACATCATGGTCACATAAAATTGAAAATTATCAAATTGTGACACAGTTTGGTGTGAAAGCATTACCCATATTATTACCACCTTATCCAGCATCAGCAGCAACGATTTTAAATGATCAAGAGTTGTTGCAATCTGGTATTTCCTTAAAAAAAAAGGCACTGCAAAATCAAGCATTGTCGCAGCATTTTTTAACACAACAATTAAATGCATTAAATGATTATATTGCTGGCATGAAAGCACAATTACATTTAGCTAAAACTGCCGGTAAAGGTTCGAATAATTGGGTTGTCGATGGGGCGCACTCACAAACCGGCAAACCAATTTTAGCCAACGATCCACATTTGGATTTAAAAATCCCTGATGTTTGGTATTTGGTTGAATTAAAATCTCCCAATTTACATGTGAGTGGTGCAACGCTGGCTGGTATACCAGCAGTCATTCTTGGGCATAATGATCATATTGCGTGGGGAGTTACTAATGTTAATCCTGATGCTAGTGATCTTTATATTGAACCTGCTAGCGCGGTGATTAAAACCCAAATTGAAAAAATTTATATCAAAGGACAAAAACCGGAGTTACTCAAAATAGAATATACCCAGCATGGTGTGGTGATTAGTGATGTGGTTAAAGTACCTTTCATTCATAATAATCAAAAATATAAAGTTGCCCTACAATGGGTGGCACTGCAACCAAATGATACCAGTGCTGAAGCATTTTGTGAGTTGAATTATGCAAAGAACTGGCAAGAGTTTACTTATGCATTAAGCCATTATATAGGTCCTACACAAAATTTTATTTATGCCGATCAAAACAATAATATTGGCTATTATATGGCTGGAAAAATTCCAATTCGTCATGGTTGGAATGGTAGTTTGCCGGTTCTACCAAACCAAGCTTATCAATGGTCTGGTTTTATTCCTTTTGCCAAACTACCGCATGTCTTTAACCCTCATAAAGGCTATTTAGCTTCGGCTAATAATAAAGTAGTGCCAGATAATTATCCGTATCAAATTAACTTTCGTTGGTATGAACCACCCTTTCGGATTGAACGAATTTTAATGTTATTAAATAATGGTAAAATTAATTCTGTTACTAAATTTAAAAAAATGCAGCATGATTTTCAGGATATGTATTGGCAACAATTAAAAGCGCACTTATTAAAAACTAAGCCGTTAGATCAAAATAGCAAAAAAGCGTTAGCGTACTTGAAAAAATGGGATGGTAATTTAACGCGTAATTCAATTGGTGCAACCATTTATGCTGCGTGGTATCGGCAATTAAGTTTAATGCCGGTCAAACATTTAAAATTCACTGATAGTTGGCGCCAACCCTTATTTATTTTACAACAATTAGCTCATAATGGTGAGTTTTGTCATGATGGTCATGAAAATTGTGATGCGTACTTAAGTCATAGTTTACAAGCAGCTGTGAGTAAATTGCAGCAACAATACGGTCACATCACACACTGGCAATGGGGAAAGGTTCACCAAGCACTTTTTCCAGAAATGGTCTTAGGGCAAAATGCATGGCTTGGCTTAATTTTTAATCGCAAGATTGCCACAGGAGGTGGTTATTATACGGTTGATCCAGGTACGTATCGTGCCAATAATTTTCAACAATACAATGGTGCTGGGTTTCGTGAAATTATTGATTTTAACGATTTAGATCACAGCCAATTTATGATTACACCAGGCGAATCGGGTGATTTGTTTAGTTCACACTATGCTGATTTAATGCCATTGTGGCGTGATGGTCGTTATATTACTATTAGCGCCAAGGCCAAAGATTGGGGTAAAACACAAGTTTTAACTTTATTGCCTATTCGTATCTGCTCACCCCCTTTAGCTTTATATTGACCAACTCTGAACGTTCCCTGCTACGGAGTGAGTAGTTACGTATTAACAACCCCATGCGGCACATGCGCAGTTGTAACATGTGTGCTGGTTCTCTGGCAATGCAAGGTTTGATCATCAAAAAAGATATCGGCACCAAACGATTTAACAAATTCGGTTTTATCTAACCCTCCTAAAAAAAGTGCTTCATCGGTACGAATATTCCATTCGCGCAAAGTGCGGATCGCACGTTCATGCGCAGGGGCATTTCTTGCGGTAATTAAGGCTGTACGGATAGGACAATTTTCGGGTGAAAATGTTTGTTGTAAGCGATGCAGAGCTTCTAAAAAGCCTTTGAATGGGCCATCACCAAGTGGTTTTTGTGCAGATTCTAACTCATTTTGTTGAAAACTCGCTAATCCTTTTTCTTGAAAAATGCGTTCTGATTCATCCGAAAAAATAACGGCATCACCATCAAAAGCAATGCGTAATTGTTTAGAATTGGCATTAAGTGGTGTGGCTGAAACAATCGTTGCAGCCGCAATTTGATTTTTTAGTGCATGACCAACATCTTCATAATTGGCTGATAAAAATAAATGTGCCCCAAAAGCTTTAACGTAGCGATAGGGGGTTTTACCACGGGTAAAAGCAGCACGTGTAATGCTTAACTGATGTTGTTGAATGCTTTTAAAAACGCGCAATCCGGTATCGGCACTGTTACGCGATAATAAAATGACTTCAACCAAGGGTTGATCTGTATCAGCTTGTTTTAAGCTTAATAGTTTTTTTACAATAGGAAAGGCAGGCCCGGGTTCCAGGATGTTATCTTCATTCGCAATTTGGTATTTCGCATATTCAATTTCACCTTGCTCTTCCCAAACTTGATTGCTTTTTTCAAGATCAAATAAGGTACGTGATGAAATTGCGACGACTAATTTATCGTTGAAATCAACTGTCATAGTTGTAACTCACTCCGTAGCAGAGCCCAAACGCCAGTCCTCTTGATAAGCGGGGATCAGGGCGTTCCCATCTACCTGGTGAATAGTTACCTCTAATCTACAATTCAACCCACTCACCAATCATTGCAAAGTATAACCCCATTTTTACCGATCTGCCATCGATCTGCTTTAAGACTTTTGCGTATTGCAATAATTGCGGTTGATAAAACTGCGCTTGTTGCTTTAAAAAGTTATCTAAGTGTTGATTAGGTTTGGGTACGGCAGTTTTATAATCTATTATCCAGCGAATATTATTGCAATCGACAAAAGTGCGATCAACAATATAATGTTGCACACGCCCATTTTGTACAAAACTGAGAGGGTATTCATTTTTAGCTGTAAGATGTTCTTTACTTAAAATCCATTGCAACACTTTATTTTTTAAGCCTTGTTGTAGGCAGTGTTGAATATGTAGAATTGCTTTATCAATTTCATTCTCAGGTAAGCCTAGATTCAATAAACTCACATGCCAATGTGTTGTTAAATGCGCATGATCAAGTAGGTTAATCTTACCTTCTGCGATTTGATAAAGTAAGCGATGAATAAAGATACCGATCAAACGTGAACTGGCAGAATCATTGAGCACATTATTTTCAACTTTTTCAAGCGTGATGAATTGATCTTGCCATAATGAATCGTGATTTTTCACAATTGGCAATTGCCAGTTTGCACTTAAACGGCGTAAATTGCCGCGAAATTCCAGTTCGTTGATTTGCAACAAAGGAAACTGTTGATGCTGTTGGTATTGTTGAGTCACTTCATTTTGCAGATTATCCCATAATAAATGCATTAAACTAGTTTGAGTGGGTTTACTAATGCCTTTATCAGTTGCTTTAAAATGGGCAAATAGGAATAGCGATTTTTTAGCCCGAGTTACGGCAACGTATAATAACCTTGCAGTTTCATAATATAATTTTAATTTTTCTTGATTATCTAAAAAACGATAAAAAGGATCGATTTCATCTTCACTGGATTTAATCGGTGCGAGCAATAAATCATCGATTTCTTCATTGCCTCTGGGTGATTCTTGCCACAATAATAATTGTGCCGATGCGTTGGGAGCTTTGCGATCGAGGGCCGGTAAAATGACGTGATCAAATTCTAAGCCTTTCGCTTTGTGAATAGTCATGATTTGTAGGGTATCATCCGCTAAAACATTGGGCGAAGCAAATAAGGATGCAATCTTTAAATCTAATTGTTCAAAATCACTAATATCACCAGCTTGTTCTAATTCGGCCAATAATTCAAAAAAACGTTTCGCATCGGCCAAATCTGTTTTACTCTGACAGCAAGCAGGCCCACCTAAGCTTAACCAAACAGCACGAATACTATCAGTTAATAAATATTGGCGGCGGTTTTGCAAAAAATGGCCAACAATGGCTGTAAAATTTTTTAAACGATTTTTACCGTCCTTACTCAAATTAACAATCTCATTAAAGCGACAAAGCTTATCCCAAATTGTTAAATAAGGATCAATGCTCGCAATGGTGTGAATATCAGCTAAGCTTAAACCAAGCCAGGGTGCGCGTAAAATGGCTAACCAGGCAATGCGATGGGCAGGGTGTAATAACGCTTTAGTCAAGGCGGTTAAATCTTCAATAATTTGGCGTGAGGACAAGTCTTCAATTTCTACTGCACGATAAGAAATACCGTGCTGCTTTAACAAGGGTAATAGTAAACTAATATGACTACGCGCGCGTACTAAAATGGCAGTTTTATCATAAGGATATTGTTGTTTTAATTCCTGAATTACTGCAATAATTTGTTCAGCAATTAGATTATCAGTCGTATTAAAAAAGGCTTTCAATTGGATCTGATCAGGATGATTCTCTAGGCTAGCAGCAAGTGCTGTAGAATGTTTAACTGCACCATTAATAATATTATCCTGTGCAGGAAATATCGCTTTAAATTGTGTGTTAACCCAATCCACAATGTGACGCTGAGATCGAAAATTAACCGATAATGCTAAGGGTTTTAATTTAATATGATTAATGCCGTGTTGCTTTGCGCGCAAAAACAAACCTACTTCAGCTTGGCGAAAGCGATAAATTGATTGCATAGGATCACCAACTAAAAATAGCGTTCTAGCATCACCTTGTTGCCAACCCGCCGTTAAATGTTCTAATAAACGAAATTGATTGTAGGAGGTGTCTTGAAATTCATCGACTAAAATATGTTTCATACGATAATCTAATGCTAAGGCCAGATCGCTGGGATCATGTGGCTGGCCTAAAGCATGGATCGCTTTAGTTGAAATTTCAATAAAATCAACGCGGCTGTGTTGTTGAAACTCAACAAATAAGGCAGCGCTAACAATTGGTAATAATGTGATCAGTGCATTGATAATTTGCCATTGTTGATCAGAATAATAGGGTGGTGGCAAGGTTTTTACTGTTGTTAATAAATGTAATAAATTAGGATGTTCACGCAACGCTTGCAATAATTCCAACATACTTTGCTTATGAATTTGCAAATCTTTACTTGCGGGAAAGCCTTCATTTTTTGTGACAGTTTTGCGCCATTGATTATCTTTGGTTAAGACTAAATGAGCCAATGCTTGCCATAAGGCTAAACTTTTAAAATTAGCTGTTAAGGTGGTGTGTTGCAATTCCCGTAATAGTGCTAAAGGTGAATCATCTGTCACAAGATCAGCTGCTGTTTTCGCTAATATGATTAATTGATTGAAATCAGCCGGTAAAAAAGCATTTAAGCTAGCTTGCAAATGTTGTGAAATTAAATATTGAAAACCGGCTTCTAATTTAGATTTATCAACATTGATTAAATGCGGCAGCCATTGCTCACGTTTTGCTAACATTGATACTAATAAGTCAATGGCAACGTTATAGTTATTATCTAAATGTGATAGTAATACCTCAATTGCGCCACTGTATGCTGTCTGATTTTCTAATTGCATTAAAATGTTGTGCGCAGCATTACGGTAAAGTTCAATAGGATTATCGCTGATACAAGGCATGCTGCCAAAATTTGCCAAAATTGGCATTTGTTTTACAATGCTGGCACACAATGAATCAATGGTTACAATGCGCAAGCGATTTGGGTTTAATAATAGCTGCCACTTTAATTTTTCATCGCGCGCCAATACGGCTTGTGCTTTTTGCCATGTTAATTGTGCATGTTCGGCTGTGGGTGCGGCTTGCAAAGCACTTTTCAGTGCATTAATAATTCGGGTGCGCATTTCACTGGCGGCTTTGCGTGTAAAAGTAATCGCAATAACTTCTTCGGGATGATTTACTTGATTTAATAACACTAAAAAGCGTTGCGCAAGGAGTTCAGTTTTACCTGAACCTGCCGGTGCAGTGACAATAAACGATTGTTGCGGATCGAGCGCTTGTAAACGTTGTTGTTGATCAGCAATACTCATGCGCTATCCTCGTTAATTCTGCAAAAAGCCTGTAAATCACAATAGGCACAATTTTTATTCACATCATTTGGATCAACTGTGGCGATACCTGCTTGAAAATTATGCGCTAATTGAGTTAAGTTTTCTTGCCATTGATTAACGAGTTGATCCCATTCATAAAAACCCGCTGCATGTTTTATTTCAGCTAAGGTCTTAATACCATCAGCAATGTAACCTTCTGCCACAATGCCCGCATAATGCATTTCTTTTGCTTGTACTTGGGCAAAGCTAATGCCCTGAATGGCTTGATCATGAGTGATGCAATACAGAGGTAATTGTGGTTCTTCTAAACGCTCGCCAAACCAGTTATGAATATTAGTTTTACCAGTTTTATAGTCAATGATTAATAAGGAACCATTGCCTAGTTGATCGATACGATCAACGCTTAAATTTAATGTTAATCCAGAAAAATTAACTTGCCTACGATCTTCAATCGCGATCACTTTAAAAACAGGGCGTTTTTTTTCAAGGTGCAACCAACGCGTTATTATTTTTTCAATGCGATTTAGTTCTAAGCTGATAAAACGTGTTTTTAAGGTTTTAGCATGCTTTTGCATGATGGGTAATAACGCATCACGTGCTGCTTGCTGAATGATATTATTTAATTGTGAAGGTGCTAATTGCTGCAAACGTTCAGAGTCGCCAAGCTTGCGCCAAATGATTTCTAGTGCGCGATGAATAATTGTACCGCGTTCCATGGCATTTAAACCTAATTGCGGCGTTTCTAAGCCTTGCGCGTGACAACGAATATGAGCAAAGGCGCGAAAAGGGCAAGCGGCTTGTTCTTTTAATATTAGCGTGCCACCATGAATTATTTCATTGGCGGCAAGCTTTGGTGCAATCTCATCATTAAGCCATTCTAGTTGTTGAGTGCTAAAAATAACTTCTTCAATGGTTTCAGCTAACCCAAGTTGAGAATGCGTTAAACTAATTTGCGTTAATAACGGTGACACTGCTTGCTCGTGGTCATCCTTATTTTTGTGATAGCTAAAAATAACAGTTTCAGCGCTGTGCAATAAGCGATCAGTAATGGTTTGGCAAAATGCCAACTCACGTTCTGCATTACTATGCGGCAAACAATATTTTTTTTGAATGGCATGTGGAATAAATGGATTGGGGTTTGGTTTGCTTGGCCAGTTTTCATCATCCATACCCATGACCCAGATATGATCAAAATGTAAACCAGCTGCTTCAAGCAACCCAACAATTTGAATTGGTTTCTCGGCAACGGTTGCTTGAAAGATAGTTTGTTTAGCCAGTTTGGTAATGGTGTTTAGCGCTTGCTGTAAGCTCATATCATTTAAGATTATATTTAATTGATCACACTCACTCAGTAACTCATAAAAACGTTTTTGCGTTTGCTGTGCTTGAAATGTTAATTCATCATCACCCGGCCAAGAAAAAATTTCCAGTATTTTTTTAAATAAAACACACCAAGTTGTGATAGTTTGTTTTTGCGGTAAATTTTTTGTAATAACCTGCAGTTGCTGTAGTTGTGAAACGAGCACAGGGGAGTAGCAAAATAACCGATACGTATTTGGTTCAGCTTGCTGCGCGTAGTTTATCAAAATATCGAGATCAACATGATAGTTGCGCATTGCTCGTAATTCAGCATCTAAATTAGCACGATGTGTAAATTCAATTTTTCCACCACCAATAAAGGGTGAGCGTAATAAATTGCTGATATCATTTATTTTAATCTCATGATTAAGGAGATTTAACAAGTGTAACGCCGTATCAATAATTGGATAATCACTTAAGGCTTGGCCTATTGAAATATTAACCGCTAAATTCGCTAAAGGTTCTTGTTGCGTTAGGAGCAAGGTGGGTGAGAATGCTTCACAAAATTTGCGGATCAAAGGATATTTTAAATTGGCAAGATCGGGTACTACACAAGCAAGGGTTTGGTTTTTTTTATAGCAAATTCTTGCGTATTCAACCATCGCTGCAATTTCATGTGTTTGATCTTGGCAACAATAAACATGTTGCTTTTCAGGTATCGCTTTTTCATTAAATTGAAATTCGCTAACCGCGGTAAAATTTTTAATTTGCTCAAATAAGGATTGTAATTTGGGTGAAAGTTGATCAAAACCAATTAAATAAATACACTCATCATTTGTTATTTTTTGTCTTTTGCTTACATTGACTAAATCATCGATCATTTTATTATGATCGCATAAATTATGTTGCGCAATATAGTTTTCAAATTCTGTTACCCAAGTTGTAAGAGCTTGGTTATCAACTTGAAAATCATAAAATTCATTAAGATTAACATCCCACTGCTTTAGCAATTGATAAGCATTGGCAATGTGTTGTGCGGTTTCTGTGATGCGTAGCAGTGGTGTTTGTAATGCGCTTTGATACAAGATGGTTTCCCATAGCACAGATTCTTGCAGACTGGTTAACAGACGAGTTGCATCAATAAACCCGGCATCTAATGCATTTTGCCAGGTTGTATTTAGCCAAGTTGCTAGCGGCAAACACACTAAGCTTGGCCAACTTGTTAAACCTTGTTGCTGCTGATACTCGTTATATCGCGCTTCAATAAAGCGTGACAAACGCCGATTAACTGTAACTAATGTGGTTGTGGCGCTAAGGTTTGAAAATAGTGTTTGGTAATAGTGTGTCATAAGCTCTCAGTACAACATAAGGCTTGCAATTATTCAGCATGCGAACGTTCTGGTCAATATACAGTTAAATGGTATGAGCAGATCAGTAAATCCCGGCGTGATGTTGAATAACTCAAGAACGGTCAGATTTGAGGCAAGGTCACATTAAAAACACTAAAACACGCGCTTTACACATAATAAATGAGTACATTTTTTAGTGTTTTTAATGTGAGATTGCCCAAATATGGCTGTTCCTCGCTAC
>CAYGTS010000089.1:0-10897 GCA_964352905.1 uncultured Legionellales bacterium | reverse complement strand
TAGCAAGACTGTAAAATTTTGCAAGATCGCAGATCTTTTCTCCTGGATTGTGCAACAAGCTTGCAATGACATAACTTTTAAAGGAACTTAAATGAACGTGCAATCAGAAATAGCCCCCTTAAAAAAAGTAATCTTGCATCGACCCGAAATTTCATTGCGTCGCTTAACGCCATCAAACTGTCATAAATTTTTATTCGATGACGTGCTATGGCCAGAACGTGCGGCGAGCGAACATGATTTTTTCGTAAAAATTTTAAAAGCTTACGGGGTTGAAGTTTATCTTGTAGCAGATTTATTAACGGCAACTTTGGCTGATGTTGCTGCTAAAGCCAGTTTAATTCAAAAAGTATTATATTTATATTATCATCAGTCACCCGCAGAACAGCGTTTAACAGAATTCTTAAGCGATCTTTCCCCCGAGCAATTAGTTAATTATATCATTGGTGGCTTAACGATTAACGATATCGGAAAAGACAAATTAGGTTTGGTCTCAAAAACCTTAGCCGCTGATCAATTTATTTTGCCACCGCTACCCAACCAACTCTTTACGCGTGATGCGTCGTGTTGGATAGGTAAGGGCGTTGCCTTAAATGCCATGAAATATTTTGCACGCAAAGGTGAAACCGCAATTTTTGCGACGATTTATAAATATCATCCTATGTTTAAAAATACTAAATTTTCAGTTTGGTATAATGCCAGCGACATGAGTAATCAGTTGCCAAGTATTGAAGGTGGTGATGTTTTGGTTATTAACGAAGAAACCATTTTAATTGGTTTAAGCCAACGCACCACAGCGGCGGCAATTGAAAGTTTAGCTGAGAAATTATTTGCAGCCAATCAAGTTAAACAAGTGATTGCGGTTGATATTCCGAATGCCAGAGCTTCAATGCATTTAGATACCGTGATGACAATGCTTGATCAGGATAAATTTTGTATTGCCTTTGAAAATGAAAATATCAAATCTTTTACCTTACGCCCTGGCGATAATAGCAACGAAATTATGATTGAAGAAAATAAGCATTTTTTTAACACCCTAGCGCAAGCACTTGGCTTAAAAAAGTTGCAGTTAATTCGCCCCGGTGGTGATGCCTTTACGGTGCAACGTGAACAATGGACTGATGCGAGTAATTTTTTAGCCATAAAACCAGGGGTTGTGATTGGTTATGAATGTAATGTTACAAGCAATAAGCTTATCCGTAATGAAAATGTAGAAGTTATTACCATTCCTGGCTCTGAACTCGGTCGTGGCAGAGGTGGCTCACGCTGCATGTCTTGCCCACTTGTGCGTGAATTTGACTAACTATTATACACAAGCAAACCATTCGGTTCTGAAAAATCAACACGGAACTAAACACTATAACATTCATGCAAATACCCCTTTTTTCAAGTCATTTTTCATGATAGTCCGCCTGCCTTTAACGGCAATATCTCAATCACTGCTACGCCTAAAACGCCTAGGCTAATTTCTCGAAATGCACAAAAATAGACTTATGAAGATTTATAAAAATAAGGTTAGCAACATAAGGAGGTGGTGCTATGTATGGTTTACAGATAATGCACTTGTTAAATCAATATACAAATCAGCAAAATGAACCTACTCAAGAAGCGCTTACAGATCAATTGGTCGACTTGGCAATACAAGTAAGCAAAGATTGTACGGCAAATGCTGATGAGTACATGCCAAAAATTGTTAGTGCCTTTTTTTGGTTACCGTGGCACTATCTGGATAATTTTTCTCAATTTACAAAATTGAAAGACGTTATTTTAACAGTTGCACAACGTTATCAAGAGCAAGCCTCTGATATTGATCGTCGTAATAATGCAGCTGAAAACAGTCAACCTGGTGGGGAAAATTTACGGATTCGCCAAAACACGGCTTTTATAGCTTGGATTGCCTTATACGGTTTAGCTAAAGATTTACCTTTATTTAAAGAATTATTAATAGCAAGAGGTAAGTTATTAAACGAGTTAAATGATTTAGAAAATTATAGTTGTAATAATGATGAGCCAGGTTCTCCCCGCCGTGAAAGGACACGAAGATTAGTCATCTCGTTAAAGGACAAGATTTATCAATTTTCAAATCTTGTGTATTTAAATATAAAAAGGGCTGATGCACGAAGTTTTTTACAAAATAAAGAAAGAGAATTGATCAATTCGGTAAGAAGCGAATGTGATCAAGTAGTGGAGTTATGTCGTGAACACCGCAGTGATAAGAGCAAACGCATCATTCGCAAAATTTTGCTGGGTATTGCTGGTTTTCTTACACTGGGACTCGCCTTATTCTTTAAAGGTTGTTATTCTTACAGTAGCACACATAATTTTACGATTTTTCAGGATAAAACCCGTAGCCACGGTAATATAGAAAAGCTTGTCGCAGATATTAAAACATTATCTAAAAAAGCAGATGATATTTATAGCCAAGTGGCGCCTACTGAACAATTGAGTCCTTAAAGAAAGTTATGACGTAACTATTCAGTAAACTTAACCGTGAATTTACCAAGAACGTTCAGATTTGGCGTTCCCGTCTACAGGGTGAATAGTTACTTATGACCAACTTATAACCGCTTGCTCTGCTTGCTGATTGACTGGTTTTGCTAACAACCCAGCACGACTAATAAAAATTTGATATTCAGCTTGATTTTGCATAGGCATAAAAACGGCGCTACCAAAAATAGATTTATCACCATTTTGATTTCGTGCTAATAAATTAGCAGTAGCATTGCGTGCTAGCAGAAAACTATTCTTCTCAGCGGCCTTAGTATGATCATTATAAAAGCCTGCCAAACGTTCTAAAGTAAAATCAGGTTGACAATTCAACGTACACAGCAAGTTGGTATTAATCATGACTCTCGCATCAAGCTGAAAGGAATCACCCTCAAGCGTGTAATTTGTAATGGTGCCATTAGGGTAAGTTAATTGTGCGCGATAGTGTTGCGGTTCAATTTGTTTAAAGCGAATGGTTGCAATGAGTTGCGGTTTTTTTAACCCACTAAAACCGTACTGCTCTATTATGAATGCAATTGCAATCGCCAAAATGACAATAACGACCAATAAAATAATAAGTTTTTTAATACTATTTAGCCAGCTTTTACCATGTTTTTTTACAATGAATAAAAGAACTAAAATTAATATCACGGCAATGATATACAAAGGTGTATTGGACATGCTGATTCCTGATTACTGGCGCCCCGAAGAGGATTTGAACCTCTGACCTATCCCTTAGGAGGGGATTGCTCTATCCCCTGAGCTATCGGGGCTTTAAGTTAATGCGCAATGTAACTTATTCACCACGTAGATGGGAACTTCCATATTTGGGCTAAAAACAGCGAAAATCTTTTATCGAAATGCGAGACTTTATTATCTATAAACTGCGCTTTCTCAAAAATATTTTCGCTGTTCTTATCGCCAAATCTGAACGTTCTTGGTAAATTCATGATTAAGTCTACTGAATAGTTACTTTGCAATTATGGATGAAATAGCGAAGAAACTCAATCTCTCTAACTTTTATGCTATCTCGTGCAAAGACAGTAGAAAAATATACAGTTAGGCATTTTTGGATCAAGGTGTCTTTTTTTGGTTGATTGTAACAATAGAAGACATTATGCTATATAAACTATAAATCAGCGTGAATTAGGTCATGACAAAAAAACTAGGTATGGTTATTTATCCCGAGGCACAATCGCTCGATATCATTGGGCCGTGGGAAGTCTTTGCAATCCACAATAAGATTGCAAAGACACCTTTAGAGATGTTTTTAATTGCCGAAAAACCAGGCCCGGTTAACTTAGATAATCAGATCCAACTCGCTGCCCACTGTGATTTTAATACGGCGCCACAGTTGGATTATTTAATTGTACCTGGCGGAAAAGGGCGTAATAACGCCATGGGTAATAATAACTTGCTTAATTTTTTGCAAAAGCAAGCGCATTCGGCAGATTATATTATCTCAATTTGTACCGGTATGTTTCTATTGTATCAGGCTGGGTTATTAACGCAGCAAACCGTTACATCCTATTGGCTTGCTTTACCTGAATTACGTACATTACCAGAGATTAAGATTATCGAACAACGCATCGCCAAAAATAAAAAAATATGGTGTAGCGCAGGTGTCACCAGCGGTATTGATTTGGCGTTAGAATTTATTAGTGATCTTTTTGGAAAATCAGAAGCTGGGCAAACACAATTATTGCTAGAATATTTTCCTGAGCATAAAGTTTATGCCTCAAAAAGTGATGTTGCACAATTGCCTCCTTACCAAGGTAATAAGATAAGCTGCAATGAATTACCTGCTTATTTGGCTAAAATAATGCAGCAGGAATAAACTTAACGTTGTATTTAGCAAGAACGTTCAGATTTGATGATAAAAACGGCGAAAATATTTTTAAGAAAGCGCAGTGTATGAGTTATACATGAGCATTTCGATAAAAGATTTCCGCTGTTTTTAGCCCAAACGCCAGTCCTCTTGATAAGCGGGGATCAGGGCGTTCCCATCTACAGGGTGAATAGTTACGTTCCCAGTAATATTTTTTAAATGGTGATCATGATTATGGAAATTTGGTTAGATAGTTGTAATTTTAATTTAATTATAGAGCTTGAATCATTTGGTTTCATTCATGGTATTACCACCAATCCCACGCTTTTAAGCCAAGCCAGTTTGAGCCCTTATCATACTATCGATAAAATACTTGCACTGACTAAAGGGCAAGTAGCTGTGCAAGTTGTTGCAACTACCCACCAAGAAATGCTTAAACAAGCGCAACATTTACGTACAATAAGTGATCGTATTATAGTAAAGATTCCTGTTAATAAAGAAGGTTTATTAACTATGAAAGCATTAAAAAAGCAACAATGCCCGTTAATGGCAACAGCAATTTTTAACCCTGCACAATTAATTTTAGTAAGTCAGATAGGGGTTGATTATGCAGCACCGTATCTTGCTCCAATGCAACAAATCTATAATGATGCTATTGCGGTGCTGGCAATCATGCAAGAGATCAATAAAAGTGCCGCAACTAAAATTATTACGACAGCGATTGAAACAGTAGATCATATTATCGCTTGTGCAAGAATTGGCGTTGCAGCGATTAGCGTGCCTAGCAACACGTTTCAAAATTGGTTATCTGCGCACCCTAATACCACACAAGCGCTCGATAATTTTGATAAAAGTTGGCAGCAAATTGATGATGACTTATTTAATAAAACACATAAGGATTAACTATGCAAACTGAAATTGTAGAATACCAACATAATGGAAAAACCTTTGCTGGTTTTTTTGCGAATGATGATACAAAGGCAGGCGAAAAACCACTCGTGGTTATTGCGCATGCATGGGCAGGGCGGAGTGATTTTGAAAATGACAAAGCCAAAGCCTTAGCCGAATTAGGTTATGCTGCTTTTGCCTTAGATGTTTATGGTAAAGGTATTTTAGGAACCTCAGTTGCAGAAAATAGCCAATTATTGCAACCTTTTTTAGATGATCGCCAACTATTACGTGATCGTTTACAAGCCGGGATAGTCGCTGCTAGTGAGTGTCGTGGGGTTGATAAGCACAAGATAGCGGCAATTGGTTTTTGTTTTGGTGGCTTATGTGTTTTTGATTTAGCGCGTATGGGCATGGATTTAAAAGGCGTCGTAGGGTTTCACGGTTTATTCTTTCCCGCAGAAAAAATTGGCAATAAAAAAATAACGGCCAAAGTCTTAGCGCTGCATGGCTATGATGATCCTATGGCAACGCCTGATCAAGTGATGGCTTTTGCTGATGAAATGACCACCGCTGGCGCTGATTGGCAACTGCATGCCTTTGGCCATACCCAGCACGCATTTACTAACCCTAATGCCAATGATACCAACTTGGGTACTATTTATAACCCAGCGGCTGCACAACGAGCTTGGATTCTAATGCAAGTGTTTCTGGATGAGGTTTTTGCTTAAAAATAATTGTAACTTTTCTGAATAACCTATTGACCTAATCAAAGTACATCAGTAAGATAGCGACCTCATTACTTGTTGATATCTATTCCCCGATAGCTCAGTCGGTAGAGCAAGTGGCTGTTAACCACTGGGTCGGCGGTTCGAGTCCGTCTCGGGGAGCCAATGATTAAAAATCATGGTCTCGCTATCCCTGCTGCACTGCCCCATAGCTAGCAATTCCCGCTGTAGCGAGGAACAGCCATATTTGGGCAATCTCACGTTAAAAATTCCAAAAAATATGCTTATTTATTATGCATAAACTCCGCTATTTTTTGGAATTTTTAACGTGACCTTGCCTCAAACCTGACTGTTCTTGAGTAATCAAACATTACGGCGGGACGCGCCCCATAGCCATCCTAACTAGTTTGTTGTAAAATTAAAAGCAGCGTAACTATTCAGTAAACTTAACTGTGAATTTGCCAAGAACGTTCAGATTTGGGGGCGTGGGTGAATAGTTACAAGGCAGCAAAATAGGGAATGTTATGCCTCATTTCAACGCAATCAGCCGCTCACCCATATTCTCTTTTATCGTGATCATCAGTTGGATTGTTATTGTTATTGCCAGCATGGTCATGCTTGGCTGGGTCATTAAAGACCCTGTTTTAGTGCAAATTTTTCCAAATTATGTACCTATGCAGTTTAACACAGCGTTTTGTATGCTGTTATCTGCACTTGGGCTTTTAACTTCTTATCGTTTTCCACGTATTAAGCTTGTGCTAGCGCTGCTTTTGTTGCTAGTCAGTTTGGCAACCTTGATTCAATACATTGCTGGGATTAACTTTGGAATTGATGAGTTGTTTGCTAAAACATTTATTACAACCAAAACATTTTACCCAGGTCGTATGGCCCCCAATACTGTGGTTACTTTTATATTTATAGCGATAGCGCTTTTTTTATATAACAATAACATGACTGCTTTTGGCTATAAATATAGCGGATTTATCTTGAGTTTAATTGTATTTTGCTTAGCAGGCTTAGCTTTAATAGGCTATCTTTTAAATTTTCCACAAGTTTATCAATGGGGCAAGCTCACGGGTATGGCGCTACATACCGCGCTTAATTTTTTTCTACTAAGCGTAGGACTGTTATTATTGTATTGGCATAATATATTTTTTCATTTTAAATCACGGGTCCAAGATTTACTTTTTTCTGCCATGACAGCCATTATTGGTTTTAGTATTGTGATTTTAATTTGGCAAATTTTGCTCACAGCGCAACACAAACTGATCGAAAATAAAGTTGCTGATGATACGTATTTCTTGGCTAGTACCATTAAACGCTATTTGCTATTTTATGAAGCTGCACTGAAACGTATGAAGGATCGCATATGGCTACAAGTGTATACGGATAAGATCTGGGAGGTTGATCGCAAAAATTATTTGCTTGATATGGATGGGCTTCTTGATCTGGATGTTTTTAACAGACAAGGTGAAAGATTCTACTATAATGGCTTAAAAATCAATAAAAATTTGGCAAGCTGCTTAAATAATTTTAATACCGATAAAATTAATATACCAACTTATTATTATCCCAAGCAAATTACGTTAGGCTATTTATGCTTAGGCTATAAGACTTTAATCAAAGATCAGGCTTTTTATTTTGTTTCAGTCATTCAGATTAATAAAATTATTGAAGCCATAAGAAATGATTTAAATCAAAAAAAGTTCTTCTTAGAAATTTTTGCTCAGGGAAATCTATTTTATGCTGACAAAAACAGTTCTTCTAATTACCAAGAAACTTTTGGAAGATCAGAAAAAATTAACATTGATGATTTTGAATTAAACCTTAAACTGTGGCCACGAGAAGCTTATATTAAACAAAATTTTACTTGGTTGCCAAGTATTGTGCTTTTTTTCGGTGCGATTTTTATTGGATCTTTATCGTATATTATTTATCTGTTTTTTCTTATCAAGCAGAAGAATAAAAGTTTAAATATTGCCACCGAGAAAAGTAGGGCTTCTGAGAAAAAATTTAAAGCAGTTGTTGATACAACCAACCCTATTTTTGTGATAAACAAAGAGAAAAAAATTATATTTTATAACAATTCTGCTGCTCAATTAACAGGTTTTTCTAAGGAAGATTTCTTGTATTTGAAAAGGAAAGATTTAATTGTTAAGGAAAAAAGCAGGCATGACAAAAAAACCCGCGTTCTATTAAAAACAAAACTGAATGAAAAAATCCCTGTGAAAATTAGAGCAAGAAATGTGTTCTTCAATAAGCAATATTGCCAATTACTTTCAGTTACTGACATGCGTGATCAAGTTAAATTTGAAGAAATCTTAAGATGGCAATCGATAGTGGGAAAGCTGTTGTATGAATCAACAACTATTGTTGCCAATACTCAGGATTTTAAGAAGGCATTGCAACAATGTTTAGTGACAATTTGTGAACGATTAGGCTGGCCGGTTGGGCATGTTTATATTTTCGATGAAATAGAACAAAAATTATATCCCAGTCGTATTTGGTATCAGGAAAATACAAAATTATCGCAAGGATTTTATGATGTAACCATGGCGAAAAGTTTTAGTTATGGTGAAGGTTTACCCGGCATGGCTTGGCAAACCAAAACAACACAATGGGTTGAAGATAGCTCACTTAAAGAATATTTTACGCGCCATAAAGGCACTACGCAGTCTGATCTACATTCAGCAGTTGGTATACCTATTATGATTAAAGAGAATATATGTGCAGTGATTGAATGTTTTTCCAATACGATTATTTCAAAAAAAACAGAATACCTCTCACTTTTTAACTTATTTTCTCAGCAAATAAGCCGTCTTTTTGAGCGTAATTTATATCAACAAGAAATCACTATGACCAATCAAAAATTATCTGCATCCAATCGAGAGTTAGAACAATTTGCTTATATTATATCACATGATTTAAAAGCCCCTTTACGAGCGATTGATAACTTAGCAGCCTGCCTTGAAGAAGATAACCAAGAAAAACTTAATGAAGAAAATGTTAAAAATTTGCGGAAAATGCGTGAACGGGTTGCACGCATGACAATTTTAATTAAGGCTATTTTAGAATACTCCAAAGCAGGGAAAGTCAATGTAGAAATAGAAGAAATCAACATTCACAAGATGCTTAATGAAATTATTGATTCACTTGATCCACCAAACGATTTAAAGATTGAAATCCATGGCGATGTGCCAGTATTTAAAACTGCAGCTATTCCCTTGCAACAAGTTTTTTCAAATTTAATTAGTAATGCAATCAAATATCACCCAACTAAACAGGGTAAGATTGATATTTATCTTGAAGAAGAAAATGATATTTATTTTCGTTTTACTGTGGCCGATGATGGTAACGGTATTGCTGAAGAGTTTCATGAAAAAATATTTAAATTGTTTCAAACGTTACAAAAAAGCGATAACGTTGATAGTACAGGGATTGGCTTAACCATTGTGAAAAAATTGATAGAAAGTCAAGGTGGGCAAATTTCAGTGACAAAAAATTATCCCAATGGCGCGCGATTTAGCTTTACCTGGCCAAAAGTAATTCTTGAGGAAAGGTAAATACTCACTCCGTAGCGGGGAACGCCAAATCTGAACGTTCTTGGTAAACAACAAGCTAAAGGGGCGAGCAGTTACGAGGAAAGGTAACTACGTTAAAATTCAAAACACAATTGTGTCATCTTGTTGTTAGCATGATGCTTAAACTTCACACCCACGCCGATAAGCCGTACGGGTAATTGGTAACGCTTATAGGCTTTATTCAATAACGAATGATAACTTTCAAGATTAACCCATTTGTGTGTATTTGCAACAGTTGTTGTTTGGAACGTATCAAATTTCAATTTAATAAATAAGCCATTGATTATTTTATTCGGGTGTTTTTGCAAACGTGCTTGCAACTCATCAAACAGTGGTTCAAGTTTATCTTGGCATTGTTTGAGATTGCTTAAATCATAGTTATAGGTATGCTCTACGCTTAAACTCTTGCGGATCCTATTATTATTAACTGGGCGTTGATCGTGACCGCGACATAAGTGATAAAGTGATTGCCCAAATTTACCAAAGTAATCCAATAGCTGTTGTAACGATACACTCTGCAATTGGCCACAAGTTTGAATGCCTAAATCAGCAAGCTTCTTACGTGTCACGCAGCCAACACCAAAAATTTTTGCCACCGGAAGTGAAATCATAAAATCAGAGACATCGTGAGGGTGGATCACAAATTGGCCGTTCGGTTTATGCCACTCGCTGGCAATTTTGGCTAAAAATTTATTCTCAGCAATACCTGCAGAAGCAGTAAGCTGTTGTTCACGGTAAATTAAACGGCGAATTTCTTGTGCCAATAGGGTTGCACTATTATTAAAATGGTGGCTATTACTGACATCGAGAAAAGCCTCATCCAGTGAGATAGGTTCAATCACATCCGCAAACTGGGCAAAAATAGCCAAAATTGCAGTGGAAGCCTGTGTATACTTTTGAAAATTAGGCTTAATAATGGTTAATTGCGGACAAAGCTTGAGCGCATGGCCAGTTGCCATAGCTGAGCGTACCCCAAATTTACGAGCTTCATAATTACAAGTGCATAGCACACCACGCTGGTGAACATCACCCCCAACGGCGACGGGAAGGCCGCGTAGCTCAGGGTTATCACGCATTTCGATAGCTGCATAAAAGCAATCCATATCAATATGGATGATTTTACGTGGGATAGTGTTGGTCATATGGCGATTGCCTAAACTAGCATTCGCAAAGTAGGGTATTATTTAGTCTAACATAACCGCAATTAAAGTAAATATTCAGGCTAAAGGGTAAGCAGATACAAATTGTATCTATTTAGCAAATTTGAAGGTGAATTTACCAAGAGCGTTCAGATTTGGTGGTAAAAACGGCAAAAATCTTTTTGAGAAAGCGCAAGTGTATGAGTTATACATGAGCATTTCGATAAAAGATTTTCGCCGTTTTTAGCC
>CAYGTS010000088.1:0-10997 GCA_964352905.1 uncultured Legionellales bacterium | reverse complement strand
GCTGTTTTTAGCCCAAATATGGGCGTTCCCTGCTACGGAGTGAGTAGTTACAATTGAATTAAGAAAAGTACAAGCAAGCTTTTCACTAGAACAGCAAATTTATTTTGGTGGTTACCCTAGAATTTATAAAAATAATATTGCACCAAAACGTTTTTATCGTGATTACGTGCAAACTTATGTTGAGCGAGATGTAAAGAAAATTATTAATATTAAAGATCAAGATCAATTTCAGCGATTTTTAAATTTATCTGTTACACTTGTTGGTCAGCTCATTGATTATAGCAGTATGGCTAATGATTTAGGGGTAGCGCGTGAAACGATTAAGTCTTGGTTTTCTGTTTTACAAGCATCCTTTATTACGATGACGTTACCACCGTATTTTGAAAATTTTGGTAAACGCATTATTAAATCATCAAAACTCTATTTCACCGATCTTGGCTTGGTTTCTTATTTACTCGGTATTCAAGAGCCTGATCAAATTGCACATCATCCCTTACGTGGGGCTTTATTTGAAAACTTAGTTGTGCTTGAAATCATGAAATTACATTATAATCGTGGTGATGATACAAGATTTTATTTTTATCGGGATAGTAACCAAAAAGAAGTGGATATTTTATTTCAACAGGGCATGCATTTAAATGCAGTAGAAATTAAATCTAGCACAACCTTTAATAAAAATTTTTTAAAGCCTTTAAAAAAATTTAACGATCTCGCACAATCAAAAAATATTCAATCGTTTTTGATTTATGCTGGTGAGCGAGAACAAATGATCAACCATGATAGCGTGATAAACTATTTACATTTAGATGATTATCTTTAGCGAGAACACCATGGATACTAATACAGAACTATATTACCAAGCAGCACTCGAATTAGGCTTGCCAGTGGATAAAGATGAAAACTTAAATTTTATGACTATTTCATTTGGTAAAAGAAAATATTTATTTCATGCTGGGCTCACCTCATTTAACGATGCAGCAAGTAGCACCATTGCCAGTAATAAATACATCATGAATAAGTTACTCACTGGTTCAGGGATCCCCATGCCGAAAGCTTTAGCGCTTTCACCAGAATACGTGACTCAAAAAAAAGCAGTAATAGCTGCGTTAACTTATCCACTTGTCGCTAAACCACTGCAACATACGGTTGGTGGTGAAGATGTATTATGCAATATCCCCGATCAAAAAAGATTAGAACAATATTTAACAGAAAAATTTAAAAAACATAAATTCATTTTATTAGAAGAATTTTATGCGAACCTGAAGACTTATCGCGTTTTAGTGTATTTTGGCAAGGTCATTGGAGTTGTGCTACGTTTGCCCGCTAAAATAGTTGGTGATGGTACGCACTCGATCAAACAATTAGTCGATATTGAAAATGAAAAACGCTTAGCGTTGATTCAACAATGGGGCGGTAAGGGTTATATTAAGTTAGATGAAGAAGCAGAGAGTTGCCTAGCGCATGCTGGTTTAAGCTTTGATGACGTGATAAATAAAGATGAAACAGTTTGGTTGGGTTATACGGCAACTGCCTCTCGTGGCGGATCGTTTGAAGCAATTACTCAAAAGATTCATCCTGATAATGCATCACTCGCAATTAGGGCGGCTAAAATTTTAAATGTAAATTTAGTGGGGTTTGATGTGATGTGTCATGATATTTCACAACCATTGTTAGAAACAGGTGGGGTATTCATTGAAGCCAACACCCATCCAGATATTAATATTCATATTAATCCCATGCGAGGTCACGCTGAGCCAACGGCCAAAGTGATTTTGAAACATTTTAAATATAAACATCCACTGCGTTATGCAAAAGCACGGATCAAAAATTTTTTTGGGCGATCATTAGCTTTGCGTATTGTAGTTAGCTTAGCGATCTTTCTTGTTTTCTTTTGGTTGTTTGAGCATTTCTTTTTATAATTTTTCAGGATGATTGTTGCGCGCAAAGCCTGATAATTCAATATCACAATTCTTGCTGGCCGCGAACACCTTAAACAACTCACCCATTTCATGCGGCATTAATAAAGTTTGTAATTGCTTACTGTTGGCCAATTGTAATTTTAAGTCATTATCAACCGTCATCGCTAAATCGGTAATGCCTAAATTTAATAAAAAATTCGCTTGTGTAATATAGCCTAAAATAGTTAATGCATTGGCAGCACAGGCGTTTGCAACATCACTGAAATTAACATGTGCGGTAATATCTTGCAGTCCCGGATTCACAAAGGGATCAGGGTGAGTTTGTTGTTTGTAATGGCACATGAGCGTACCCTGATGACGTTGTGGGTGAAAAAACTCATCCGCTGCAAAGCCATAATCAATCAGCAGAATAATGCCTTGTTGCAACGCGCGACTAAGTTTTTTAATCCACGGGGCAATGTTTAAATTGATTTCACTCATGTAAGGTTGTTGAAATTGGTAATGATCAGCAAGGGTATTAATTTTTTGATTTAACACGGCATTATCAGATTGTGCCATTGTTAAGATAAATTGATTATCGTGAAAAGACACGCAGCATTCTTTGCGTTGTTCAAAATCGACTAAATGCACGGGCATGGCATCTAGTACTTCATTGGCCACAATCATGCCGTTAAAATTTTCAGGTACGTGATCAATCCAAGATACCAACTTTAAAAACTGTGGGGCTTTTGCTTGTAATAATTGTTGTTGGCGTTGGCGCAAGCTTGGGCTAATTTCCAGAATAAAATACGCATTGGGTAAGGCATCAATATTGTCTAAATACGTTAAAATATCAAGCGCCATCTTACCGCTACCGGCACCAAATTCTAAAATCTGTGCTTGTGGTATATCTGCTAGTAATTCACTAAACTGGCGTGCAATGCAGTGTGAAAATAATGGTGATACTTCAGGTGCTGTCGTGAAATCACCTAATGCCCCAAATTTCTGGCTAGTGTTAGTGTAATAGCCTAAGTTCGGCGCATACAGCACCGCTTGCATATAATCATGGAAAGTGAGTTTACCGTGGTGATTACTAGCAAGTTCTTTTAAATAACTCAGCATTAAATCATGATGGGCTTGTAGGGTTTGTAAGTCGTTTTTCATGGGCTTGTGCCGGTTTTAAAAACAGCATTGTAATTCTAAAGTTGCGATCCGTAAATCACGAATCGTAGATTTAGCATTACTTTTTCACTAGCATTAAATCCCATACCCCATGGCCTAATTTTAAGCCACGTTTTTCAAATTTGGTGTGTGGGCGTAGTGCTTTATTTTCAATAAAATGACCGTGTCCTGCAAGATTAATAAAATCATCGCGCGCTGACATAACATTCATCATTTGTTCAGCATAATTTTCCCAGTCAGTTGCTAAATGCAATTTACCGGCGACTTTTAATTTGGTGGTAATTAAGTTAATAAACTCACTTTGAATTAAACGCCGTTTATGATGGCGTGCTTTGGGCCATGGATCGGGGAAATAAATGTTAATCCCATCGAGTGCATTATCCGGGATGCTGTGTTTAATAATATCTATCGCATCGTGTTGAAAAATACGAATATTATGAATCTGCTGCTGTTCAATTAACGATAGCAAATGACCCACACCCGGCAAATGTACTTCAATACCAAGATAATTATTTTCAGGATGCATCACAGCAAGTTCAGCAAGGCTTGCGCCATTACCAAAACCAATTTCTAAAATAATCGGATGATCGTTATGAAAAATGTTTTTAAAATTCAGCAGCTCACCGGTATAGTCTAAGCCATATTGCGGCCACAGATCAATTAGCGCTTTTTTTTGCGCAAGCGTCATGCGCCCTAATCTTCGCACAAAGCTGCGAATGCGGTGTTGGTGATCTTTTGTCATGTTGTGTGTTTAGGTTACAAAAAGGGTGATTATGGGGGGATTGCTGGGGTTCGTCAACTTGGTGAGCTTAATTTATTAACGATGCTTAGGACGCCTGAATAAGTCTTTATCAACAGTTCCTGATGTTTGAGGAGATAACCTCTTCAATTGGTTATCTATATTCTTAATTATTGTATCGCATTCCTTTTCTAACGTTGTGAGATACTCAGTTACGTTTTTAGGTGCGTTAGGTGACTTAGTTTTTATTAATTTTAGATCCTCACAAGCTTTCTTGAGTAGCCCAAAACTGTCGTTTAAGTTTTGGTTAGTTTGTGGATAAGTTTGACAAGCAAATTGTTGTTCTTGCCGTAAGTAGTTAACATAGGAATTAATTAGTGCAGTAACTTGTTTAAAGTTTGCACCATGAGGCGTAGTAAACTCACGTATAATAAGAGCCTCATATTTTTCTATATTAGTTTGCACGTCTCGTTTAAATTTTGCTACTTTTCTGGCGTTATACTCAGACGCTGAATAAACAACTTGACGCAGTTCATGACACATGCCATTAAAAAGCTCCCAAGCCTTGCTTGTTCCAAAAGATATATCAAAACGACTTGTTTTTAATATGTCACCGTAACTTTTTGAAGGACTTTCTTCTAAGGATTCGCTAACTAATGGTAAGGGCTTTGCTAAAAACGTAGTTACGGCGTTATTAAATTGTTGAACACTTGTTATGTCTTTTTTTTCGCAAATAAACTGCTGAAATTCTTTAAGTAATGAATGTTGTAACTCAAAAATTTTAACAGTGGGGGAGGAAATTTTAACAGTGGGGGAGGGAAGGTTAGGCACTTGAGTTAGTTGTCTTTCTGTTACTTGCTCTGTTGTTATGGCAATCGTGCTATGTTCGCGTGCTAAAAGTTTGTAGAAAAAGTGACGTTTTTCACCAGGATAAAGTAAGTCATAAGAACGGCTTGTATTAAGTGGGTTAGCTTGCTTTTGATTGCGTCTAAAAGCATCTTTAATAATTTGTTGCATATCAATAGGCATAACCGCAAGTCTCTATACTTATTATTTAATAAATTTAACGTAACTATTCACCGTGTAGATGGGAACGCCAAAGCTGAACGTTCTTGGTAAATTCACAATTAAATTTACTGGATAGTTACAATTTAACAATAGGTTAATATATTTACACTTATACAGCAATAAAGAAATGTTTTAAATTAAAATCAAAGAGTTAACCCTTAATTGTTGCTCTATAAATATAGGCACACAGCGCTATCGTCATGATAATACTTAAAAGGCTTGCCAAGCCGTGCAAATTTGTGGGCATCAAGGTAAAAATTTTAGGGCTTTGTGCGAAAGCATAAGGAATGGCGAGTACCACATTCATCAGCGCACTCCCAGCGACTAAGCCGCAGGCTAAGATTAAGCCATTTTGTTTAATCGTTGCTTGATTGCCGGATTGTTGTTTGATTTTACGATTAACCAATAAGCTAATGAAACTTCCAATAAACAATGGCGTGCTGGAAGTTAATGGCAAATACATGCCGGTGGCAATCCCTAGTACCGAAATGTTTTTATGTGATTTTTTTAAAATTAAATTAAGGCTAATAAACAACAGTGCAATTGCCGCACCAATGAATAACATCTGCCAAGGGATATCATGATTAAACACTGCTGCAGAAATGGCAGCGAGCATTGCAGCTGGTGGCGCTGCTAATACTTGTGAATGATCCATACCTGGGCGTGGAAACACATCGCCAATGCCATAAACATTAAACAACGCTTCAATGATCGGTGGGATCACTGCTGAACCTACAATCACCCCTAAAATTAGCATTAATTGCTGTTTCCACGGTGTTGCACCAACCAATTGGCCCACTTTCAAATCTTGAATATTATCATTAGTGATAGCTGCAGCACCGGTAATAATCGCGCCTAAAATAATCGTTATCGCAGCGGCATTAAAGTTAATCGTCGTGCTATGAAACGGTAATAAAGAGCGGATCATGATCGCAGCTAATAACATGCCGGCAATAATGGCCGCTGATCCAGGACTTGCTGATACGCCCACCATGCCGGAAAAATAACCGCAAATGGCACAAATCATAAAACCAATGATTAAAATATAGAGTAAACTTGCGAGTATTAGGCTTATCGATTGCGCATGATTTAAATTCAACGCATTGAGTGGAAAATACTGTCGTAACAATAGCCAAAATAAAAATAATAAAAAAACAATGCCCATCGCAACATACAGTAAAGGAATATCCTGATCAGTGCGCGCAATGTTCAATTCACGGCGTTGCTGTAAGAATAGTTTTAACGAGCGATTAATATTAATCGCCAATGACTTTAACAGTGACAATAATGTCCATAACCCCGCGGTAATCATTGCGCCAATACCAATGTAACGAATATGTTGCCCCCAAAAAGACATCACACTATTAATAATACTGCTATTAATCGCGATAGGATGGGAAAAACTTAAAATAGGTACGCAAATCAACCAGCTAATGATAGCGCCAATCAATAAACTCAAACCAATATTAAAACCAATTAAATAACCCGCACCAATTAAGGTTGCGGAAAAACCGCTGCCAAAACCAAATAAAACACCACTTTTGGCAAACCAAACTTGCATGCTGTCGGCAAGTACTTTTAAACCATTTTGCATAAATTCAATCACAGCACCCAGCGTACCGCCGATTAAAATTTGCTTTAAGCTACGGTTTTCACTGTGATTAGCTTTTAGTACTTCGGCAATCGCTTTGCCTTCGGGAAACGGCAAGCTATCATCGTTTAATAAAATACGCCGAATAGGCACTGAAAACATTACGCCTAAAATGCCAGCAAAACATGAAATAAAAAAAGTGGGCCAATACGGAAAATGTTGCCAATAGTGAATAATGATTAAACCAGGAATGGTATACACAATGCCACCGGCCACCGCCTCACCCGTTGAAGCACAGGTTTGCACGATATTATTTTCTAAGATATTGGATTGCTTAAATAATTTTAAAATTCCCATTGATAAAATTGCCGCCGGAATAGAAGCGGAAGTTAAAATTCCCACTTTTAATGCCAGATACGCATTGGATGCGGCCAAAACAATCGCCAACAGCACCCCAACAATAACCGCTTTCAGGGTTATTTCAGGCAAACGTGTTGTGGCAGGGATGAAGGGCTTAGTTGTAGACATCCTAATCTTTTTGTTATCAATGGTAGTAACAAGGATGATACCGCAAAAAGGGTATATTGCAAGGATAAGCATATGTGCATTTTGTACGCAATAAGCTCAGGGTACATTTATACGTTATTTTCTGTATAATGGCCAAATTTGCAAATTATTAAGAGGCGCCAGCATGCGTAAATTAATTAAATTTACCAGTATTTTATTCACTATTCTTATTGTCTTATTTATAGCAGCATGTTTTGCATTGTATCTGTTTGTTAATACTGATCAACTAAAAAATTATGTTAGTGAAAAAGTATCTAGCATGACAGGGCGCCAGCTAACTATCAAAGGCCAATTACATTTATCCTTTTTTCCATGGTTGGGTGTTAAAATTGATGATGTTAGCTTAAGCAATGCCAAAGGCTTTACGTCACAAAATTTTGCGGAAGTGAAAACAGTCGATGCTAAATTTAAGGTGTTGCCGCTTTTAAAAGGTAAAATTGAAGTAGGCGCTATTAATTTAGATGGCTTGCAATTACACTTAGCAAAAAATGCCCAAGGCATAACAAATTGGCAAGATTTGCAAAAGCAAAAAAATACATCAGCCACTGATGAGAAGCAGGCTACTAATTTAGCGGTAAAAAACTCATCACAAAACAAAAAGAATGCGACTGATTTTCAGATTGCTAGCATTAACGTTAGAAATGCTAATATTGATTGGCATGACCAGCAGCATAACCAAACTGTGCTAGTTAAAGATTTTAATTTTAGCAGTAACCATGTGCAAGCAGGTGGTGCTTTCCCTGTGAAAATGAGTTTCATGATTAACAGTAATAAACCGCAACTAACCGGTAAATTTAATTTAACCGCTAAAATCACTTATGCAAATAATGATCGTATTGCGATTGATGAGCTGGATATGGGCGCTAATTTAAACGGTAAAGCTTTTCCCCAACACAAATTACAAGCGAGTATTCAAGGCACGCTTAACGCTAATCTTGCATTGCAAACCTTAGATGTTAGTCATTTATTATTAAAGTTAGATCAACTCACTGCAAACATTAAGCTGAAAGGGAATAAGATTATTGATGCGCCACAATTTGCGGGTTCGATAAAAGTGGCGAGTTTTAATCCACGCCAGTTAATTGAAAGCCTAGGCTTAGGCAAAGTTAAACTTAAAAGTAGTAGCGCATTAAAAAATGCCAATGCCAATATTAATTTTACCGCCACGGCCAATAATGCTGCTATTGCTAAGCTTGTGGTTAAGTTAGATCAATCTACGTTAACAGGGCAAGCGCAAGTTAACAACTTTAAATCACCAGCAATTAATTTTAATCTACATTTAGATCAAATTAATTTAGATCATTATCGTGATTTTAGTTTACAAACAGCTGCGAGCAATAAATCTATTACGCCACCATCATCTAACCATGCGAAAGCAACTGCAAAAAGCGAACAGCCGATTATTCCAGTCGCTTTGCTACGCAGATTAAATATGACAGGCAAGCTTAAAATCGATCAAGCAACGCTGCAAGATGCGCCTATTACCAATATTACCGCTAATATTGTGGCAAAAGATGGTTTAGTACAATTAACTTCATCTAACGCAAATTTTTTGCAAGGAAAATACAGTGGTAAAGGACAAATTGATGCGAGATCGGATCTGCCGAGTCTTGCTTTTCAAGCAAATTTAGCGAATGTTCAAGCAGGTGATATTTTAAAATTTAACAGCAAAAAGTTTTTAGGCGTTAAACGCATTACAGGTATTGCAAATGCGGATCTCAATGTTACTGCTAAAGGTAGCTTGCGCACGCAATTAATACAATCCTTAAATGGCGATGCAAACGTTGCTTTTAGTAATGGTGAAATCGATGGCCTAGATATTGATTATCAATTTAAATCATTGCAAAACAAAGTGTTTGCTATGATTGGCAAACAAGCACCGCGTAACGATTTAACTGATAAAGGTAAAACTGACTTTTTAAGTTTAACGGCAACCAGCCATATTGTGAATGGCACTGCCAATAATAACGTTAAACTTGTATCAAAAGTATTAACTGCTGAAGCTTTGGGTCCTATTGATTTGCTTAACCAACAAATGAATATTCAAATCATGGCGAATTTAAGCGGCATAAAAAGCGGTAGTCAATATGTCGAAGCGCTTAATAATATGGAGATCCCATTACGCGTATCAGGCAATTTTGCTAATCCGAGATTACACATTGATAATCAACAATTGATTAAAAATGTGGTGAAAGCCCAAGAGCAAAATATTAAACAGAAAACCGTTGATAAAGTAACGAATTTAATCGATAAAAAAATTGGTAACAAACTGAATCAAGACGTTGGTGGTAAAATTAATTCTTTATTAAAGCATTTTGGGCAGTGATTAAAAATTTTCGTGCAAAAGTATTAGCGTGGTACCAACAATATGGTCGCAAAGACTTACCTTGGCAAAGCAACCCAAACCCTTACCGGGTTTGGGTTTCTGAAATCATGCTGCAACAAACGCAAGTCAATACCGTTATCCCGTATTTCCAAAAATTTATAAATCGTTTTAAAAGCGTTACGCAATTGGCAAATGCTGATCTTGATGAAGTATTACAACATTGGAGTGGCTTAGGCTATTATGCGCGCGCGCGCAATTTACACAAAACTGCAAAAATTATTGTTGAAAACTATCATAAACGCTTTCCACAAGAGTTAAAGACCTTGCAACAATTACCTGGTATTGGCCGTTCAACGGCTGCCGCAATTTTATCATTGGCAAATAATCAAGCAGAGGCAATTTTAGATGGCAATGTTAAACGTGTACTAGCACGTTGCCACGCGATAGCCGGTTGGCCAGGTGATAAAAAAGTATTAGATCAATTATGGCAGGTTGCAGAACTTTACATCGTAAACGATGATCACGCACGTGACTATACGCAAGCGATGATGGATTTGGGTGCTATGATTTGCACACGCTCCCAACCACGTTGCCAGCAGTGCCCGTTACAAAAGGATTGCCAAGCAAACAAGCAGCAGCAAACCTTATTATTTCCTGGTAAAAAAACCAGTAAAAATCTACCAACCAAACAAACGTATTTTTTAATTTTACAGCACCGTGGAAAAATCTTATTAGAAAAACGGCCACCCGTTGGCATTTGGGGCGGTTTGTGGTGTTTTCCTATGCTAGAAAATATCAGTGAACTCACGACAGTTTGTGAAAAAGATTACGCGCTAGATATCAAAAACCAGCATTGTTTAGCAAATTTTCGCCACACCTTTAGTCATTTTCATCTAGATATTACACCGGTTATTGTGAAAGCCACGCCAAAAATAAATCAAATTAAAGATGATCAAATAATATGGTACCATAGCGGCCTTAGCAAACCATTGGGCTTAAGCAAACCCGTTGCAAATTTATTAGCAACGCTCTACGAGGAGAAACTCACATGAGTAGAACTGTATTTTGTGTTAAATTACAACAAGAGGCACCCGGTTTAGAAAGACCACCTTATCCAGGTGCATTAGGCCAAAAAATATTCGAATCAATCAGTCAGCAAGCATGGCAAATGTGGCTGGCACACCAAACCATGCTAATCAACGAATATCGCTTATCCGCCGTCGATCCCAAAGCGCGCCAATTTTTACAAACTGAAATGGAAAAGTTCTTTTTTGGTGAAGGTAGCGAAAAACCACAAGGTTATGTGCCACCAGAGCAAGAATAATAATTTTTTAGTAACTATTCACCCTGTAGATGGGAACGTCCATATTTGGGCTAAAAATAGCGAAAATCTTTTATCGAAATGCTCATGTATAACTCATACACTGCGCTTTCTCAAAAATATTTTCGCCGTTTTTATCACCAAATCTGAACGTTCTTGGTAAATTCACAGTTAAGTTTACTGAATAGATACATTTTTTATTGATTAGCGCTTGACTGCAGCCGCACAAATCGCTTTAATACACACTCTTGGCCTGATAGCTCAGTCGGTAGAGCAAAGGACTGAAAATCCTTGTGTCGGTGGTT
>CAYGTS010000087.1:0-11155 GCA_964352905.1 uncultured Legionellales bacterium | reverse complement strand
ACACTGCGCTTTCTCAAAAATATTTTCGTAGTTGTTCACCAAATCTGAACGTTCTTGGCAAATTCACAATTAAATTTACTGAATAGTTACGACAACAATAAAATTAACGTTTAGAGAACTGCGTTGCTTTACGTGCTTTACGTAGGCCCACTTTCTTACGTTCCACTTGGCGTGAGTCACGGGTCACATAACCTGCACGACGTAAAATGCGACGGAATGAAGTAAGATCACCCGAACCACTTTCACCATCATCACCATCATCGCTTGCAACAGTAGTCGCTTCATCATAAGCAATTAAAGCACGCGTAATGCCGTGGCGGATCGCACCCGCTTGTCCACTTGGGCCACCACCAGCAACCGTCACTCTAACATCGACATTGCCAAGCAATTTAACTGCTTCTAAGGGTTGGCGAACCACCATGCGTGAAGTTTCGCGACCAAAATATTCATCCAACGGCTTATTGTTAACAATAATAGCGCCTTTGCCACCGTAGGTTAAATAAACACGCGCCGTAGAAGTTTTACGACGACCGGTACCGTAATATTTTGTTTCAGCCATGATTACCGCCTGTTTCAATAATTAATTCTTTAGGTTGTTGCGCAGCATGAGGATGCTCTGCGCCGGCATATACTTTCAGTTTGCGATACATTGCACGACCGAGTGGGTTACGTGGCAACATTCTTTTAACGGCAATTTCTAATGCACGTGTAGGGTATCTAACAATCATTTTTTCAAAGGTGATTTCACGCATACCGCCAGGATAACCAGAATAACGATAATATTTTTTATCTTTGGCTTTATTGCCCGTTACTTTAACCTGGCCGGCATTTAATACGACAATATAGTCGCCAGTATCAACATGTGGGGTATATTCGGGTTTATGCTTGCCACGTAAACGGCGCGCGATTTCAGTCGCTAAACGACCTAATGTTTTATCCGCAGCATCAACAATGTACCAACTTCTTTCCACTGTTTCCGCCTTGGCACTATATGTTTTCATAATTCTTGCTCCAAGTTCGCACTTAACTATAGCAACTCCCATTATCACTGCAAATGACTGCTTTTGGGGATTGCCTTATACTAAAGATAACTATTCACCCTGTAGATAGGAACGCCAAATCTGAACGTTCTGAGTAAATTCACCGTTAAATTTGCTGAATAGCTACTTATAAGAGCGCGAATTGTACCCAAATCTTGCTTAAGACACAAGTACTGTAGTAGTCTTTCAGTAATTCCCGCTGTAGCTGGGAACAGCCATATTTGGGCAATCTCACGCTAAAAACCCCAAAAAATGTGCTCATTTATTATGTATAAACTCCGCTATTTTTTGAAATTTTTAGCGTGACCTTGCCTCAAATCTGACTGTTCTTGAGTAATCAGGCATTACGGCGGGAATCGCTGGTAGTCTTTCTGATTACTCAAGATCACCTAAAACTGAGTTGAAATGTAACACCACCATGGTAAAAAACAAAACCTTAACTGAACTCACCAACCAATGCGTGCAATGTGGCTTATGTTTACCGCACTGCCCAACCTATCAACTCACACAAAGTGAAAATGAGTCGCCGCGCGGGCGTATTGCCTTGATTAAAGCGGTGAATGAAGCGCAGTTAAGCTTGGATAACGATATTACACAGTATTTAAACCATTGTTTGCAATGCCAGGCATGCGAAGCAATGTGCCCTTCAAAGGTGGAGTACAGTACATTATTTATCACGGCACGCAATACTTTTTTACCACAAAAATTACCTTATATAATTCGCTTTTTGTTACAACATAAGCGCATGAGTTTTATTTTAAATTATCTTTATCAAAAAAGTGGTGTGCAATGGTTAATACGTAAATCTGCTATTTTAAAAATAGTAAAACTGAAAAAGGATGACGCTTTATTATTGCCTTTGCCATGGCGTATGAATTTAAAAAATCATACGCTGCAAAAAGAAAAAAAAACCGTCGCCCTCTTTACCGGCTGCATGAGCCCGATTTTCGATCGCCTTACCTTACAATCAGCTATTTTTTTATTAGAAAATTTACAATTTAACGTCTTGCTTCCTAAAAACCAACAGTGTTGTGGCGCCTTGCATGAGCATGCTGGTGATCATACCGCTTTTATGGCCTTACAAAAAAATAATTTAAAAACCTTACAGCAAGATGATTATGACTTTATCACCTATTGTGTTACCGGCTGTGGTGGCAGTCTGCAGCGTTATCAAGATCAATCTTTTCAAGAGAAATTAATCGCCATTAATACCCTAATTAATAATGCCATTCATCACCAGAAAATAAAGTTTAAACCGCTACCCAAAAATGTGGTCTTGCATTTACCGTGTAGCGAACGCAATATCATTAAACAAGCACAAGCAACCAAACAATTATTGCAACACATTCCACAATTACACATTCAAAAAATCATTAACGAAGGCTGTTGTGGTGCGGCTGGCAGCTATATGCTTAACCAACCCAATATTTCACAAGCTCTTGCACAAAACCTACTATCTACTATCCCGCCTGATTGTGATTACATCATTAGCAGCAATATCGGCTGCGCCATGCAATTGCAGCAGGCTTGTAACTTAGCTCAGCGTAAAATAAAAATTTTGCATCCAATCACACTGTTGGCACGGCAGTGGCTTTCATGTTCACCACACACAACATAATCTAGCCAAATATTTTTTCACGATATTGTGGTGTTAAAATATATTTTGCATATTTTCGGCTACCACTATTTGCTTGCAAAACGTGATCTCCTACTAACGCTTTGATAAGCGTAGTTGCTTTTTCACTGGAAATACCAAAGCAATTTCTTACACTCTCATTATCAACCGTAGCTTGGATAATAGCTAAAATAATAATCATGGAACGTTTCTCTTCTGGCGTGAATTCTTCATAGGTTTTCGGCGCAGATAATGTTACTGTGAATGCGTTTTGATTATCGATAAACAACGGTGGTGGTACTCTAATCGACAAAGTTGCCGCGTAGAGTCGATCAATTCCTTGACCATCCATTTCACCAAAACCAAATTTTTTCATCAATTCAGCTAAAAGTGGATTACGCCAATCTCGTCGATGAATTAAATTAAATATGGTTAAACCTGGCATTAAACCACCTGGATTTTCAACTTCAATACGATTGCTAAACATCGCAATTTTTACAGGTTGGTGCATTTTTTTATAGTCTCGATGTACCACACTGTTTGTAATAACCTCTCTTAGTACAATATCAGAATAAGCGGGAATATCTTCTCGCTTTGCACCTTGTATTTTTGGAATAACCCAAATATTTTGTTTCAAAAGGTTAATGGTTTGTTCGATTTGATCTGCAAGACGTCCCTTGATTTCATATTTTTTAAGAGGCACGTCACGCATTGTCGATTGAAAAATTTGAAATTCAATATAAGCATTGCGAAATTGGCGATTTTCCTGAGGATTTTTTGCAAAACATAACCAACCTGCAACTGTGATTTTATGAAGATCCTGCATGCCATCAATGATTCGATAATCTTTTAAAATCGACAGATTTTTTGGATTCAACAGTTCATTCTTATTAAGCTGTGGCAAAAATTGCACTAACTGCTCAATATCTAGTTCAGCGAGTTTGGCATCTTTTAGTGTAGATTCATCATAGTAATACTCCTGTGAATTTACCAATAAATCCTTAATTTCCTGAATAGGCATTGCAATTGTTGATGATCCAGAACGTTTAAAGCAAGCATTGCCGCCTAGCGGTGTTCGATTTTTAATAAATACAGGTTTTGTAGAGGACGGCAATATTTGGAGACAAAGCAGTTTTTGACCATGCACGGAAATTGAAAATGCTTTAATGCTCAAACTGGGCTCTTGTGTAACCTTTGCCAAACTCGTCACTTTTTTGATGGTTTCATCCCAGTTACTCATGCCAATAGCGACAAATTTTTCAACACCAAGTACAAAACATCCACCACGCTCTAAATTTCCAAACGCATTGATATGCTCTTTGAGTCGCTCATTTTGATCTGACAGGTTAAGTTTAAAGTCTAGAAAGCTATATTCTGCCTTATTTTCTAAGGCTTCTTCTATCGTCTGTTTCCAAAATTCTTCATCGGTTAACAAAGACATAACCTCTTGTACTATATGTTAAATTTAAAAAAAACCGTTTCCATCTCTGATAAACTCTGATAAGAATATAGCAGATACATTACTAAAGCAACTAATTGATTTCCACGGCAGTGCTGGCAACACGCTTAAGTCTTTTCGCACACAACTGCAGGGCTTACTGCGACTAGGCCTTTTTTCAAGAATCTGTGAAAATAATACATACACAGGAAAATGAAATTAGGAGGACAAGGATGTCTACTCCCAGCACAGAAATCACGCCAATCCAGTTAAAGGTACGAGGATTAACACTCAGGGTGGATGCCTCGCTTGAAAAGCTGCAACTGTTTGCGCGCCAAATTGAGCGTATCGTGCAATTAGCACAAAGCGAACTTTCACCGCAGTTGCAAGCGCAAAAAATCCACTTGTTAGATGAATTTCCGCAAGTGGTTGCAAATGTAAAACAGTACTTAGAACAATTGCAATCAGAATCTGCACAGTTGCAAGCCTCTTATGCAACCTATCGTGCCGAATTACTAGATCAACAACCGTTGGGTGGCGAATTGTTATACCAACTCGATCAAAATAAACATCATCTTGCACAAATCAAGCACTGCTTACAACAAGTAACGCCTACTTTACAAAAATTAGAAAAGATTTATTTGGCTTGGTATCCCCCTGAAGAAGAACCTGAAGAAGGTAGCACCCAAGCCACAGTTTCGTGCCAAGCCACCAGAGAACAGTTGGCAACGGCTTTAACACCGCTGGCTAACCACCGTGAAATGCGTAAACTTTACAAACAGTTACGTAAAATGCAAAAGCCATTACAAAAATTATTGCAAGGCGATTTAAATCAACAAAATTTAGAACAACTTGCGAACCTGTTGGCGCAAACCACGATTGTTGCGCAACCAAATTTTGTGACACATCGCGAAAATTTGGCTCATGTTAAACGATTAGTTAATCACCAAAGTAATTTGCAAAAACATGCAGCAACGATTTCAGCTTGGTTAAAGCAATTACAAGAGATTGCCTTGCAGATCGCGTTACCGATTGCTGCTACGCAATTGCAATTACCTCCTTTAATGATGGGTAAAAAACCGTTAGCAGCGCTACTTAAAGTAAGAGAGCTGCACCAAGGCTTACAAACCACGTTGGCGCCACTGTGGCTGCGTATGCAATTACTTGCGAGTAAAGTGCGTGAAAAACAGCAGCTTTTGCACCAGAGTTTTAGCCAATTCAATCACCGCTTTTTCCCGCATGTAAAAAAAACATTAGCCATGGATTTACGGCCCTTAACGCAACCAGATCAATTACACACTGATTGGCAGGTTTATTACAGCGATAATCGTTTGCCCGTTTATATGAATCACTCGCAAATGCAATTTTATGCGCAGTCACATCTGGCTAAACACAAGCGCAAAGTGCGTGCTGGTGAAAATGTTAGCGCCTATACCCAAAATAATGAATATGATGTGGTTAGGCAAATGGTTGATCAAGCGATTTGTAATCAATGGCCGGTCTTGAAATTTTCTGGGCATAACAAAAATTTCGTGATGCTCGCTTGCGCCTATGCGCTAGCGCGCGAACAACAAGTTGATTGGCAACATTTAGGCAACCCCAGTTTTCAATATTCGCCGCGCTTTAAGGCATTATTGATGCAAGAGCAAGCACGCCTGCGCCACCAACCACTTGTGGCAAAAGAGAGTTTAGCGCCAACCCCTAGGCCCACAGTGACCGCGCGCATGGCTTAACTTGTTGTATGCTAGCTTAACCTTTGCCCTGAGATACAAATGAGAAAAAGAAAAAAAAAAGATGCCTTGCTGTAAAAATAAAAAAAAGTTAAGATGCGCTTCTTTTAACACTAAAGGTATCTGCTCACCCCCTTTAGCTTCATATTGACCAGAACGTTCAGATTTGGCGTTCCCTGCTATGGAGTGAGTTACCACCAAAGAATGAAGGAAAAGGTATGCTTAGCAACAACGAATACTGGACTTATTTTAAAACAGTAGCAACTTATATACAAAATGAATTAAGAGCCGCAATAAATGATGCCGTGAGAAAAGTACAAAGGGGAACTGTAAGTAATGCTATATCCAATGCTGAGTTAGAAGCAGCTATGGGTGCAGCAAGAACAAATATTACGAATAGTAATGAATATCGATTTTTAAATGCAGTACAAGAAGCTGCTAGTCTTAGTAGCAATGCGTATGGCTCACTCTGTGAAGCAAACAGCAACGCAGGGCAAAATGTTTTAAGCATTCGGGATCGCCTGCAAGCAGAGGCAGTAGGGATCCAACATGGCATATTAGCAGTTGATTCTGGAACAATGGCGATTTTAAACGCGCTACAAATTGAATTCAATCAAGCTTACGAAAATAATACTTATGCAATGCGAACAGCATTCACCGCGTTAGGCAATTCTTTTGCTAATAATCTTAATGTTGATAATGTATTGTACCATCCTATTTATAATCTTGTTGATACTTTTTTTACTCAACGTTACCCTAACGATGTTGGAAATTTGATCGAAAGCGTAGATCAAGCTCATATTGAAAGTACTATCAAATCAGTGAATGCGGCTGCGGATGAAGTGGCAAGAGACCTTGCTGATGAGCATAGTGATAGTGATAGTGATAGTAATGATTCTACACCTCCTACACCTCGATCGCCAAGGATGAGATCCTCATCTTAAGTGTTTAAGCAGCTTGTTCAAACACCACAGATCCAGGTTGCGTTAGCTAACTCTTTGTTTTAAACGCATTGCACGGGTAATTTAGCGACAAACTGAAAAAAAAACTACAAAAAGTCTTTACAATTGTGATATTCTTTAATCGCATATAAGGATTTTATGCCGGCTAAAACTTTAAGGATAGATTTTCTAAAAATATAACGTAGCTGCTCACATTCTTTAGCTTTATGTTTGCCAGAATGAGCAGTTATAGTATAACAATATCATTAGGAAAATAACCATGGCTCAACCTCCAGCTTCTTCACTTATTGCACCACCAAAACCCGAACAGCCTGCTACTCCAGCAATAACGCTAGAAAAGTTGAAAAAACAGATTGAGGAAAAGCTTAATTTACCAGAAGCTGAAGCTCCCGATACCCCCCCAGTTCTGGATCAAGACACTGTAAATGGTGCATGGGCTTCGGTTGATACGGCTTATCAAGAAACGACAGATGCCTTTAATGCCCTTTTAACTGCAGCAAAAGAACGCGCAGCAGAAATGCGGGAAAAAAATAATTACAGCACAACTGAGGCGGCGAAATACTTACAAGAACAACAGCAGCAAGCAAAAAAATGGCTAGCGCAACAGCAAAAGCAGCTGCAATCAACTATAAACACCTTTTATGACAATTTACTAGCGGCGGCGGATGAGGATAAGGAACAAGCAGTAAAAGATCTTTATCGAGACGTTCAACTGCATGAAGCTGCAGCAAGCTTGTTAGCAACACAACACCAAAATTTACAGAAAGAGCTACAAATAACCGCGCTTCAAGCTACCACAAAGGTAGCCGAAAGACTTGGCGCTAACGCTCTTACGCCTAAATTAGCAGAAAGAAATCCCGTGGCGTGCTGGGATAAGAACTTTGTAAAAGAAACAAAAACAAGTTCAAGTGATGAAAAAGAAGAAAAGGACACTGGTGAACCAGGAGATGGCCTTGTCATTGAGTTTAGTGAGCAAAAACCAGTAAGCTCATCTACAAAAACAGAATATCCTACACCTAAAAAAAATCCCTTTAAAGCTTATGTGGTTAACAATGTAGAAAGTGATGGCACGACAAGCGGTGAAAAAAGTTATGCTGTTACCTACACGCCACTTGATTCCACCCAAAAACAAGGACCCAATCAACTGCGAGTGCCTAAATTTGAGTTAGGTAAACAAAAAGAAATGTTCTACCAATTACTCGGGTTACTTGCCATTCCCATAACATTACAAAAGGCGGATACCGCTATTTCACTATCAACCAGTAAGTTTGAGAAAGAACCGTTTGATGAAAATCTCTTAATCGCATTCTTGGCTGCGGCAGAAATAAATGGCTATAACGTCATTGATAAAGATGCATATTTAGATAAGAATCATAAAGCTAAAAAAGAGCACATTTTGCAAAAAACAGCTAACCTAGTTGAACAATATAGGAAAGACTCCATACCAAAACAACCAAAACAACAAAGTTTGCCACTACCGCAAAAAGACCAGCCTGACTTTAGTCAGCCAACACAGGACCAACTAGATCAGTTTTCGACTTTACCACCAGCAGAACAACAGGCAGTATTCCAAAATGCAACTACTGAGCAACATTTATCCTTGCTTGAAAATGCCGGAAACCAAGGTGAGTTATTAGCACTGTTATCCGCTCGAGATTTTGCGTTACTTGCTCGAGAAAATCCAAATCTCACTGCAGGTTATTTAGAATTACTAGCTAAAAACCCTACACGATTTAAAGAAATGCTTGGTGATTTAGAATCGCACTACAATGACACTTTTAACGGATTACTTACTCAGGTTGATCCAAACGTTGCTCTCGCCATGCTTCAGCTTAAAGAACGAACAGAGGATGAAGTTACAGCGCTATTTACCACATTGCCACTTGCCACACAAGCCGCCTGTTTAATGACTGATACGCTTAGTAACAAGCTTGGAAAAGTGCAACCCCCTACACTAGCTGCTGCCTTTATTTATGCAGCAGAACATCATGCGCAAACATTCACGCCTGAAATGCAGTCTGCTTTTTATCAAGAGCATATTGCGAATCGTAAGGATGCTGCCAGAACGTTTTTTCACTCATTACCAATAGATTTACAAGCGAGCTTACTTAAAAATGCACCTGAAGAAGCTAACCGTTGGTATCAAACTAATCCTCGCAGGGCACTAGTACAGATTGCATTGTGTGATGATCCGAAGAAATATAAATCTGATAAGATTTACCGCGAAGACTGTCATCAACGCATGGCTGTTTTGTTATACAAATCTAAACCTCTTCATGAGACAGCTTTTGATCTTATTGACACGACTGAGGAGAACAAACAAGCCATCAATATATATTACCAACATTTCAAAAATAAGCAGAAGCCTACTTATTTACAGGAAAATACTGATGTTTTATTATGGGATATATTACAACCTAAGTCTAAACCTACTACGATTAAACAATTACAATTATTAGATGCACCGGCACTGTTAACATTGTTTGCCGAAGAAAAAATTACGCTCACAAAGCTAACCTCACCTAGCGCAGATGCTCATCAAAACGTTAGAACATATACATTACAACCTAATGACTATGAAACCATTTTCAACAAGTTAAGCTTTCAGCAACAAGTAGCCGTGCTTGAAGAGGCGGCAACTGCTGAGAATAATGCTGTTTTTGGCAAGCTATTAAATGTTTTTCAAAACTTAGAAGTGGATCAGAAAACTGCTATTCTTGAGCTGGCTAATGATGATTTACTGGCTAATGATGATTTATTAGATAATCTATTAACTGCAGAGCCTGATTTAACCGTGTATCCTTTAGCCCTACAAGTGAGGTTTATCAAGCTTAATGCTAATAATTTACGCTCAATATATTTAAGAGGTGATAGACTTGACATACCCACTATCGCACTGCATGTGCAAGCATTATTCCGTGATAATGATATCAATACGGCTAAAAAATTATTACGGCAAATACCAGAGAATCAGGCACCGCAGTTCTTAGCAGCGATTGACCAACCAACGCTAAAAGAAATTATACTTTTATATAAAGAACAAGCTCAACAAAGAAGGGCAGCTGATGCAGAGCGCCAAGAACACCAGCCCGTATTCACTGCTCAAATTCTATCCGGAATTTATGCAATAGGCACACCTCGAGCAAAGCAAAATGCGCTTTATTTATTTACACAAGAGATAGATAGCTTTTTGAAAGCAAAAAAAGTGGATGAACTAGTAGCCTACTGGAAAGAGCTTAGAGGTGATGACTCTGACTTTCAAGTAACTGCGTTTGCACAGATGCCTGATCAGCTTAAACGTAGCGTTATACACAAGATAATTAAGAATGGTGATGGGCAACTAACCGCTTGCTTAAGCCATCAAGATCCTAACAGCGTAGCTCAATTGCTAGCAAACCCACCTCCCGCCGCAGGGGATCATGAGAGAGAAAGAGCTGCTGAAAATGATCATGAGATAAAAAGAGCTGCTGAAAATGATCATGAGATAAAAAGAGCTGCTGAAAATAATGATCACCCTAGCGATGCTCTTATTCAGTTAATAAGCAGGTTACCTTTGGATCATCTACTTGCTTGCGTACAACAAAAAGTATTCTCACAACAACCTTTGCTAATCGAAGCTATATTCCAAGACAAGGCAAAGATTAGGGCTTGCACGAATAACGAACTTACCAACGTTATTTCACGGTTAACAGATCCTGCAACAACTAAGACTGCAATTTCAGGTTTATTCGAAAATGCCGATCCTGGTCGTGCTAAAGCCATTACAACATCAGTCACTAACGAATTATTAAAAAAACCTAATTCTGCAACAGTCATTGCTGAAATTATCACAGAGGTGCATGAGCGAGATAAAGATCTCGCAGAAACACTTTATAAGAACGCAACAAGTGGTTCGAATATCTTAAAGGGGCCGCAACTAGAAACTTTTAAGAAAAAACTTGGTGATGGTATTATTGCAGAATTAGATCCACAACAACAACCACAAAGGATGGGGATGAGGTAACCATAGAAACTGCAGTGAAGTTTTGCACGATCGCAGATCCTTTCCCTGGATTGCCGCACTGCGTTCGCAATGACGAAGATCCCGTCATGGCGAGGAACGTTAGCTTTGCTGCAATCCAGAGGCGAGTGGCAGTAAGCGTGAAATGAATGCCAGGGAAATACGTTCGCTAGGCTAGGCAGAATTGAGCCCGTGATTACCCTCTTTATAAAGGATACTATAATATCTAATATAAACCACATGTATCTGCTCACCCCCTTTAGCTTTATATTTACCAGAACGGTCAGATTTTTTTCGAATATGATCCTCAAGAGAATCAGTAATTCCCGGCGTGATGTTGAATAACTCAAGAACGGTCAGATTTGAGGCA
>CAYGTS010000086.1:0-11456 GCA_964352905.1 uncultured Legionellales bacterium | reverse complement strand
GCTGTTTTTAGCCCAAATATGGGCGTTCCCTGCTACGGAGTGAGTAGTTACCTTTTAATATCACTATACCCAAAGCGATTAGAAATTAGGCCACCGGGATCGCCGTCATTGCGAGCAATTATCCCGGGCTGAAAAACGTACCGAACTAACGTTGAAATTAGTTAGGAGCACTCGCGGTGACGGAGAAACCCATCCGTCGTTGCGAGCTAGTGCGCTCTTAGCGCACTAGCGAATAAATTAGCTGTCATTGCGAACGAAGTGAAGCAACCTGGCGAGAGCCAATGAATGAGATGTTAAGGTGATGTGAGTTAATGTGGTAGAATCGATAGCTTGCACAGTGAAATCTTGCAAAATCGAAGATCCTAACCCCTGGATTGCTTCGCACTTCGTGCTCGCAATGACGGAAAAAGAAAGAACCTACTTGCTAATCACTTTGGGTATATCTTACTTTTTAAATTCGTAACTATTCAGTAAATTTGAAGGTGAATTTACCGAGAACGTTCAGATTTGGTGAACAACTACGAAAATATTTTTGAGAAAGCGCAGTGTATGAGTTATACATGAGCATTTCGATAAAAGATTTTCGCCGTTTTTAGCCCAAACGCCAGTCCTCTTGATAAGAGGGGATCAGGGCGTTCCCATCTACAGGGTGAATAGTTACTTAAATTCAATACTTGGCAACAAACGACCACTGATTGCAATAGCGGCTGCTTGACTGATCAGCTTGTCACGTAAATCTTGTAGGAATCGATAATAGTGTCCTCCCATTACTGTGTTCTTATCCTGTTCAGCTTCTTTCAATTTTTTTTCAACATCCTTAATAGAACGAGTATATGGATTATCTTTTTCCAAAAAATTTCTTACCTCTTCATGACATTCTTCACGAAATTCCCGAAAACGAGAATTAACTACTATAGAAATTTTTCCACCAAAACCACCTACAGCACAAATACTACCAGAGAATCCATTTGAACCCAGTTGTAAACTGGCTTGTCCACCTAGCCCCCAAACACTAGCAATCGCTGCAGCGCTTAAGTTCATTGTCACACCCATAAAACTAATCTGCACTGGATAAACAACTTGAGTCACCATATGCGGCCCGAGCACTTGCGCAGAAATTCTCGCTGATATACCATCTTCCGTACAACAGACAAATCTACCTGATACAAGAAGTTCTAGCCCTTTAGCAGTTATAACAAGCCCACTACAACCTGCCTGTTTCAGAACAAACCCTGTTGCAACACGACCGTCAACTTGTATTCTCGAATTTGGGAATAATTCGCATCGCAAGAATCCTGGATAAACATAACCTGTTACGCCAAGCCCTAACGACTTTATCTGCGGTTGAAAGCCAACCTGCCAGAGCCTAACAGCAGTCACATAGTTCCCTGGGGAGATAGATGTGCTAGGCGGCATGAATGCGTTATTTGTGATTGCTTTTGGTGGATCGCTACTCTCAAAAGGCCCTGATACTATAGCGCTAGAGCCTGGGTTAGAAACAGCTGCTTTTTGGCAAAAACTCGCAAGGTTTGCACGAAAACCAGCAACAGGCACTGTTTGCGAAGTATTAGGTAACCTTTCTAATGGCGTGCCATCTTCATCAGCAGCCAATTGCAGAGGACTAGAAGGTAACCTAGGTTGTGCTGAATTGAAACATAGAAGCAACTGCGAAAATGTATCTGGTTTAACAGGAACTGGCGATATCACCGCCACAGTAGAATCACTAAGCCCAAGCGGCAACTGAGCTTGTTGCGTTGGGAGATAAAAATGAAATGTCTGTTCACTCTCTTTCAAGCGGCTTGCAACTGTCTGCAATTGATTAAACACATCTTGTAAGCTAGCCAACGTATTTGCAACTTCATTGCCTCTGTCGATAGCAGTGACTATTCCCTCTAACCTATTGAGCTTATTAATTTCGGCTTGCAGGTTTGCTACATCTGCATCCCCTTGCTGTTCTCTTATCTGTTCTTTTAATCTCTCTATAATCCCTTTAATCTGCTCCGAAAAAAAGGCAGCACCAAAATAAGCCAAAGCAGCAGCAGTAAAAACAGTTGGAGTAACAGTAACGCCTAGGATAGAAAAGGCTAGCCTGCCTCCTGTAAAATTAATGGAAAAAACAAGCCCATAAAATTAATGGAAAAAACAAGCCCACCCGCTGTTTTAACAAAATTTTTTAACGAACTCCACATAACCAACCTCTTTTCTTACTCTTATTGATAAATCGGTTTAATCAAAATAATGCAGTTAAGTGTACACTCATTACAAAGCATTTTGAATCAAAAGTTCGCAACCCTTTGACTTTTTATGTCATAATGTTGCCGTAACTATTCACCATGTAGATGGGAGCGCCCTGATCCCCGCTTATCAAGAGGACTGGCGTTTGGGCTAAAAACGGCGAAAATCTTTTATCGAATGCTCATTTATAACTTATAAACTGCGCTTTCTCAAAAATATTTTCGTAGTTGTTCACCAAATATGGCTGTTCCTCGCTACACCGGGAATTGTTGGTGAATTCACCTTCAAACTTGCTGAATAGATACATGTTGCCATTCATTATTCGTAGGGGTGTTCCGTTTATGTCGATTAAAATTGCCGTGCCGCAAGAAAGCGCACAGGGTGAAACGCGGGTTGGTTGTGTACCCGATTTAATTGCTAAATACCAGCAGTTAAACTGCCAGATTCATTTACAACATAATGCCGGCTTAAAGGCTAATTTTCCCGATCAACTCTTTCAAGACGTGACCATTTGCGATGACTTTGCACAATGTGTTGCAAATGCGGCGATTATTTTAAAAGTGAGCGCGCCCACTCTAGATGAAATCGCTGCTATGCCAGAAGGCGCGATTTTAGTAAGCTTTTTAGCCGCGCATAAAAATGATGACATTATTAAAAAATTAGCACAAAAAGAAATCACCAGTTTTGCCATGGAATTGATCCCGCGCATTACACGTGCCCAATCTATAGATGCGCTATCTTCACAGGCATCAATTGCTGGTTATAAAGCGGCACTTTTAGCAGCCAATCAATTCGATCGTTTTTTCCCAATGCTCACCACCGCAGCGGGTACCAGTAAACCCGCCAAAGTGTTGGTGATTGGTGCTGGTGTAGCGGGTTTGCAAGCGATTGCAACCGCTAAGCGTTTAGGTGCGTTAGTGCAAGCTTACGATATTCGCCCAGAAGCACGCGAACAAGTGGAATCACTCGGTGCCAAAATGGTTAAGCTTGATATTGATGCGCGCGGTGAAGGTGGCTATGCGCGCGAATTAACCGCAGAGGAAAAACAACAGCAACAGGCCATCTTAAAAGATCAGATTGCCAAATCCGATATTGTTATCAGCACCGCAGCGATTCCAGGTCGCAACGCCCCAAAAATTATTTTTAAAGATATGGTGGAAGCGATGCCTGCCGGTGCGGTCATTATTGATCTGGCCGCTGAAAGTGGCGGTAACTGTGAATTAACCCAACCTGGTAAAACGATTACGCATCACCAAGTCACGATTGTGGGGCCTGTTAATTTACCTGCCAGTGTGGCGCGCGATGCATCTAACATGTATGCGCGTAATTTATATCATTTTACGCAATTATTAATGTTTGATAATGAATTAAAACCCGATTTTAATGATGATATTTTAAAAGCGAGCATGGTGACGCACAACGCTGAAATCACACATGCCGCTACTCGCCAACGCTTAAAAGGGGAATAAGATGTTTGAAGGTATTAATGCGCTTTATATTTTTATGCTCGCGGCTTTTACCGGTTATGAAGTCATTTCGAAAGTACCGGTAATTTTACACACGCCGTTAATGTCGGGATCAAATTTTATTCATGGGATCGTGCTTGTTGGTGCCATGGTGACACTAGGTACTTCGCAAACCCACACTGAACAACTCATTGGCTTTGTGGCGGTATTCATTGCAACGGTAAATGCGGTGGGTGGCTATGTCGTTACTGAACGCATGCTCGACATGTTTAAATCAAGCAAGGAAGAAAAATAATGCATAGTTTTATCCAAATTATTTATTTTATTGTTGCGATTTTTTTCATTGTTGGTTTGAAAAAAATGAGCCATCCACGCACAGCTCGCCGCGGGATCATTTTAGCAGGGATTGGCATGGCGGTGGCAATTTTAGTCACCTTTCTTGAACCGAAAATGCATGGTTTTCAAAATTATTTATTAATGTTAATCGCCATTATTTTAGGCGGTGGTTTAGCCTATGTTTCAGGTAAAAAAGTTGCGATGACCAACATGCCGCAAATGATTGCTATTTATAACGGTATGGGTGGTGGTGCAGCCGCTGCAATTGCAGGTTCAGAATTATTGCGCGCACATCCCCTGCCACTCGTGGTAACGGTACTCGCGTTACTGGGTGCGATTATTGGCACGGTATCGTTTAGTGGATCGCTTATTGCTTACGCTAAGTTGCAAGGTTTAATGCGCAAGATTATTCATTTCAAACAACACCAGTGGATTAATATGGGTTTAATGGCCACAGCCGTTGTGTTGGGTGTGTTATTAATTATTTGGCCACACGCGCATACCCTTTTAGGCTTATTCTTTATTGTGTTACTGGTATTAGGTGTTTTAGTCACTACGCCTATTGGCGGCGCAAATATGCCGATTGTGATTTCTCTATTCAACGCCATGACCGGCCTTGCGGTGGCATTTGAAGGATTTGTGTTAAATAATTCCGCGATGATTATTGCCGGCACCGTAGTAGGCGCATCGGGTTCATTGTTAACGCAATTAATGGCTAAAGCCATGAATCAAAAAATCACGAATATTTTATTTATTCCACATAAAGAAGAGCACGTGCAATCTGCTGAAGGGATCACCGGTAATTTAAAACCCATCGAATCCCCCGATGCGGCAGTGATGCTTGCTTATGCCAGCAATGTGATTATTGTGCCAGGCTATGGTTTAGCGGTGGCGCAAGCGCAACACAAAATTTGGGAGCTAGCACAGTTGTTAGAAGAACGCGGCGTGAAAGTAAAGTTTGCCATTCACCCGGTTGCTGGCCGCATGCCCGGTCATATGAATGTGTTACTCGCAGAAGCGGGTGTACCGTACGATAAAATTTATGATATCGAAGATATTAATAATGAATTTCAAAACTGTGATGTTGCGATTGTGATTGGTGCTAACGATGTCGTGAATCCAGCAGCTAAAGCTGATAAAAGCAGCCCCATTTACGGCATGCCGATTTTAAATGCCGATAAAGCTAAAAATGTGATTGTCATTAAACGCGGCACAGGTAAAGGCTTTTCGGGAATTGAAAATAATTTATTTTATCTCGATCAAACACGCATGCTGTATGGTGATGGCCAACAAGTAGCGAGTCACCTGATTCAGGATGTGAAGCAGGCTTAGGGGCTGTTGAAAATTCACTAGGATGAGAATTGTTAACAGCTCCTAATATAAAAACCCGAAAAACAACAATGGGATCACCTGCTGACTAGCTGCTACTATGTCATCTTTAACCAAAAACGCAGGTAATTTTAAATGAGCAATTTGCTTAGCCGTTTTGTTTTTGCCCCCGATTTCAAAAATATGTTTTTTGGTTTGAAAGTCTGCCACTTTAGTGTAATAAACGTTTTGTTTGGCATCACGCAGCGCTTGTAAAAAATAAAGTTCACGTAACGTGCCTTTATCAAGTATCTCAGCACTAAATTGCTGTAGGGTATGCAACAAGGTTGTGTTATGCAAAAATATTTTTTGTGGTTTTCTTAATCGTTGATTGCCTCCTTCATTCGGATAAATTAACTGGATCAATCCCACGCTTTCTAAAATCGTTAAATAATTATAAATGGTTTGATGCGCTACATTCATATTTTTTGCAATATTATTCGTATTCACCTCACCCGGCGGGATGCTGGCTAAGTAGCCTAAAATTTGTTGGAATAAATGCAAGTTATGCGTTTTTAAATCAAAATAACTTGGGATATCTTCAAAAATTATTTTTTGAATAATGCGCATCACTCTTTCATAATAACTCTGCGGCTCTTCAAAATAGAAAGGGTAATAGCCGTGCGCTAAATATTGTTTAAATTGCCCTAAAACACCTTCGATCAATCCTAATTGATTATAGTGTTTGGGATTTTCAAGTAACATGGCATAATCAATGGGCTCGATAACACGTTGCTGTGAAAAATTAAGATATTCACGAAATGACATGCCAGATAAATAATAGATCTTAGCGCGACGCGATAAATCATGACTACCTTTAACTAACTCCAGCATTGAACTGCCAGAATACACAATTTTGATATCAGGAAAAGCATCATAAAGATTTTTTAATTCTTGATTCCAATTAGCATATTTATGAATTTCGTCGATAAAGAAAAAACGCAGCCCTTCTACGCTATAAAGTTCATTAATGAAATCGACTAGCGTGCTTTGTTGGAAATAAATTGCATCGGCAGAAAAATAAAACGCTTTTTGATCGCGCGCTAAGTGTTGCTTAATATATTGCAACATTAAGGTTGTCTTGCCCACCCCGCGCGGGCCAACTAGCCCAGTTAAGCGGCTCGGTTTAAAATCACTATAAAGATAGCGCGTAAACGACAAATCGGTTAGATCTAACAAGCGCTCATAGGCTTGCTGCAAGAAGGTGTTCAATTAAAGTCTACTCCAAAAAAGTGCCTAGTTTTTTTAAGTATACTTTAATTTTTTGATTTTAGCAATTGCCTTTTTTATAGAAATCAATCAGTTGCAAGTTACCCAAGCAGATCAACCTGGTGCTGTAGCCAAGCTTGTTTTGTAGGAAAGATTTCGCTAAGCTGCACAAGGTTTGCAATTTGGTTGCTTAATCAAATTGTGGTTATTAATTAAGATAATATGTAGTTGCTCACTCCGTAGCAGGGAACGTCCATATTTGGGCTAAAAACGGCAAAAATCTTTTATCGAAATGCTCATTTATAACGCATAAACTGCGCTTTCTCAAAAATATTTTTGCCATTTTTATCTCCAAATCTGAACGTTCTTGGCAAGTACTAAGTTATAGGGGTGAGCAGTTACGATAATATTAAGAAGGATAAAAATATGTGTGGTGGATTTAGTCTGTTTAAATGTACTTGCTGTGAAGAAGCAACACCCAAAATAGAGGTTACATGTTGCCCGCACGCTGCCCCTGCTGCTGCTGTGATAATAATCAATCTCAAGTAACGCCTTACAACGCTCCTCCTCCTCAAGCAATGGTGGATAGGGCTAGCCAAACTTCACCACCGAGCATTCATTTAGGCCAGCAAAACCAATATGGGATAGCTATAGCACCAACAGGACCTACTAAACGAGCTTGGCGCTAAATAGTTATTTATCTCCAAACTCTAAAAAATCATCTTGTTAGCCAACCCCTTACACCCAACCCAATTTTTGCGTATACTAGGCGCCAAAATGATCTAAGCGAGAAGTGATTTATGGCGACACAACAAATTGATCCAACCCAAAAACAACGCGCGCAAGATAAGCTTGCGCGCATTCCGGTTAAAATCGATAAAACCGAACAGGTGTTACGCAAACCAGATTGGATCCGCATTCGCATTCCAGCCGAAACCACGCGCATTACCGAATTAAAACAAAGTTTGCGCAAAAACAAACTCGTGACCGTGTGTGAAGAAGCCTCTTGCCCGAATTTAGCCGAATGTTTTAACCACGGTACCGCCACCTTTATGATTATGGGTGATAAGTGCACGCGGCGTTGCAGTTTTTGTGATGTGGCACACGGTCGTCCTGATGCTTTGGATGAAAATGAACCCTTAAATTTGGCCAATACGATTGCCGATATGAAATTAAAGTATGTCGTGATCACCTCGGTTGATCGCGATGATTTGCGTGATGGCGGTGCGGCGCATTTTGCCGCGTGTATTAAAGCCGTGCGGGAAAAATCACCCACAATTAAAATCGAAGTCTTAGTGCCTGATTTTCGTGGCCGCATGGAAAAAGCTTTAGATGCGCTTGCCACAAATTTGCCAGATGTGTTTAATCACAATATTGAAACTGCGCCCAGGCTTTACAAACAAGCGCGCGCCGGTTCGGATTATCAATGGTCACTAAATTTATTAGCCGAGCACAAAAAACGCTTTGCGAATATTCCCACTAAATCCGGGATCATGGTGGGCTTGGGTGAAACTGATGACGAAGTGATCGAAGTGTTGCGTGATTTACACGCGCATCAAGTCGATATGGTCACGATTGGCCAATATTTACAACCGAGTCTTTATCACCTACCGGTTGATCGCTATGTGACACCGGCGATGTTTCAACATTATGCAGATGTGGCGAAAGAGATTGGCTTTAGCAATGTTGCGAGTGGCCCATTGGTGCGTTCATCGTATCATGCGGATAAACAAGCCGCCGGCGAAATTGTATGTTAAGCTATTTTCATTTAATCTGAGTGACGGCACATGCTCATTGATGAAATCAAACCGCTTATTCATTGGTTAGAAATGCACCCTTTTGTGGGGCTTGGCGTTTCTTTTTTAGTCTCCTTTTTAGAGTCTTTAGCCGTTGTTGGTTTATTAGTGCCGGGATCTGTCATGATGACTGCGATTGGTACGCTGGTGGGGTCGGGGATTTTTCCGTTTTGGCCAACCTTAATTGTAGCTGCAATTGGCGCTTTTTTAGGCGATGTCTTAAGTTTTTGGTTAGGCCATCATTATCACGACAGCATTCGTTGCAAGTGGCCAGTTAATCGCTATCCTGCGTTAATTAATCGCGGGCAATTGTTTTTCCAAAAATACGGCACTACCAGTGTCTTTATCGGCCGTTTTATTGGCCCGATGCGCCCGATTATCCCAATGCTTGCCGGCATGATGGATATGCCCGTTAGGCCTTTTTTGCTTACTGATTTTATTTCAGCAATGCTGTGGGCGCCAGCGTATATGTTTCCTGGCATGTTAATTGGTGCCGCATCGCTTACCTTACCACCAGAAATTGCAACGCGTTTTATTTTAATTGCACTATTAGCAATTTTTGCATTATGGCTTTGCAGTTGGTTGATTCATCGTATTATCACGTGGGTAGCAAACTTGGTTTCTAAATTAAATGCCATGATTTGGAAGCGCATACATGCACATCGCTCTGGTCAGCATTTTTGTGGCTGGCTGAACCCGCAACAACCTGATGATCATTCACAATTAAATCGTGTGATTTTATTGTTTTTTTTAGCACTGCTTTTTGCGATTTTAATCATTTTGATTAAACATAGTAGTTGGCTAATCAATTGCAATCATATTGTTTATCACTTTTTCCGTAGTTTGCGCCACCCGATTGTTGATCACGTTATGATCGTGGTTACACTGTTAGGCGATAAGCATGTTATTATTCCGGTGTTTTTTGTAGGTTTTGCAATTTTCTATTGGCGCAACTATAAACGTTTTGCGTGGCATTGGTTGGCGCTAATTATTTTTGCCGCGGCAAGTATTGTGATTGCCAAAAAGTTAGTTGCTATGCCTCGCCCAGGCTGGTTAGGCACTATTGCTGATTTTTCTTTCCCGAGTGGTCACACGACGCTTGCAACGTTGACTTATGGTTTATTTTTATTGGTTTATAAAAAAAATTCCTTGCGTAAATCGCATTTTTTAGCGAGTTTATTAACCGTAGTGATTATTCTCGCTGTGATCATAAGCCGCTTATATTTAGGCGCACATTGGCTAAGCGATATTCTTGGCGGTTTATTGTTAGGCACGATGATTTTACAGTTGGTGTGGTTGAGTTACTTGCGTAACCCGCGCAATTTACCCAAAACTCGTACGCTCATTGGTTATTTTGCGGTGTTATTTATTGTGATTGGTAGCGCTTATTATGTGGTTTTTCATCATAAATTATTAGCTAAATATCAACAACGCAATCAAGTGCACTACATGAATCACCGCCAATGGTGGCAGCATACGACAGTGCCTTTAGTGCGTTACGACCGCTTAAATAAACCAGTGGAAGTACTCAATCTGCAATGGTTGGGTAACTTGCAAGATATTAAGCAAACATTATTAAACCACCACTGGCAATTGCCACCGGATCGTAATTTACAAACCACACTACACCATTTTGCAGCTAAACACGGCTCGCATCAATTGCCGTTATTAGGTGTTTTATATCAAGATAAACTACCCAATTTGGTGTTGGTGCATGCGGCCATGGGAGATAATCCACCAATAGTTTTACGTTTGTGGCTAGCCAATACTCAAATTCGTTTCGCCGATCAACAACTTTATGTGGGTACCGTTTATTATCAGCCGCAACATAAAGGTATTACTTTATTTCACCCCAATACACCCGCAGTCACCACACCACAATCCGCTGTAGCAGCATTACTGCCCGTTTTAAAGGGGTATAAAATAAAAACGATTAAGCCTGAACAATTGGATCTATCCAACATCCCTGCTGATGTGAAGTTACCGTTGGGGCCAGTTGTATTGATTGAGCGTCAGTAATTCCCGCTGTAGCTGGGAACAGCCATATTTGGGCAATCTCACGCTAAAAACCCCAAAAAATGTGCTCATTTATTATGTATAAACTCCGCTATTTTTTGAAATTTTTAGCGTGACCTTGCCTCAAATCTGGCTGTTCTTGAGTAATCAGGCATTACGGCGGGAATCGCTGATTGAGCGTGCAGGAAATTAATCAGTAAATTTCGCCTTTTGATTAAATTCAGTTAGTTATATGCCATTAACTGGATAGTGGTGCGATTTTGGTGTATAATTGAATCAATAAGGCATTTTTCATGAGGCTTGTTATGAGCAGACAAAGCATTTCCTTTACCGAACCCAACAGTGAGTGGCTACGCAAAAAAACAGAGGTTGAAAAAGAATATCGCAGTAATAGTGATGCAATTAATGACTTAATCCGTCAGGCAAGAGCACGTGAAAACGAAATCGCAACTATTCGTGCTGCATTAAGAGAAGGTGAACAAAGTGGCATAAGCCATCGAACAGCTGATGAAATTATTAATACTGTTATTGCACGAAGAATGACAGGCTAATGCCAGCCTACGAATTAACAAATGCTGCTGCTCAAGATTTTGAAAAAATTTTTGAGTTTGGTATAGAGCAGTTTGGCATAAGTCAAGCATTAAAATATCAACACGGTCTGCAGCAACAATTAGATGAAATTGCGCTGTATCCTACTCGATATCCTGCTGTTGATACCATCATCCAAGGATACAGGCGTAGTATTTATGGTTCACACTCTATTTATTATCATATCCAAGAAAAACAAATCATCATTGTCCGTATTTTAGGTCAGCAAGATATTTCACGCGCATTTTAATTATTGCTTTGTAACTATACCCAACGCGATTAGAAAGTCAGCAATTCCCGGTGTAGCGAGGAACAGCCATATTTGGCGATCCCTGCTACGGAGTGAGTTACAATTAATCAGTAAATTTCGCGTATCTGCTCACCCCTTTTAGCTTTATATTGACCAGAACGTTCAGATTTGGCGATAAAAACGGCGAAAATA
>CAYGTS010000085.1:0-11462 GCA_964352905.1 uncultured Legionellales bacterium | reverse complement strand
TTATTGCCCTTTTTTTGAGTTAAATTTTTTATCGTGAGACATGGTTGATCCAGGGTTAGGATCTTCGATCGTGAAAGTTACACTGCATTTTCTATCGATTTCGCCGCAGTTACAAACATTATCTTTATCATCACGCTCACTGCCACTCGCTTCGCGCTCGTAATGACGATGCGCTTATTATTCAATCGGTCAGAATTAAATTGAAACGGTACTAGATGGGGTGAACGATGGGACTCGAACCCACGACGACTGGGATCACAACCCAGGGCTCTACCAACTGAGCTACGTCCACCGTATGAAAGTTGGAACGGTATGGTAATAAAATCTTACACTAATAGCAATAGCCATTTACGGCGATAATCCATCAATCAGCGGTTTTACCTCGCGCAAAGTCGCTAAGAATGCTTGGTAACACGAGTTAAGATTGTATAAATGAATAAATCCATGGATCATGTCATCAAAATTGCGGTGAATAACCTCGCCGTCATGCTTATTTAAAATAGTGATATAGTCATTAATTTCATCAATCAACACATCATTGCTGGCCGTAACAATATAAGCCGGTGGTAACTGCGTAAAATCATCAAAATGCATAGGAAACGCCGGGTAATCTGCTTGCAAACCTTGTGCTAAATAGTGATCCGTAAAATAAACGACCGCTTTGGTATCAAGCCCAAAGCCATAGCCATATTTTTCATAAGAGGCTCGCGCCAAATTATTATCCAGCCAAGGATAATATAACAATTGGAAATCAATGTTAGGGCCTTTTCTGTCGCGTGCTAATAGCGTTAACATGGCGGCTAAATGCCCGCCAGCACTATCACCTGCAACAATTAATGGGCGCTGCTGGCGATAGTGTTGATCAACCCACTCCAAGGACGCGTAACCCTCTTGCATTTGACTGGGAAAGGGATTTTCTGGGGCTAAATGATAATCAACAGCAAAAACTTCCACTTGCAAACTTTCGGCAATTTGCTGGCACACTTCATGGCGTTGCGCAACACTGCCAATCACATAGCCACCACCATAAAAATACACCAGTACGGCTTTGGCTTTGCCTTGGGGCTGATAATGCCGAATCAATACGCGGCGATCATTTACCATTAGGCTTAAATCATTTGATTTTACGCTGGTAATCAGCTGCGGATATTCGCGTAATTCACTTAACTGTTGTGAAAATTCTCGCGCTTGTTGCGGTGATAAATCATATAATAATGGTAAATCCGCTTCATAAAATAATGCTAATAATGCTTTAATTTCTGAATTTACTGGCATAACTACTCCTTGTTGTGACGTGCCTCATGCATTAGTTGCAGCATTTCCTTGACTGCTTGCGGTAAACCAACAAACACTGCATGCGCTATGATAGCATGCCCAATATTCAATTCATTCATTTCAGCAATCGCGGCAATCGGTTTAACATTATGATAGTGCAAACCATGACCTGCATTAACAATTAAACCCTGATCGCTTGCTAATTTTGCAGCAGCTTGAATGTCATTTAAATGCTGTAATTGTTGCTCAGGGGTTAGCGCATTGGCATATTCACCGGTATGGATTTCAATAACCGGCGCTTTAGTTTTAGCGGCTGCCGCAATTTGTTTTTTATTCGCATCAATGAATAATGAAACTTGAATACCGTACTCAGCTAATGCCGCAACTGCAGAGGTAATTTTAGCTAAATTGCCTATCACATCTAAACCACCTTCGGTGGTAATTTCTTGGCGTTTTTCAGGCACAAAACAAACGTGTTGCGGTTTAATTTTTTGCGCAAATGCAATCATGTCATCTGTGACAGCTAGTTCTAAATTCATGCGTGTTTGTAATTTCTCACGTAAAATAACCACATCATGATCTTGAATATGACGACGATCTTCGCGCAAATGCAAGGTGATGCCATCAGCGCCAGCTAATTCAGCGGTGAGCGCACCGGCAACCGGATCGGGGTATTTTTCACCACGCGCTTGGCGTAAGGTAGCAATGTGATCAATATTGACTCCTAATAATATTTCACGCTTCATGGGTTATTTTCCTGTTTATTTGCTGTAACATTTGTCGCGTTTGCAAAGGCTTGTCACCCAGTAAGTTACCCAAGACCATGCGCATTAAGCGTTTGGCATCATACAAACTTTGCTTATCAGTTAAGTGATCGTTATGAAAATCCAGCAACGATTGACCACGAAAAATGAAGGGATTATTAATTTGCGCCAATTGCATTTTAATAAACCCTCTTTCGATTTCAAAAATATAGTTACTTTCGCCACGAATTTCACTATTAAACTCAGCTTCTTGTTGAAGTGATAAACCATAACCTAAACACGATAATAAATTTTTTTCAAAAATTCGTAAGGCAATTTCGTGGGTATTATTTTGGCTAAGTTCAGTTATGGCTGTTTGATAGTGCTGAAAAAGTGTAGGAAATGGATCGTGTTTATGTAGTAATCGCATTAGCAATTCATTTAAATAAAAACCGTTAAATAAGGCTTGTCCTAAAAGATTAACTTGCATCACTTCTGATGGTTCAATTTGAGTGATGGTATACAGTTCAGTTTTAGCGCGCCAAGATAACAAAATGGGTTTAAATAACTGCAAAATACCACGATATTTTGAACGTGGCCCGCGTGCGCCTTTTATAATTGCCGTAATCCGCCCGTGATCTTGGGTAAAACATTCCAGTAAGAGGCTACTCTCACGATACGGTCTTGAGTGTAATAAATAGGCCGGTTGGTTTTGTAGCGTTGCGGTCATGGTTCGTAGCCAAAACGTTGCAGCGCCTTTACGTCATCAGACCAGCCGCTTTTTACTTTGACCCACAATTTTAAATTGACTTTTTTATTAACGAGTTTTTCAATATCAAGCCGTGCTCTCGTGCCTACCGCTTTTAGCCGCTCACCAGCCTTACCAATTAAAATACCTTTTTGCCCTTCTTTTTCTACGTAAATAATTGCGTGAATTTCTATAAACTTCTCTTTGTCTTTAAATGATTCAATGACAACCGTTAATTCATAAGGAACTTCTTGTGATAATTGGCGAATAAGTTTTTCACGGATTAGCTCTGAACAGAGAAAGCGTTCATCTCGATCGGTGCGTTGATCTTCTAAAAAGAAATGCGGGCTTTCTGGCAGCAATTTAATAATTTCATCTTCCAATGAAGTCACATTTTTGTTTTTTAAAGCAGAAATCGGAAATACCGCTTGATACTTAACTTTTTCAGCAACTTCTTGTAAAAAAGGGAGCAACTTTTCTTTATCCGCAATTTTATCAACTTTATTAACAACTAAAATAATCGGCGCTTGCATGTTTTTTAATTGTTCAGCAACCCATTCATCTTCTTTGGTAAAACGCATTGCTTCAATTAAAAATAAAATCACATCAACATCATCATTAAGCGCATTTAATGCGGCCTTATTCATAACTTTGTTAAGCTGGTGGTGTTGCTGCTGATGTATACCAGGGGTATCTATGAAGACCATTTGATTATGATCAATCGTTTTAATGCCGCGAATAACATGACGCGTTGTTTGTGGTTTATCAGAGGTGATTGAAATTTTTTGTGCGAGCAGTGCGTTAAGTAAAGTTGATTTACCTACATTAGGTCTACCAATAATCGCAATAAAGCCGCAATGGCTGATCGTTTGCTGATTCATATTAGTCACTTACTCCACTTTCTGTAGTTTTTTTAAGGTTTTCTCCGCCGCTGCTTGTTCCGCCTTACGCCTAGAATCGCCATTGGCTTCTTCACAAGCATTAGATTCTTTTAAACGACATGTCACCGTGAAAATTTGCGAGTGTGCCTCGCCTTCTACTTTTACGACTTCATAAACGGGTAGAGATAATTTGCGCGCTTGCAAAAATTCTTGTAACGCTGATTTGGGATCTTTAATAATTTTGCTCGGTGATATTTTATTAAGGCGTTCTTCAAACCAGGGTAGAACCGTCATACGGCATTGTTCCAAATTGCTATCTAAGTAAATAGCGGCAATGACTGCTTCTAAGGCATCAGCTAAGATTGATTGTCGTTCGCGACCACCGCTTTTTAACTCACCACTACCTAAACGTAAATAACTGCCAAGCTTAAATGCGCTTGCAATTTTTGCTAAGGTTTCACCACGTACTAAGTTTGCCCGCAAACGGCTTAATTCACCTTCTTTGGCTTTGGGATAACGCAGATAAAGCGCTTCAGCAATCAAAAAATTAATGATGGAGTCGCCTAGAAATTCCAAACGCTCATTGTTTTTACCCGCGGCACTGCGGTGGGAAATTGCAGATTCAAGCAATCCGGGATCCACAAATTCGTAGTTAATAACTTTATATAAGCCTTGTTTATCCTTTTGCACGCACACTTTCAACCTTTTATGGAAATAACTGCAATTGTATGTATTTTATTGAATAATATTGATTTATGCAATAGTTATAGCGCTTCTATTTCTTTTGATCAACTTTTAAGATAGCTAAGAAAGCCTCTTGTGGAATTTCAACTTTACCAAAGCGTTTCATGCGTTTTTTACCGGCTTTTTGTTTTTCCAGAAGTTTACGTTTACGTGAAATATCACCGCCGTAACATTTCGCAGTAACATTTTTGCGCAGTGCTTTAACATTGGTACGCGCAATAATATTGGCGCCAATTGCCGCTTGAATGGCTACATCAAACATTTGCCTGGGAATAATTTCTCGTAAACGTTCAGCAACATCACGACCACGATAAAGGGCATTTTCCTTGTGAACAATGACGGATAAGGCATCAACTTTTTCGCCATTGATTAAAATATCAAGCTTAACCAACTCTGCTGGTTGAAAGCGTACAAATTGGTAATCAAGTGATGCATAACCACGACTGATTGATTTTAAACGATCAAAAAAATCGAGAACTACTTCACTCATGGGCATATCGTATTGGATTTCAACTTGTTTATTATGATAAAGCATTTTGGTTTGCACGCCACGACGTTCAATCGCCAATGTCATGATACTGCCAACATAATCTTTTGGCACTAGAATATTACATGACACAATCGGTTCACGCGTTTCTTCAATTTTATTGGGTTCTGGCAGGCGACTGGGGTTATCGATATCTAAAACTTCGCCAGATTTCATGACAACCTGATGAACAACCGTAGGCGCTGTGGTAATCAATTCTAATTCGTATTCGCGCTCCAGGCGTTCTTGAATAATTTCCATATGCAGCATCCCCAAAAAGCCACAACGGAAACCAAAGCCTAATGCTTCACTATTTTCAGGTTCATAAAATAAGGACGCATCGTTTAAAGTTAGTTTCGCCAATGCCTCACGAAACGCTTCATAGTCATTTGAGTCAATGGGAAACATGCCAGCATAAACTTGCGGTTTAGCCTTTTTAAAACCGGGTAATGGCGTTAACGCACCCTCTTTGGCATGCGTAATCGTATCACCAACCGGTGCTCCTTGAATTTCTTTAACACTAGCAATAATAAAACCCACTTCACCCGCACCCAGTTGCTGCGTATCGGTTTGTTTCGGTGTGAAAATACCAAGGCGATCAACCGTGTGCTGGCGCCCGCTTGACATGATTTTAATTTTATCGCCCTTTTTCACCGCCCCATTCATCACACGCACCAAGGACACTACGCCTTGGTAACTATCAAACCAAGAATCAATAATCAGCGCTTGCAAAGGCAAGTCAGGGTTGCTGCTGGGTGGCGGAATTTTAGCCACTAATTGTTCAAGTAAATCCGGCACACCTAAGCCTGTTTTAGCACTGATACCAACAGCATCTTTGGCTTCAATGCCAATGATGTCTTCAACTTCTTGCGCCACGCGTGCAACATCAGCTTGTGGCAAATCAATTTTGTTAAAGACAGGAATCACTTCTAAACCTTGATCCATAGCGGTATAACACACCGCCAAAGTTTGCGCTTCAACCCCTTGTGCCGCATCAACAACTAACAACGCGCCGTCACAAGCCGCAAGCGATCGTGATACTTCATAGGAAAAATCAACATGCCCGGGCGTATCAATGAAGTTTAATTGATAAATTTCACCGTCTTGCGCTTTGTATTTAAGCGTTACGGATTGGGCTTTAATGGTAATACCACGCTCACGCTCGATATCCATGCTATCGAGTACTTGTTCACTCATTTCACGCTCAGAAAGGCCGCCGCATAATTGAATTAAGCGATCGGATAACGTTGATTTACCGTGATCAATATGGGCAATAATTGAAAAATTACGAATGTTTTTAATCATGTATAGTTACAGCGCCAATAATAATGGGCGCCAATTGTACCTGATTTTGCTAGGGTTAGATACAGTTTTGAAAATGGGAATCACTTGCTTAAATGACATACTCACTTTTCATCGGTGAGCATGTCATCATATTCGCTCGTAATGATGGAACCCCTGTTGCCCTAATTTCTAATGGGAGAGACAGCCCGGTATGGGCCAGCATAGTAGGATTGTAAACACACCCTACGCATACAAATAAATAACTACAAAACAAGCGCATCCTGTACTATTTTCACCAGAAAAAGTTGGTTAGTTGATTTAACAGGAAAAAACAGGCCTAGGCGGCGGCGTAGAAACTATTCGCCCGTAACGGGCAGCATCATCACCTAGGGCAGTTCCCTTAGAATCATTATCATATACTGGGCTGCGTGGAGTAGTAGCAGCCGAATTATCACTGTTGAGTTCAGAGTCACTACTTGTACTTGTACCACTTCGCGAGAGGTTTGTGGGGCTAAGAGGTGGCGAATAAGTATTGCGAGCTTGCGCTGCTGCTAGCTCCTTGGTTATTCTCGTGTGTGTTGGTGTTACAGCAGGCTCATTCGCTGGTTCAGGAACCATTGAATTCATTTCTTTTGATAACCTTGATAACTTTATCTTTATCTTTACACCTGATAACGTTGCCTTTAAATCATTACTAAGAGTTGAGAAAGTCTTATTTATGCTATTATTTTCCATGATCGTCTTGCAAAAATTTTGATCCGAAAATAGGCTAGGTTTTCCGCTAGTAAACTCTGCCACTTCAAGATTAAGAGACGCCTCTAATATTTTCTTAACATCTTCGGGTAAATTTTTTAAGTAAAGATAGCTTTTTTTGATAAAACGCCCTCGCAATGCGGGATTAGCCAAAAGAGCATTTGTAAATTTTTCATTTGTAAATTTTTTTGTGTTTTCAGCATCACTATAGCAGGATTCTTCACATTTTTTTAAAACTGCACTGATCTTTTTTGGAGTAATATTGCTAGAAAAAAAGGCTTTTATTGCACTACCTGCCTGCTTAAACCAATTTTCCATCGAGCTGAAAAGTCTTTCATACAAAGTCTTTTTCAGCTCCTTTTTTAATTTTTCTGTTACAGTAGTTAGCTTACTTTTAGCATCATTATCCTGTAAGTGGCTAATAACTGTTTCTAGCTCAGTTAAGTCCCTTTTGGTAAAGACTGTTCGATCGTTATGATCCTGGTTAAAAAAACCACGAACCAAATTTTCACACAGTGTAAACAGCATAGAGTTACCTAATTGAGCACAGGCCACAGCAAAGGCCTTTCTGGCTTCGTTGGCCATTTCTTCGGATAATCTAATTGAGGGGTTGAACCAAGACATTGTTTTCTCGCATAGCACGCATATGATCCCAGCTTACCATATTGTTAGTAAAAACCTAGGGGTTTTCATCTAATTATACTGAGTTCACACAGCACTTCCTAAATCAATTCTGATAACCCTTTGAATGTATTCTATGTGAGCCAGTTAGGGCAGGCCTAGTTGGTTCACATTAAAGCCAGTTATGTAGCGCTATACCAACACCGATGCTATTGGTGTGATGGTCATATTCGATTAAGCTTTGGCCGTAGCCGCTGAAAAATTGCACGTATCCACTGAGTTTTCCGAAAATAGGAAATGATAAGGCAGAGGTTAATGTTGTGTATTTTGAACGTTCTAAGTTGCGAACGTTAAAGGATAATTCAATATCTTTTGGCAGTTTATAAACAAATAAAATGCGCTCGTGCCCTAAGTAACGTGCAATATCAGGGTTGTGTAAGTCACTTGATGAACCTTTAAAAATTAATACCCACGGTTTAATGCTAACCAGCCAGTTCACACCTGAAAATTGAATATCAGTGTAAGCACGATTCCAGCTGCGCTCAAGATCACCGCCACGGCCGTTGGATTGATGCACTACCCCGAAATTTGCTAGCCAATTTTGATGAAAATTACTGCTTAAAAACAGCTCTGGTTCATAATTTGTTTCACGGAAGTATTGAGATTTTGCGTAAAATTGCCAATAAGACATTTCAGTGTAAGCTACATTTAATGACAACCGTTTATTGAAAATGTTACGCCAAACTGGCACTTGTAAACTGATCTGTCCTTTAAATTCAGATTTCATAACTCTTTGATTATCAGGGGTATTGCCTTCATAAATGGCTTGATAAGGACTGCCGGTATAATAAAAAGGTAAAATATAGGTTGGTTTAAAAAACATGATCCCTAAAGGATTTTTGATAATATCATTTTGCTCTTGAATTTTTTTCTGTAAGGCAGATTGTTTAGTCGTCGTGATATCAGTTAAAAGTTGATTGGTTCTTTGATCAAAATCACTCTTTTGTGTTGTACGATGATGGTTCACGTGCTGCACGGCAAATGAGTGCCCTACCGTAAAAATAAATAGCGCCATTATGCTGCTAAGCCAAAAATTTTTCATCATTTTTCCTGTTTTTATTAGTTGATTACTTTTTTATTTAATACGCATGTGCGGAAATAAAATCACATCACGAATACTCGCACTATTCGTGAAAAACATCACTAAACGATCGATACCTATACCCTCGCCGGCGGTTGGCGGTAAGCCGTGTTCAAGTGCGGTAATATAATCTTCATCATAAACCATCGCTTCGATATCACCAGCATCTTTGGCTTTTACTTGCTCACGAAAACGTGCGGCTTGATCTTCTGGATCGTTTAATTCTGAGAAACCATTAGCAATTTCTTTGCCTGCAATAAAAAATTCAAAGCGATCGGTTAAGAAACTATTGTGATCATTTAAGCGTGCCAACGGTGATACCTCAGCAGGATAAGCAGTAATAAAAGTTGGCTGGATTAATTTTTCTTCAACAGTTTTTTCAAAAATTTCTAATTGAATCTTTCCTAAGCCATCATTTTCTTTAACAGCAATCCCGAGTTTTCTGGCATAGTTTGCCGCACGTATTTTATCGTTTAAGTCATCGGCCGAAAGGTCTTGATTGAATTTTAAGATAGCATCAAACAAGGTCATACGAGCAAAAGTTTGATCCAAGTTAATATTATAATCAAGATAGCTGATTTTACGATCACCAATGATCGTATCAGCAATGTGGCGCAACATTTCTTCAGTTAAATCAATTAAATCATTATAATCCGCATAGGCTTGGTAAAATTCTAACATCGTAAATTCGGGGTTATGTCGTGTTGAAACGCCTTCGTTACGAAAATTACGATTAATTTCATAAACGCGTTCAAAGCCACCAACCACTAATCGTTTTAAATACAATTCTGGTGCTATGCGTAAAAATAATTGCATATCCAGCGCATTATGGTGCGTAACAAAGGGTCTTGCCGCAGCACCACCAGCTAAAGGTTGCATCATTGGTGTTTCCACTTCCATGTAGTCACGTTCATTTAAAAAATGGCGAATAACTTCAATGATTTTTGAACGCATGACAAAAACCTTGCGTGATTCAGGGTTAACGATTAAATCCAAATAACGTTGGCGGTAGCGCGTTTCTTGATCGGCAAGGCCATGATATTTATCTGGCAAAGGCCGCAATGATTTGCTTAATAATTCAATGCTATCCGCGCGCACTGAAAGTTCACCGGTTTTTGTTTTAAATAAACTACCCGTTACACCAACGATATCACCTAAATCCCAGTGTTTAAATTCTTCATACCGCCCTGCTGCAATCGCATCTTGCCTAACATACACTTGAATCTGACCACTCATATCTTGTAATTGAATGAAAGCCGCCTTGCCCATTAGGCGGCGCATCATGATCCTACCAGCAATGCTAACGATTAAAGTTTCTTCTTCAAGGCTGGCTTGCTCACGATCATTGAATTGCAAATGCAAATCATGCGCTAAATAATCACGCCGAAATTGATTGGGAAACGCAATACCTTTTTCGCGCAATTGTTGTAATTTTTCGCCGCGCAATGCCATCACATCATTAATCGATATGGGTTGTTCTTGCTCATGATTCATGGTTTATTCTACTCCTGCTTGTAAACTGGCAATAATGAATGGATCTAATTTACCGTCTAAAACGGCTTGGCAATTGGCGGTTTCAACGTTGGTGCGTAAATCTTTAATACGTGATGAGTCTAAAACATACGAACGAATCTGGCTACCCCAAGAAATTTCAGATTTACTTTCTTCAAGTGCTTGCTGGGTTTCATTGCGTTTACGCATTTCCGTTTCGTATAGCTTAGCACGTAATTGTTTCATGGCTTGCGCTTTATTTTTGTGTTGTGAGCGATCACTCTGGCATTGCACCACAATACCACTGGGATTATGGGTGATCCTCACTGCTGAATCGGTTCGGTTAACATGCTGGCCACCGGCCCCGCTGGCACGATAGGTATCGATGCGCAAATCAGCAGGATTAATATCAATTTCAACATCATCATCGATTTCGGGTGATACAAAAATCGCAGCAAATGAGGTATGACGACGATTGCCAGAATCAAACGGTGATTTGCGTACTAAACGATGAACACCCGATTCGGTACGTAACCAGCCAAAAGCATGATCACCGCTAAATTTAACGGTAGCACTTTTGATACCAGCAACTTCACCAGCAGATGCTTCAATGATTTCACAGCTAAAGCCTTTATCTTCACCCCAGCGCAAATACATGCGTAATAGCATTTCTGCCCAATCTTGTGCTTCAGTCCCACCCGAACCTGCTTGCACATCAAGATAAGCATTGTTAGCATCCATTTCACCGCAAAACATGCGTTGAAATTCTAAGGCTTCAATGATTTGTTGCTGTTGTTGCACGTCATGAATTAAACTTTGCAAGGTATCGCTATCGTTTTCAGCCTGCGCGAGTTGGTACAGTTCGCTGATTTCAGTCAGGCCATGACTTAATTCATCAATTTTTTCAACCACTTCACTTAAGCTTGCGCGTTCGCGGCCCAAATTTTGGGCGCGCTCTGGGTTATCCCAAATTTTAGGATCTTCTAATTCGCGGCTCACTTCTTCTAAGCGCTCTTTTTTATTCTCGTAGTCAAAGATACCCCCGGAGTTTATCACTGCGTGCGCGTAAGTCATTCACAATTGTAGGGATAGCAGTTGTCTCAATCATGCTGGTGTTCCAAGTCATAGGCTTTAAAAGAGCGCTATTATAGCGGAATCGATCGGGTGATCAAACAGTTAGTTGTAGGGTTTACCTACCATAGGCAGCAATTCCCGGTGTAGCGAGGAACAGCCATATTTGGGCAATCTCACATTA
>CAYGTS010000084.1:0-11689 GCA_964352905.1 uncultured Legionellales bacterium | reverse complement strand
TAAATGAGCATTTCGATAAAAGATTTTCGCCGTTTTTAGCCCAAAGATGGACGTTCCCTGCTACGGAGTGAGCAGTTACTAAAAAAGATAATACTAAATAATGGGCTATTCTGGGAAAAATCCTCTCATTTGATTTCCGATCGGTTATAATAAGCGCCTTTTTAAACAGCATAACCAGGAAGCGCCATGATTAAAAATCTCCAAATCTTTCGCCTATGCCAACCCATGAATTTATCCACCAATGACTTGGCTGAAGAATTAGCGATAAAAACCTTTAAACCCTGCCATAAAGTTGCCCATTTTAGTTTTGGCTGGGTGAGTCCTTTGGGGGAAAATTCGGATCAACTGGTACATGAGTGTAATGGTTATCGCTTAATGCATGCCTGCCGTGAGGATAAAATTTTACCACCACAGGTGATCCGTGAAGCGCATCATGAAAAAATCAAGAAATTTGCTGCTGCAGAAAATCGCATTCTATCTGCCAAAGAAAAAAAATCATTACGTGATGAAGTGATTTTTGATTTATTGCCGCAGGCATTTACCAAAAAAAATATCACGCCGTTTTATTTTGATCATCATTTAAATTGCTTGTTAGTGGATAGCAGCAGTCACAGTGTTGCCGAAGAAATAACCGTACTCATTCGTGATTGTGTTGGTCGTTTTGACTTGCGTCCCCCTGAAACAAAACACAATCCCAGCAGCAAAATGACAGAATGGGTATTAGAGCAAAGCGTGCCAAAAGCCTTTGAGCTAGCTGAAAATTGTACGATGATTGATCCAAAAGGGTTAGGTAGTATTCGCTGTTCCAAACAAGATTTATATCACCAAGACATTCGCAATCATTTACGTTCTGGCAAAAAAATCACATCACTTGGTTTAACTTGGGATGAAAAAATTGCCTTTACATTAAATGAAGACATGAGCCTGCGTAATATTCGCTTTCTGGATATTATTAAAGATCAGATTAATGATATACACGTTGAATCACAGGTTGAACAAATTGATCGGGATTTTGCGATTATGTCAGCGGAATTAACCCAATTGATCGAATTACTGCAGAGAGAATTAGGTGGCTGGCAGGAAATGAGCAATGTTGATGCGATCAGCAAAGCCGCGTTGGCAGAAGCTGTATAGTTAAAAGATCGTATCTATTCAGCAAGTTTGAAGGTGAATTGCACCGAGAACGTTCAGATTTCGCGAGGATTGGCAGTCAGAAAGATGTTAAAAGTGATACTTGTTAGTGCAGTGGAATCGATAGCAAGTACTGTGGAATTTTACAAAATCAAAGATCCTAACCCTGGATCGCGTCGTCGCTATCGCTCCTCGCGATGACGGGGAATTTTTCGTCATCACGTGCGAAGTGCAGCAGCCTGGCTAGTGGCAGTCAGCGTGAAATAAAGATAGTCGTACGTTGGGACTTAATATCCCCAGGCCTTGTAAATTTTTTAACCAACCCCTCTACCTCTGAATCTAAAGCTGCTACACTTCACGGTATCACGTTAATGAATAAGGATTCTTCACATGCTTTATTTCAAAGAGATCCGCGATCAACATGACAAAATTTCTCATATTGAAACCGCAATGTCTGGTTTTAAAATCTTAAATGCTGCCAAACTTAATAAAGGGAGTGCCTTTTCCGAAAAGGAGCGCATTGATTTTAATTTGATTGGTAAACTATCTTGTGCCATTGAAACCCTTGAACAACAAGCTAATCGCATTTACCACCAATACTTAGAAAAAGCCAATAATCTGCAAAAAAATATTTATTTAAATACCCTGCACGATACCAATGAAACGTTATTCTTCGCAGTCATTAGCCAACATTTAAAAGAAATGTTGCCCGTTATTTATACACCCACTGTTGGTGAAGCGGTAGAACGCTTTAGTTTAGAATTACGCAAATCACGCGGCTTATACATTTCTTATCCCGAAATTGAGCACGTTGAAATGATTCTGGAAAACCGCTTAAATCCTGATGTTGATTTAATCGTGGTCACCGATGGTGAAGGCGTACTTGGGATTGGCGACCAAGGCATTGGCGGCATGGATATTTGCATTGCCAAATTAGCCGTTTATACCTTATGCGGCGGTATTCATCCTCATCATGTCATACCGATCCAACTCGATGTGGGCACCAACAACAAAAAATTACTCGATGACCCCATGTATTTAGGCTGGCGCCATGAACGCATTAGCGGTAAAGAATACGATGACTTTATTAGCCAATTTGTCACTGCCGTACAAAAAAAATTCCCACACGTTTATTTACATTGGGAAGATTTTGGACGTGATAATGCGCGTAAAAATTTAAACCGCTATCGCGATCATATGTGTACCTTTAATGATGATATGCAAGGTACGGGGGCGGTAACCTTGGCTTGTATTCTAGCCGGCGTTAAAGCCACGCAAACAGAAATTACTGATCAACGTGTGGTAATTTTTGGTGGCGGTACTGCAGGGTGCGGTATTGCCGATCAAATTAAAGACGCCATGATCCGCTCAGGCCTTACCGAGCAACAAGCCAATCAACGTTTTTGGATTATCGATCGTGAAGGTTTATTAATTAATGATATGAAGGGATTATTATTCTTCCAAGAGCCATATGCGCGCACACGTGAAGAACTAACTAACTGGGAAGTTGCTAACAGCAAAAATATTAATCTCTTTGATGTCGTACGCCATGTTAAACCCACTATCTTAATTGGTTGTTCAACAGTTACCGGTGCATTTAGCGAGGAAATTATCAAAGAAATGGCAAAAAATGTTCATCAACCGATTATTTTGCCGTTATCCAATCCTACTTCCAAAGCGGAAGCAACACCACAAAACATCATTCAATGGACTGATGGTCGTGCTTTGATTGCGACAGGCAGCCCTTTTGGCCCGGTTGATTATAACGGCAAAACCTATGAAATCGCACAAAGCAATAATGCCTTAGTTTTTCCAGGGTTAGGTTTGGGTGTGATTTGCGCAAAAGCAGCGCGAGTACATGACAATATGATTTGGGCTGCGTGTAGCACGTTGAGTGATCACGCGCCCGTGTTAAAAGATCGCACCAAACCTTTACTACCAGATATTAATGATGCCCGCATGATTTCTAGAAGCATTGCCATTGCAGTTGCTAAACAGGCCATACAAGATGGTTTAGCCAATATTGATGAAAAAAGTGATATCGAAGAAATTATCAATAACGCCATGTGGCAACCACAGTATTATCCTTATGTTAAAGTTACAGATGATGCCTTAAAATGAGTACTGGATTTATTACTCATCCTATTTTTCTTGAACATGAAATGGGGCAAATGCACCCAGAAAGTCCGCAGCGCATCACTGCTATTATCGATTTTCTGCATCAAAGCAAACTCTATGATCAACTGCAACATGGCCAAGCACCCATGGCAAATACGGATCAAATTGCCTTAGCACACGATAAAAGTTACATCAAACAAGTGGAAAATTTAACACCCACCGAAGGTCACGTGGCGTTAGATCCTGATACATTAATTAACGCCAGCAGTTATGACGCAGCATTATATGCAGTGGGTGCAAATTTATCCGCAGTTGATTTAGTCATGCAAAAAAAATTAACTAATGCATTTTGTTGCGTGCGACCACCCGGCCACCATGCTGAACATGAATATGCCATGGGATTTTGTTTATTTAATAATATTGCCATTGCCGCACTACATGCGCTAAAACATTGGCAATTACAGCGTGTTGCGATTATTGATTTTGATGTTCATCATGGTAATGGTACTGAAGATATTATCAAAGATACTGAAAATATTTTCTTTTGCTCTTCTTTTCAACATCCTTTTTATCCTTATTCTGGTGCCAACACCGTAAGTGATCACATTATCAACTTACCCATGCCGGCTGGTAGTGATGGCCATGATCTGATTCCACTCATGCGTGAAAAATGGTGGCCCAAGCTGATTGATTTTCGGCCCGAATTTATTTTTATTTCTGCAGGGTTTGATGCGCATAAAGATGATCCTCTCGCCAATCTTAATTTAACTAGCGAAGATTATAAAACCATTACCGAAGATATAGTCAAAATCGCCAATCAGTGTTGTGAAGGGAAAATTATCTCTTCACTAGAAGGTGGTTATAATCTACGAGCGCTTGCGGAAAGTGCTACTGAGCATATACAAGCATTGCTAAAGTAAGCTACAATTGAAACCGTACTAGTAATAACGGAATCATTACTACTGAATAAACATGGCTAATACATTGTTAAAACACACAAAAAAACGTCATTTAACCCGGCGCCAACAGCAAGCCATTAAAGCTAGCGTAAACCTGTTGCTTATCGCTGCGGTACTCTTTGCGCTAACAATTCCAACCCTACAGCATGTCATCGTAGCAACTCTGATTGCGGCAGGGATCGCTGTTGTAGGACTCACCTGGTATAATCACAACCTTAATTTTGCTTGGCGGCCATGGAATCAAGCCTCGTTTTATAAAGATACTCCGAACAAAGACAAGCATATTAAAAAAGTACTGCGGAAAATACTCATCACATTATTTTCCTTACTGATTATTAGCTTGGCTTACTGGGTACTACATCATCGTGATATTGCGCTCATTAGCTCAGTCACTCTAGTCATTCTTAGTATAGCAATCCTGGTGGCAATCTTTACGGAATATGCGTTTAAACCACCCTCTTCTAAAAAACAACAGCCTGAAAAGGATAAACCTCATGCAATGCCACATGAAACAGAAGCCAACATTTTAGCAAAACTTGATCATGATACTAAAAAAACTACTACAAAAAAAACTACAGTAGAATCTACTGCCGCAGAAACCACAAAATATCATGATGTGTTTACAAAAAAAACCAAACAGCGGGATGATGATGACGAAGGCGGCGGCGGTCGTAAATTTAGCCAATACTTAAGACCTCCCATTAAACGATAACATGCGTTACAATGCTACTTTAACCTTAAAATTTTTGCACTATGCTAGAAAATTCCATCTTAACCTTTCTCTATGCGCTTGATGGCCTGGGCGGCGCACAAGCAATTAGCATTGAGCAATATCAAGCAAACCCACAAGCCTATCCTCTGATTTGGTTACATTGCGACCATCATCAACAGGATAGTCACAAATGGTTAATCGATAATTTACAATTGGATGAAATTACTGCTGAAGCCTTGTGTATGCGAGAAACACGCCCACGCAGTTTAATCCATGCCAATGGCTTGTTTTTAATTCTACGCGGCGTTAATTATAACCTGGGAGCTGATCCTGCTGATATGCTCTCATTGCGGATCTGGATCACAAAAAACCTTATTGTAACCACGTCACATCGCCACATTGCTGCCATTCATCAAATTGAGAAACATTTGCTCACGCAAGACGGTCCTAAAGATGCTGGCGATTTTTTAATTAGTGTCTGCGATGAGTTAACCAATCACTTAGCCGACATTGTTTGCCAACTCGATGATCAAGCTGACGAATTTGAAGACACCATGAGTAATCAAAAAATCAGTGCTATTCGCAGTGAGTTATCAACGGTACGACGCAGAATCATTTTGCTAAGACGTTATTTAATTCCGCAACGCGATGCCTTGAGTCGCTTACAAACTGATAAAATCAGTTGGCTAAATGATCTTGATAAAATGCACTTACGAGAAATTTTAGATAGTTTAATCCGTAATATTGAAGACCTAGATGCCACTAAAGACCGGGCGACCGTTATTCAAGAAGAATTGATTAACCGCATCACGGAACAATTAAATCAACGCATGTATTTATTATCAATCATAACTGTGATATTTATGCCAATCTCTTATGTTGCCGGTTTATTAGGCATTAATGTAGCAGGCATTCCAGGCGCGCAACACGAGCAAGCCTTTTACGCCGTGATATTAATTTCGCTCGGCATTGTGACATTAACATTAATATTGCTAAGACTTTCAAAATGGCTATAAAAATCTTGCCAGGAGTATAAATTTGCACATTGCTATATTATCACGTGGCCCTAAACTGTATTCCACCAAGCGTTTGCAAGAAGCCGCATGCGCACGTGGTCATGAAGTTATGATTGTTGATTCATTACGCTGTTATATGAATATCAACCCATCCGATGCTTCCATTCATTATATGGGCCAGGAGTTACCGCGTTTTGATGCTATCATTCCACGCATTGCACCAAGAAGTACTTTTTATGGAACTTCTGTATTACGCCAATTTGAAACCATGGGTACTTATGCAATTAATCCATCCCTTGCCATTACCCGATCACGCGATAAATTACGCGCATTACAACTACTATCGCGTAAAGGCATCGGTATGCCTAAAACTGGTTTTGCCCATTCAGCAAGCGATGTTGATGACTTAATTGAAATGGTTGGCGGCACACCCTTATTAATTAAATTACTCGAGGGCACGCAAGGCGTTGGCATTGTCTTAACAGAAACTAAAAAAGCGGCGCAAAGTGTTATTCAAGCTTTTTTTGGGTTAAAGGCCTTTATCATCGTACAAGAATATATTAAAGAATCAAATGGTGAAGATATTCGTTGCTTTGTGGTTGGCAATAAAGTAGTGGCCAGTATCAAGCGCAAAGCAGCACCAGGTGAATTTCGTTCGAATTTACATCAAGGTGGCACCGCATCGAATGTTAAACTGACTAAACTTGAGCGCGAAACAGCTATTCGTGCGGCAAAAATAATGGGATTAAATATGGCTGGGGTTGATATTTTACGCTCCAATCGTGGCCCAATGGTCATGGAAGTCAATTCTTCACCCGGTTTAGAAGGCATTGAAGTCACCACTGGTATTGATATTGCTGCTAATATTATTGAATATATCGAAAAAAATGCCAAACCGATTGATGCTAAAAGTCGTTATCAAGGATGATAAATCATGCAAACACCCAAAATGATTATTGGTTGGCAAGAGTGGTGTAGTTTTAAGCAACTCAAAATTCCGGCGATTAAAGCAAAGATTGACACCGGCGCAAAAACATCTGCTTTACACGCCTTTGATATCAAAACCTTTAACAGACTGGGTAAACACTATGTGCGCTTTAATCTTCATCCGCTACAAAAAGACCGGCCTTTAGATCCCATTGTAACTTGCCACGCACCAATCATTGATTGCCGTCATGTAATCAGCTCGAATGGTATAGCTGAAGAGCGTTATGTGATTAGAACCCCTTTAACCCTTGGTAATCAAACTTGGGAAATTGAAGTCACGTTATCAAATCGTGATCCTTTGCGTTTTCGATTATTATTGGGCCGCGAAGCATTCAAACATCATGTTGTTATTGAGCCGAGTAATAAGCTATTGCTCGGCAATATTACAAATAAGAAACTGTTGCAATTATATACCTAAGCAATCAAGTGGATAACAAGGTTCCGTCATTGCAAGAAGCGTTAACGACACAGCAATTCAGGCTACATTAAATTTAAGCTATCCTCGTATCTTAATACGATAGGAACTATCTTAACCAAACTTATTGTAAATCTAACTAAAAACCGTATCATACTCACTTTGTTTTTAGAAGCGAGGATCAATCGTGAAAAAATATCGCTGCATTATTTGTGGTTTTATCTATGAAGAAGAATTAGGCTGGCCTGATGAAGGCATTGCACCCGGCACGAAATGGGAAGATGTCCCTGATGACTGGTTTTGCCCTGATTGTGGCGCTGGGAAAGAAGATTTTGAAATGATGGAAATTTGATGCCCACAGCAGATGAATGGCGACCTGAATTTTATTTACAAACTGATTTATTTGCACCGATTCAAAACTTGGCACAGCGCTTCTCTAGCAAGCGCTTTCCAAGCTTACTGGAAATGAATCAAGACTTACCCAGCATTCAAACCCTTTCAGGCAAAAAAATTCGATTTGTGCCGCAAGCAGGTAAACCAACCTTATTTCATGAACATTACGAGCCTCGCATTTACTGCTTTGGTGAAATCCAAACCCGTATTGATAATTGGCATGATTATTTTAATATGTTGGTATGGCGTTGTTTTCCACAAGTAAAAGCAATGATCAATGCAATTCACTACAACCAAGCTTTATTACATTTTGCACAAAATAATAATCAACGTAATACCATTCAAAATCGTCTCACCCAATTTGATGAATGTGGCGTAATCGTCACCAGCGCTGATCCAAACTTATTAACTTTATTGTATGAACATCGCTTTGCTGAATTATTTGTTCAGAATCGCCAAGCTGTTCTTGCAAAGATGAATTTTTTTGTGTTTGGGCATGCATTATATGAAAAAGCCTTAAACCCCTACTCTGGATTAACTGGCCCTTGCGTTAATTTTGAAGTTAACCCTGATTTTAATTTTCTGCCTTTAAACCAAAAAATAAAACACATCAATTTATTAACTGCAGATTATTTAAAGAAGTTAGCATTGATGAAAAATATCGCTAAATTTACACCGTTACCAGTTTTAGGTATTCCTGGTTGGGATCAAGAAAATGAAAACCCCGAGTTTTATGCAAATAAAGCGTATTTTCGTGAGAGAGTTATCTGAAAGGTTGCTTGCGCTTCAGTATTTAAAGCGCAAGCAATTAAGTTTAATTCCAGCAATTCCCGCTGTAGCTGGGAACAGTCAGATTTGAGTAATCAGACATTACGGCGGGAATCGCTGGTTTAATTCACATCATAACCTGTCGATTGCTGTGCAAAACTATTGTCCTCAAACTTTTTGATTTCATTCATTTCAATTTCTTTAATTAGTGGCTGTTGTTTTTTGTTGGTGAATGGATCGGTGATATTGGACTTTGGCTTACTTGGCATTACTGGCTTTTTCTTAAGCGCACCTGTTTTTTTCGCTTTGGCTTTAGATTTCACTGCTGGCTTTTTTGCCGCCGGTGCCTGCCACGCTTTAACAAAGCGATCCATTTCTTTAAATGCAGCTGCATATTTCTTATGCTCATTCGCTGCTTGCAGCTGTGCAAGACTTGCTTGTTTCAGATCTTGCTCAAGCTTAGCGCATTGCTTGTCAGCAACAGCATAAGCTTTCTTCGCCTTCGCAAGTTGCGCACTTGCCACTTTCGTTTTGCTTACTTTGCTCTTTTGCTGTAACTCACTATGACGCTTGTTCGCTTGTTGGCTCGCCGCTTTGGCTTTAGCAACCTTTGCTTTTAATTGCTGGAGGTGCTTTTGCATGTGCTGAGCATTTTGCGCTAATTGTGCTAATACTGTCGCTTGGGCTTTTTTAAGTTGAGCGGCAACTGGGTTAGATTTCTTGCTTGCGGCTTTTTTAGCCGGCTTTTTAGCTTTGGGCATGGTAGTCTCCTAATTTCCATGGATGATGCAATTTCTATTAGACTCTTTTTTAATTAAAAGTCAATATAGCAGCTCGCTAAAGTTAATGATCTTATAGAAATAACCCGCATCGGCCACTGCGTCAGTCACCCCATTAACGTGAATTAAAACCGGTACACAGGCAAAATGATGTGGCTTTGATAGGCGTTTAATTTTCTCTTTTACTTCATCAATTACTGCCGATGATATTGCGTTTTTTGAAAACTTGATCTCAACAATAATTAGCGTATTTAAGCGTGTTTGGATCATATAATCAATTTGGCAACCTTTTTGACGACTAGTTCTATGCTGAAAGTATGGGTTATCACATAATACTTCATTAATATTTAAACCTAATAATGCAAATAGTGCTTTGCGATTTTTTATGACCAAGTTTTCGAATTGATGGCCCAGCACAGTTATATAACCTGGGAATGTGCCAAGATGAATGTCTTCATAATCATCACGTTGAATCTTTTCAAGATTGGGTTCAATAAATTTCAAATAAAAACGCAAGTAGTTATCACTTAAACGATATTTGCTAAAACGATTATATTGCCCATCTTTTAAGCGCCAGCACCTATCACGCGTTACAAAGTTAGAAATGGTTAACTGTTGTAAATAACTGCTGAGTGCACCGCTGCGTGGATAATTTAGTTGATTTGCAATCTCTTGATTTTCAAGACTGCCGTTCGCTAAGAGTTTAACAATTTCTAAATAAATAGGGGCATTTGTTTTAAATAAATCATGGAATATTTTGCTCTGGTGGTAAACCTGCAAAGTGTAAAAAGCGATAACCTGCCGCAAATTCTTCAATTAAGCGGCTTTTGCCAATCCGCCTTCTGCCTTTCACAACAACTAAGGAGGCCGTTTTACGATCAAGGAAAAGTTTCAAACGTTTTATGGCACTCTTTCTGCCGATAAAAGGAAGTGTAACGTAACTTGCCATGAGTATTAACCAACTGATTATAAAATAAAAATTTATAAGGCATTATATCAACTTACTCGAAATCGACATATGTCGATTTCGAGTAAGCTTACTGTAAAGTAAACGCTGCCAACTCTTGATAACGCTGTCCTTGCGGCAACTCAAGGTGGCTTTGGTATAAACCAATTTGATTAACTGCAAACACCAGCACTGTTTGTGGTAAAGCACACATAGGTTTAATCGAAACATCATGCGACTGTTTACAGCGCGCAATCGTTACGTGGGGCAGAAAAACACGTTTATCTTGCGCTAAGTTTAGATCGGCAAGTGCATTTTGCACGGTTAATGCTAGCGCCGTTAACTGTTCTGCTGCTCGCACACCCAACGCTAGCACGTTAGCGTGCTGCTGGCTCGGAAACCAAACGGGTTTGGCAATTTCAGCACGAAAACACGCTTGGCTGCCGGCAATGCGTTGCAAACGTTGGCAAATCTCAGGCAATACAGTTTGTTCAACATTACCCAAAAATTGTAAGGTAATATGATAATCCAGCGTTTTCATAAAACTCCAGGTGTGTAAATGCAGCAATTCTTGCAAGTTATTGCTATAATCGCCAACACTTTTGGCCATATCGTTTGGCAGCGGTATCGCGATGAAACAACGAGCTGTATTTTTTAACACTGGAATTTTACCTCATGCAAGCAAGTAAATTAAGAACCTATTGGATCATGGTCCGCACGGCTTGGACCACCTTTCGTAAATCCTCAAAAGTGATTATTTTATCTTATTTTGTTAAGAAAGACTTTCGCCATGTCTTCACCGAAAATGTTAGAGATTGGGCACGCTTATTATTAAAACACCCACAAGTTGATTATACAGTGGTTGATCCTTATCACTTACAACTAGAGCCTAATAAACAGTATCTCATCATGAGCAACCATATTAGTCATTATGATATTCCATTGGTCATTGCAACCATGCCGGGTGATGTGCGCATGGTTGCAAAAAAAGAATTATTCAGAATTCCTGTTTTTTCGCGCGCAATGCGTATTAGTGAATTCCCATCAATTGATCGTGAAAATCGTGAACAAGCGATTAAAGATTTGGCTGTCGCCACCCAAATTATGCAAAGTGGTATTGTCTTGTGGATTGCCCCCGAAGGAACACGTTCACGCACAGGCCAATTAAACCCTTTTAAAAAAGGTGGGTTTATGATGGCGCTGCAAACCGGTGCTACTATTATTCCGGTTGGCATTCGCGGTACCAATAAAATTTTACCGCCAAAAACCCTAAAATTTCAACTGCACCAAAAAGCTGAGCTTCATATTGGTAAACCAATTGATGCCTCACAGTATAGCTTGCGCCAAAGGCAACAATTGATGACCGATGTTGAAAATTCAATCCGTGGATTAATTGAGGAGAAAGGCGGGTTGATTGATCAGAAATAACTTTTTTTTGTAACTACTCACTCCGTAGCAGGGAACG
>CAYGTS010000083.1:0-11874 GCA_964352905.1 uncultured Legionellales bacterium | reverse complement strand
TGCCTCAAATCTGACCGTTCTTGAGTTATTCAACATCACGCCGGGAATTACTGTGGCCAACTTGAATTAATTGACCGAAATAATCTTTTTGATCGAATTTATATTGGCGCAATAATGCTTCTAATAATAATCCTTCTGGCAATAACCCTTCAAAAAAGGCAGGAAACTTTTCAAATTCATAATCTTGTTGCGCCAAGGGCATGGTCAATGAAACAGGCGCCCCTTGGTAGTCTGGATGATAGCTAAATTTATATTGGCCATTTGCTAACTCGATCAAAGTGCCGGCTAAAAGTCCATGCATAAATACCTTGGCTTTTCTCATCGTTAAGTGCCCTTATCAAAAGGTGTTTTAAGGTAAAGCTGAATATTCAAAATATCGAAAATTTTTAAGAGGGTATCAAATTTCACAGATTGCTTACCTTTTTCAATATCAAATATGACCGTTTTACCAACACCGGCGAATTTTGCAAGTGCCTGTTGTGATAAACCGCTTTGTTTGCGACAATCATGAACTGTTTTCGCAATGTTGATGTGTTGCATAGGAACTACTCACTCCGTAGCGAGGAACATCCTGATCCCCGCTTATCAAGAGGACTAGCGTTTGGGCTAAAAACGGCGAAAATCTTTTATCGCCAAATCTGAACGTTCTTGGTAACTATAAAGCTACAGAGGGTAAGCAAATACTTGCATAGAATAATTCCCGCTATAGCAGTAAAATGACTAAAAAATGAACTATTTCTATAGTATTATATTAACGTTAGCGTATTTTTACTGTTTTAGCAGTAAAAATAGATTGTTTTATTGAGTTAATCGCGCTTTTTTAGCAAAACTTTAGTTTTTTTACTGCTGTAGCGGTAAAATTTAAAGGATATCACATGCTGTGGGTTAAAGCCTTTCACATTATTTTTATTGTCACGTGGTTTAGTGGACTTTTTTATTTGCCACGTTTGTTTGTCTATCATGCCATGAGCGATGATGCGGTGAGTAATGCACGCTTTAAAATCATGGAGCGTAAGTTATATTACGCCATTAGCATGCCCAGTGCTATTTTAGCCAGCGTGCTTGGTGCTTGGCTTTTATTTAGCAAACATGCCTATTACTCCCACCTAATGTGGATGCATGCTAAATTAATTTTAGTGATGCTATTGTGGGTTTATCATCTTGCGTGTGGCTATTATGTTTATTTATTCAAGCATGATCGTAATCAGCATTCGCATATTTTTTATCGTTGGTTTAATGAAATCCCAAGCATTTTACTGATAGCAATAATTATTTTAGTGGTGGTTCAACCTTAAAAAGCGTTTATTGAGCCAGCGGCAACTCGATGACTGCAGTCAATCCACCTTGTTGGCTATTATTCAACGTAATTATACCCTGATGTTGCTGAATAATTTTTTTAGTAATAGCTAAACCTAAGCCAACCCCGCCCGTCTCACGTGAGCGTGAAGATTCACCACGATAAAATGCTTCAAAGACCTTTTCAAGATCGTGTTCCGGTAAACCTGGGCCGTTATCACTGAGTTTAATAATGGCTTTAGCATTTTCAACCATTAAACTCACTGATACCTGATCAGCGTAATTAAAACTATTACTGATAATATTGCCAAAAGCTCGTTTTAAATTACGCAACTGCCCTTTACAAATGGCTTTAGTCGCATTCGTTTCAAATAAAATATTTTTACCTAACTCTGCTAAGTCATCTACCATTGATTGCAGTAAAGAGACCAGATCAAACTTTTGTAAACTTTCCTGGCGGTGCTGCTCACTCGCATAATAAAGAGTATCTTTAAGCAAGGTTTCAATTTCAGAAAAATCTTGCAAACATTTTTCCTGCTCTGTTTCTGGCATGGCTAATTGCATGCGTAATTTTAAACGCGTTAAGGGTGTTTTAATATCATGCGAAAGTGCGGCAATCGTAGTAATGCGTTCTTGAGTTAATTGATGAACCCGTGTTTGTAGCTCATTCATGGCTCGGATCGCGCGTCTCACCATATTAGGCCCATAAATGGGAATTTTTTCTGTCATGGATTGCATGCCTAACATGCTGGCACGCTGTGTCATGTGATTAATCGATTGCGTAAAACGATCCACTGCCCAGGCGTAGGATATAATGATAAAGGTCATAAATAACGCAATGGCGATTAAGATTAATCCCGCAACTGAGAATTCAGCCACTGGTTCCACAGCAATATTTAGCCACGCATTTTCTCTTAAATGATACGAAAAATTTAAGGGATTTTTATAATTTTTCTTTAAAAAATCATAAACTTCCCAAAGTGATTTATCTTGCAAATGAAAACTCTGGAAAATAGGTTTTTTTGTAATAGTCATGTGAATATTGGGATGGGTGAAGATAGACAAAATGCGTGATTGATTTTTTGCATTGCTCACCCGCGCAATATCTAAAATATCAATTAACGTATTAATATTATCATGAGTTTGCGCGGCACGTGCCGCTTTATCACTATATCGCACAAAGCCAATTACCATCATTAAATCAAAAACAATAATAATGGTAACAATATAGACTAAGGTTTTGCTGATTAATGGTCGTGACAATTGTTTTTCTTTTTTTAACACCGTTAATTTTCCTTAGTCACATGCGTATCAAAAATGTAGCCTAAATTTCTTAACGTTTTTATTAATTGAGGATGTTTAGGATCACTTTCTATTTTTTGGCGAATACGGCTGATCAGTACATCAATACTGCGATCAAAAGGACCACTTAAATTACGTTTAGTATAATCTAATAATTGTTCCCGACTTAGCACACGTTGTGGATGTTGAATAAAGACTAATAATAAATCACGCTCTGCACTGGATAATTCAATATGAACATCATCAATTGAAATGAGTTGTTGCATGTTAAGATCAAAACGCCAATTCGCAAACTTATAGCAAGCGCGCGTTTGACCAACTACCTGTGGTATTTGCTCTGGCGTATTAGTTGTCATTAATGCCACACGTCTTAATAAAGCACGTACTTGTGCTAACAAAACACGCAAATTAAAAGGTTTAGTAATATAGTCATCCGCGCCAATTTCTAAGGCAACCACTCTTTCAACATCTTCTTCGATTGCCGTAAGCATAATAATAGGAATATTGCTGTCTTGATGAATTTGTTTACACAACTCGATACCAGATTCCCCGGGAAGCATAATATCTAAAATGGCTAAATCAAACGACTGCTGCTGAAAAATTTTCAGCGCACTGGGCACATCATGCGCAACCTGCACTTCCAAGCCGTGTTTTTTAAGATACTCAGCGGTTAGTTGGCAAATATCCTTGTCATCATCCACCATTAAAATGGTGGGTATTTTTTCATTCATCATCACCCCTCTTTTTGGTGAATACTAAACTACTCCAAGCAGCACGAATGATCAATAAAAAGAGATTTGCAACAAAGCTACAGCCCAAAAGATGAAGTTTATACAAAAAAAAACCGCCCCTAAGGGCGGCTACCAGACAGTACTCATTTAGCTTCTTTATTGTTTTCTTCGCGGTATTGTTCTTAGAGTTCAACACTGACATAAAACATCTTGCATGGTTTTAGTATAAGGACCTGATTTTGCTGAGATATTGCTGAATTGTAAAAAGATTGTGAAGAAAGTGTTATAACTCTATGTTAATACAAGGTATGCATTATGGTGTATTGTTGTTTTTTAATGAGCTTAATAATATTCCAACACTACCATCTTGGCGCTGAAGATTCTGTTGCTGAGTATCGCTACCCCAAGCCGTACCGTAAACAATTTCATAGGTCGCTGGGATATAACCACGCTGATCAGCGAATTTCTTTTGATAATAAGCTTGCATATTCTGCAACCGATTTTTACCCGTTAAAGTTTTTCGGTATTCTGCGACTAAACTGCGCGCGCCAACCGCGCGTAATTGCTTTAATAGTTGCTTAACACTTGGATAATTTAGCGTTAATTTTTCCATATCAATCACGGGATCGCTAAAGTTTGCCTGGACTAAACTGTCGCCAATATCATGCATATCGATAAATTGGTTAACATGTTCGTAATCATCAACGGTTTGCCAGGCATTACGTAATTCAATTAGGGTATCTGGCCCGTAAGTGGCAAAGAGCAATAAGCCATTCGGCTTTAAAATGCGTTGGCATTCTTTAAGAGAATGATCTAAATCTGGCAACCATTGTAACACTAAATTAGAAAAAATCATGTCAACGCTGTGATCAGCAAAGGGTAAGTAATCAATATCTGCATTGATTGGCTGTAATCTTGTAAAAAAACTAGAACGCTTTTGCGTTTGTTGTAACATGGGTAAAGCAATATCCACCGCGAGCAATTGTGCTTTTTTAAATTGTTTTTTTAGGGCATGTGCAAAGAAACCCGTATTACAACCTAAATCAACAATAACTTTAGGTGTGATTTTAATATAATTTAAACGTTCTAAAAGACGCTGGCCTACTTCCTGATAAACACGTGCATTGGCATCATAATTATTGGCAACTTTGGCAAAGATAGCTTGGATTTTTTGTTTGTATTGGGTTGTCATAATATTTGATCACTATTGATTTATGCGATTTATATCATAAAATAGTCTTAAGTGGCAATGTAATCCAGGACAAAATAGTTTTGGATAATTGCTATGAAAGTTTTTCTCACGCAACTTTTTGATTTACTCTTACCGCGCCTTTGTTTGTTGTGTCATGCTATCACGCGCAATGACTTTAATTTTTGCTCAGATTGCTATCAAGAATTACCATGGCAACAGCATTACTGCTTGGGGTGTGCTATGCCATTGGCAACGCATGAAACGTTATTCTCTTGTGGTCATTGTTTGAAAGAATCTTTTTATTTTGATGAATGCCATAGCTTGCTACGTTACGATTATCCAATACCCTATTGCATCTCCCAATTAAAATTTCAGAAACAGTTTATTTATGCTGCTGCATTTGGCAAATTAATGGCACAAAAAATAGCTGCTTATTACGATCTAAACAAAAAGCCCGATATTATAATTGCCGTACCTTTGCATCATAAACGCTACCAAGAGCGTGGTTTTAATCAGGCATTGGAAATTGCAAAGCCTATTGCGAAACAATTAACGATCCCTCTTGGGAGTGATCTTTGTCTGCGCCCAAAAGCGACACCACCGCAAAGTCAGTTATCAAGAAAGGCGCGCTTATCTAACATAAAAGATGCTTTTGTATTACGAAAAAATATTCTTCCAAAACATATTTTATTGATCGATGATGTCATTACCACCGGTGCAACCGTTAATGAGTTAAGCAAAATATTAAAACAAGCTGGCGTTAAGCAGATTGATATTTGGGCATGCGCGCGTGCTACAGTTGATTATCCTTAACCATCCTTAACGCTTTTTGAATATCCGTTGCAAAGAAACGATCTTGATCGTAAAACGGAATTTCTTTGCGAACATTACTCACTACTTTTTGTAACAGTATTGATGTTGTTAACGGTTTACGTAAATCAATTGCTTGGCATGTGGCTAATAATTCTAACGCTAATACTGTTTGGCTGTTTTGTAACATGCTATGCAAACGTAACGCGGCACCGGTTGCCATGCTCACATGATCTTCTTGATTGGCTCCGGTTGGAATGCTATCAACACTACGCGGGTGCGCTAACGCTTTATTTTCACTCGCTAAAGCTGCGGCCGTGGTTTGTGCGATCATAAACCCAGAATTCAAACCTGGATTTGCTACTAAAAACATTGGCAACCCACTAAAATTAGCATCGTTTAATAGCGCAAAACGGCGTTCTGATATACTACCTATTTCAGCAATCGCTAAGGCTAAATTATCAGCAGCCATGGCCACCGGTTCGGCATGAAAATTACCACCAGATAAAATTTCATTTGCTTCACTAAAAACTAACGGATTATCCGACACGTTATTCGCTTCACGCATTAAAATCGTTTCGACAAAGTTAATTTGATCGTAACATGCGCCCAACACTTGCGGTTGGCAACGCAAGCAATAGGGATCTTGCACGCGCTCACAATGTTGATGCGATTTTTTTATTTCACTTCCGGCTAATAGTTCACGAAATTGTTGCGCAACGATTATTTGTCCTTGTTGGTTACGAATTTCTGCAATGCGTTCATCAAAAGGAACATGACTGCCCAGCGCTGCATCGGTTGCCAGCGCGCCAATCACAATCGCTTGGTGCAATAGTTGTTTACTTTTTAGTAACGCTATGAGTGCAATCGCGGTTGAAACTTGCGTGCCATTTAATAAGGCCAAACCTTCTTTCGCCTGTAATTGCATGATCGGTAATTTCGCTATCGCTAGCGCTTCTTTGGCACAAATAATTTGCCCCTGATAACGCACATGGCCATAACCTAATAAGACAGCCGCAATGTGCGCCAGCGGCGCTAAATCACCTGAAGCACCGACTGAACCCTGTGATGGCACACACGGGTATAATTTTAAATTTAATAGTGTAATTAAGGCTTCAATAACTTCTAAACGAATGCCAGAATAACCTAGGCTTAGAGAATTTATTTTCAAGATTAAAATACAACGCACAATTTCATCACTTAATAATTCACCGCAGCCACAAGCATGCGAGAGCACAATACGACGTTGCAAATCAATAATGTCATTTTCTGAAATACGCGTATTAGCTAAACGACTAAAGCCTGTGTTAATGCCGTAAACTGTTTTGTGATCAGCAATGACCTTCGCAACCGTTGCCACTGATGCGTGAATATTGGCATGCGCATCAGAATCGAGTTTGAGCGTAACGTCATTATTTAAAAATGTGGTTAATAATGTTAAATCAAGTTGTCCTGGGATTAAGGTCATTTTTTGCGACATTTTTATTCATCCATCATTGGTAGATTTAAATGGTTAGCGCGCGCGCATTGTTTTGCAATCTCATAACCAGCATCAGCATGGCGCATCACACCCGTTGCTGGATCATTGGTTAATACGCGTTGAATGCGCTGTGCGGCTTGTTCACTACCATCACATACAATCACGAAACCGGCATGTTGTGAAAAGCCCATACCAACCCCACCACCATGGTGAAAACTCACCCAAGTCGCGCCACTTGCGGTATTTAATAAGGCATTTAAAATCGGCCAATCTGAAACTGCATCACTGCCATCTAACATGGCTTCTGTTTCACGATTGGGACTAGCAACCGAGCCTGAATCTAAATGATCGCGCCCAATCACAATCGGTGCTGATAGTTCACCACTGGCCACCATATCATTAAACGCCAAACCAATGCGCGCACGATCAGCAAGACCTAGCCAACAAATACGACTCGGTAAACCTTGGAATTGAATTTTTTGTTTAGCCAGATTAAGCCAATTGACCAAGTGTTTATCGTGTTGCATTAAATGCTTCACTTTTTCATCGGTTTTATAAATATCTTCCGGCTCACCAGATAAGGCCACCCAACGAAAAGGACCAATGCCTTGGCAAAATAAGGGGCGGATATACGCTGGCACAAACCCAGGGAAATCAAAGGCATTGCGAACACCTTCTTCCAATGCCATTTGCCGAATGTTGTTACCGTAATCAAAAACGGGAATACCTTGCTGATGAAAATCAAGCATGGCTTTAACTTGGATCGCCATCGATTTTTTGGCTGCTTTGATCACCGCTTGTGGATCACTGATACGCATTTTCTTAGCTTGTTCTAAGCTAAAATCTAAGGGCAAATAACCATTCAAGGGATCATGCGCACTGGTTTGATCGGTCACAGCATCGGGCTTAATACCACGTTTAACCAATTCAGGATAAATTGCTGCAGCATTTGCGCATAACGCAACTGAAATAGCTTTTTTCTTGGCGCAAGCTTGCTGAACAATCGCAAGCGCCTCATCTAGATCCTTGGCTGCAACATCACAGTACCCACTTTCAATCCGTCGTTGAATACGCAAGGGATCACACTCTATCGCAAGCATCGATGCACCAGCCATGGTTGCTGCAAGCGGTTGCGCACCACCCATACCACCCAAACCTGCCGTTAAAATCCATTTACCGCTTAAATCATGCTTAAAATGTTGCTCCGCCATTGAAACAAAGGTTTCATAGGTTCCTTGCACAATCCCCTGGCTACCAATATAAATCCACGAACCTGCGGTCATTTGGCCAAACATCATTAAGCCTTTTTGATCTAATTCATGGAAATGATCCCAGGTTGCCCAATGTGGTACCAGATTTGAGTTGGCAATTAACACACGTGGCGCATCAACATGTGTTTTAAAAACACCCACTGGTTTACCAGATTGCACGAGTAAGGTTTCATCATCGTTTAACTCTGTTAGCACCGCGATAATTTTATCGAAGCATTGCCAATTGCGTGCGGCCTTACCAATTCCACCATAAACAATTAATTCTGCAGGATTTTCAGCTACATCTTGTTCAAGGTTATGTTGTAGCATGCGTAATGGTGCTTCAGTTAACCAAGATTTAGCAGTAAGTTGGTTACCACGCGGGGCTTGGATACGACGAGTTGAGTCGAATGCATTGTAATTATCCATATTTTTAGTTCCTTTTATGAATGACGATTGCAGTATAACAGTAATTGTTAATTTTGAAAAAATCATGGTAACTATTCACCCTGTAGATGGGAACGCCCATATTTGAGCTAAAAACGGCGAAAATCATTTCTTAGATGACCGAAAATTGTTATAGTGTTTAAAGATTAGTATATTAGGAAAACACCATGAGTGACGATGACAAAAAGCCACAGCAACCAGATAATACTGAAAAAAAAGCACCCTCTAAAATGCCAAGTCTAGATGAGGTCACAAGCATGGCGGGTAAATTATTCAAGGACATTAAAAAGAGTGTCACTGAAATTGCAAGTGATTATAAAGCAAAGCGTAAAGAATCATTTGAGAAAGAACAAGCAAACAAGAACCAAAAAGATTCAAGCGATCAAAATAACGACAAAGGCTAAACCATTTGCTGCAACATTAACTTCACACGCTCAACATAACGCCAATGATGACCGCCGTGTTTACCTGGGTATTCATCTAAGCGATAGTTAATCTTGTGTTGCGTAAGTTTTGCCGCAATTTGGCGGTGACCTAATTGTAAGGCATATTCATCTTGCGCACCGGCTTCTAAATGGATCCACTTTAATTGTTTTAAATTATCAACATGTTTATCCACCATGTAAACAGGATCCCAGGCTAAATATTTTTGCCAAACTTCCTCAATAATCGCACCGGTTTTCAGATCAAAAAACACATCACCAAGGAGTGGTTTATTGTTTAAGTTAGGGGCAAAGCACGGCGCCATAGCCAGCACCAGCAACGCCATAAACGCATCACTCCCAGCATTATCTGGATTAGGTAAACTAAAAAACCAGTCTAAAAATGCTGGTACACTACCATGCTTTTCGATCTGAATAATGGCATTATTTACACCACTGAGTAGGCTCGCTGCATAAAAGCTATCCCCCGCAGATGAACACAGGTAGCGAAAACGATCTGGGCGCATTAAGCCAAAAATTAACGCGCCAAAACCACCGCTGGAATGGCCCGCCACACCACGAAAATCGCGGCTAGCATGGGTATTAAAATTTTCATCGATCAACGTCACGATTTCATCACATAAATAATCCATGTAATTCCCAATTGCTGGCGAATTAACATATTGGCTACAACCTAATTTGGAAACACTATCAGGAAACACCAGAATCACTTCTGGCAAATCACCTTGCATGATCGCTTGATCAAATTTCACAGGTAACGGTTCACGATACGCAGAATCTTCCCAAACTAGTTTAGCAGAACGCGATCCAAAGCCCGAAAGAATAAAAACCACAGGATAAGGTTGTTTGCGCTTGGCTTCGTAATTAGGCGGCAAGTACACTGGGAATGTGCGTTGATGCGGATCACCCATTGGAAAGTCTTTAATCGCCTTAGATGAAAATTCTAGCCATTGAATCATCGTGCTAGGCTACGCTTTTTTCTTAGTTGCTTTTTTGGCAGTCTTTTTTTTAGCGGTTTTTTTCGTTTTTTTGCCTGCTGCCTTTTTTGATAATTGCGCAGCATAGTCTTTTTCAAACTTAGCTTCGCACGTTAACAAATATTTATCGCGTGCTTGGGTGAAGTTTTCCAACTCATCCAAGGCATCATTAAAGCCTGCATCGTAAGCTGCTTCAGCGGCAACATACATTTTAGCTTCGATTTCTGTCTTAATTAGGTTGAGTTCTTTTTTATGCGCAGCTTTTAATTCTTGCAACTGTTTTTTTAATACGTTTATTTCGGCTTTGGCAGTTTTATCCTGAGCCGGTTTCTGGCTCGCAGAAGTTTTTGCACGAGGCATGGGTTTTCTCCTATAATTAAATTAATTTGCAGTATAACCTCAAGGACATCATATGAAAACGTTTTTCTTAATGCGCCATGCTAAATCGAATTCACAAAAATCGGGTGAACTCGATATTGAGCGTCGTTTAACCCAACGCGGTGAAAATGATGCGGAAAATATAGGCCTAACACTCAAGCAGCATGACATCACACCTGATCTTATCGTAACCTCACCTGCTACCAGAGCCGCAGCCACCTGCCAAATTGTGGCAGAAAAAATAGCTTATCCACGTGCTAATATTGAAACCGATAAACGCCTTTATTTATTAGATGCTGATGAATTAATTGATCTGATCAAAGAACTCGATGATCGTTATTCGCAGGTGATGTTTTTTGGACATAATCCTACCTTTGCTCAAGTGGCCTGTTTTTTCAGCAACAACCAAGTTAATGACATGCCAACCTGTAGCATTGCTGGTTTTGAATTTGCCGTTGAACATTGGGCGGAGATTACGCCAAACAAGAGTAACTTATTATTTTTTGAGTATCCCCAGTGAATATCAGTAATTCCCGGCGTGATGTTGAATAACTCAAGAACGGTCAGATTTGAGGCAAGGTCACATTAAAAGCACTAAAACACGCGCTTTACACATAATAAATGAGCACATTTTTTAGTGTTTTTAATGTGAGATTGCCCAAATATGGCTGTTCCTCGCTACACCGGGAATTACTGAGTGAATATACGCTTTTGATGTAACTATTCAGTAAATTTAATTGTGAATTTACCAAGAGCGCTCATATTTGGTGAACAACTACAAAAATATTTTTGAGAAAGCGCAGTTTATGAGTTATAAATGAGTATTTCGATAAAAGATTTTCGCCGTTTTTAGCCCAAACACCAGTCCTCTTGATAAGCGGGGATCAGAGCGTTCCCAGCTACGGAGTGAGCAGTTACGATTGCAAAATAGATTGTGGGGCTATGGGGTTAAAATCTGAATTTGTGAAAAAGAGCACTTAATAGCAATACATTGATAGGGGAAAATGATGTCTAAAAAAATTAAAGCTGCTGTTATGTTATTCATGTTACCACTTATGTGTGCTGCTAAAATTACAACAGGGTATCCTGTAGTAATCTCACAGGTTTATACTGATCTAAAAAATTCATCAATAAAAATCTCGTTTAACTATTCTTGTTGTGAAGATCCCTACATGGATACTAAATCAATCACTCATGGAACATTATCTAGTCGTGATCATATTACCGCTATGTATATTTACCCACCCACTGCACAAAAAAATTTAATTAACATCTCAATTCGTGCCAACGAGTATAAACTTTGCTCTTTGCAGTATAATGCTTTAACAAACAGCAAAACCTGGATTTACCACCACCATTACCAACCTGATAAAAAGTATCCACCTATTACTTGTAGCTTTCATCGTTATCCAGAGAACATTTTTTTAGGCATAATCGATTAGGGTGAAGGTCTTCTCCCAATCAGTAATTCCCGGCGAGATGTTGAATAACTCAAGAACGGTCAGATTTGAGGCAAAAACGGCGAAAATCTTTTATCGAAATGCTCATGTATAACTCATACACTGCGC
>CAYGTS010000082.1:0-11997 GCA_964352905.1 uncultured Legionellales bacterium | reverse complement strand
TCTCAAAAAGATTTTCGCCGTTTTTATCACCAAATCTGAACGTTCTCGGTAAATTTCACCTTCAAATTTACTGAATAGTTACATAATGCCGTTGTAATTAATGTTGATGGATCCGGCAAAATTAAAGCAAAGCAGCACTAGCGCTGTTGCTCAGAAAATGCCATACTCTGTATCAAAGTTTGGATGAGTCGATTTTTGGAAATTTGTGGGGGGCAATGAAGCAGTTTTGGGGAATTGGCAAAGTATTCACGCTAATCATATTCGTATTTGCGTTAATACTTGTTGGGCTTTGGTTATGGGTTAAGTTAGAAGGGCCTTATTTATTACCGATACGGCATGTTCGTATCCAAGGTACGACCGAAGCTGCCCAACAAGCGCATATTAAAAAAGCCTTGTTGCCGTTGGTAACGGTAGGTTTTTTGGCGGTTAACACCAGCGCTATTCAACAACGCTTATTACATTTTCCCTGGATTGCAACGGCTAATGTTAAGCGGGTTTGGCCTGATACCCTATCTATTGGTATCACTGAACAAACTGCTATTGCGACGTGGAATGGCAAGCAATTATTAAATGCGAAGGGTGATATTTTTGTGCCGCTGCATCAAGCAGCGATGCAAAATTTACCGTTAATAACAGGCCCCGAAGGTTTAAATACGCTTGCATTAACCACCTTGCTTGATTTTGATCGCGCCTTAAATTCTATCGGCTTAACCATTACAGAGTTGCATTTATCGTTGCGTCGCGCTTGGCGTATCACCTTAAGTAATGGTATACAATTGCATCTAGGTCGTATCGATATGATGCAACGTTTAACAAGGTTTATTAAAATTTACCCAGCTGTTTTTGCTGCAAAGGCCAATCAGGTGGATTATGTGGATTTACGCTATAGCAATGGTTTTGCTGTGCATTGGAAGCCCGAACCGCTAGCGTAGTGTGTAAAATACTTAACGGAGAGATTTTTTAATGGCAAAAAAATCGTCAAAACAACTTATTGTTGCACTTGATGTTGGCACTTCAAAAGTCGTCGCTTTAGTTGGGGAAGTATTACCGGATGGCCAAATCGAAGTGATTGGCATTGGTTCGCATCCTTCGCGTGGCTTAAAACGGGGGGTGGTTGTTAATATTGATGCCACTGTTCAGTCGATTCAACGTGCCGCTGAAGAAGCAGAATTAATGGCAGGTTGTGAGATTCATTCTGTGTTCACTGGCATTGCTGGTGGCCACATCCGCAGCTTAAATTCGCATGGAATCGTGGCAATTCGTGATCGTGAAGTCACGCAAACTGATGTTGATCAAGTTATTGATGCAGCTAAAGCGGTGGCGATCCCGGCCGATCAAAAAATCCTGCATGTGTTACCGCAAGAATTTGTGATTGATGGCCAACAGGGGATCAGCGATCCGATTGGGATGTCAGGTGTGCGGCTCGAGGCTAAAGTTCACATGGTTACCGGCGCTGTTAGTGCTGCGCAAAACATTGTGAAATGTATTCGCCGTTGTGGTTTAGAGGTCGCCGATATTTCGTTACAGCCACTTGCATCCAGTCATGCGGTTTTAACTGATGATGAAAAAGAATTAGGCGTGTGTTTAGTCGATATTGGTGGTGGTACTACCGATATTGCTATTTTTACCAACGGCGCGGTTCGTCACACAGCGATCATTCCCATCGCAGGTGATCAGGTCACTAACGATGTTGCGGTTGCTATGCGCACCCCAACCCCGAATGCAGAGCAAATTAAAATCCAGCATGCGTGTTGCTTTAGCCCACTGGTTAATGGTAACGAACAAATTGAAATTCCAAGTGTGGGGCAACGCCCGCAACGTGATATTTCTCGCCAAGCTTTAACCGAAGTCATTGAAGCACGCTATGAAGAATTATTTGCCCTCGTGCAAGCAGAATTGCGTCGCAGTGGTTTTGAAGATCTCATTGCTAGCGGCATCGTTTTAACCGGTGGCTCATCCAAAGTCATAGGTGCCGTTGAATTAGCCGAAAGAATTTTTCGCGTACCCGTGAGACTCGGCATACCGCAACATGTTACCGGTATGAGTGAAGTCATCCATAATCCCATTTATGCCACTGGAATTGGCTTATTGCTTTACGGTTATCAACAACAAAGTGAGCACCGCCAACAGTTTTATGTGAATGAGGGTGTTAAAGGCTTATGGGGTAGGATGAAGGGGTGGTTTCAGGGCAATTTTTAAGGTAACTACTCACTTCGTAGCAGGGAACGTCCATATTTGGGCTAAAAACGGCGAAAATGTTTTATCGAAATGCTCATTTATTAACTTATAAACTGCGCTTTCTCAAAAACATTTTCACCGTTTTTATCGCCAAATCTGAACGTTCTTGTAAGTTCAGTTGAATAGTTGCATGTTTAATGTATTAGTTGAGGAGAGGTTTAATGTTTGAATTAGTGGATAACGATACACAATCAGCAAAAATCAAAGTGATTGGTGTTGGCGGTGGTGGTGGTAACGCGGTTGAACACATGTTATCTGAGCGTATTCAAAATGTAGAATTCGTCATCATGAATACCGATGCGCAAGCATTGCGTAAATCCAATGCTAATACCGTGATCCAGCTTGGTGAAGAAATTACACGCGGCTTAGGTGCAGGAGCTAATCCTGATATTGGTCGCAGAGCAGCTGAAGAAGATCGTGAACGCATTCGCGCCGTACTTGAAGGTTGCGACATGATTTTCTTAACCGCTGGCATGGGAGGTGGTACCGGTACAGGTGCCGCCCCAATTGTGGCACAAATTGCCAAAGAACTCGGTATTTTAACCGTGGCGGTGGTGACCAAACCGTTTTCATTTGAGGGTCGCCAACGCATGCATATTGCTGAGCAAGGTTTAGCGCTACTAACGGAAAGCGTTGATTCATTAATCACTATTCCAAACAATAAACTCTTAACGGTGCTTGGTAAAAACATGTCACTCATGAATGCCTTTAAAGCGGCTAACAATGTATTAGTTGGCGCGGTGCAAGGTATTGCTGATTTAATTACGCGTCCTGGTTTGATCAATGTTGATTTTGCCGATGTTCGCACCGTAATGTCAGAAATGGGCATGGCAATGATGGGCACAGGTCGTGCGACCGGCGAAAATCGCTCACGCCAAGCAGCAGAAGCGGCGGTTGCGTCTCCTTTACTGGAAGATGTTAATTTAAACGGTGCGCGTGGTGTATTAGTTAATATTACTGCGGGCCTTGATATGTCGATCGGCGAATTTGAAGAAGTAGGGGAAGTGGTTAAAGCCTTTACTTCTGAAAATGCAACTGTGGTCGTGGGTACCGTAATTGATCCTGATATGAGTGATGAATTGCGCGTCACTGTGGTGGTGACAGGGCTTGGCCAACCTGCTGGTAGTGGGCATGCGAGTTTACTTGAAACGACGCGCAATGATGGCACGATGGATTACCAACAGTTAGAACGCCCCACCGTGATCCGCCAAAAAGGCTTATTAACCAACCCCATGACTGAAGCTAACCTTGAGGATGTTGATTATTTAGATATTCCTGCGTTTTTGAGACGCCAAGAGGAAGTGTAAAAGACGTTTTTAAGGTGAGATTGCCCAAATATGGCTGTTCCCATCTACAGGGTGAATAGTTACACTACAGCGATTCCCGCCGTAATGTCTGATTACTCAAGAACAGTCAGATTTGAGGCAAGGCCACGTTAAAAACTCCCAAAAATAGCGGAGTTTATACGTAATAAATGAGCACATTTTTTGGAGTTTTTAACGTGAGATTGCCCAAATATGGCTGTTCCCATCTACAGGGTGAATAGTTACACTGGATTTTTAATGACAATGCCCTTATAGCCCAGTATACTGGCAACTTTTTTACAACACGGCAGGAAAATGTCACGAAGTCGTCTATTATAATAATTGAGGATCGTTTTTAAGGATTTACACACAAGGATCAGTACGATTTCATGAGCACGTTCGTGCTGCAATCTGTAATATTATTATAAATCTGGCACTTGTGGTAAAATTTTCCACAACATTCTGATACATATGACAAAAGGCTTTGGCAGACATGATTAAACAACGTACCCTGAAGAATGCAATTAAGGCTACTGGTGTGGGTTTACACACCGGTAAAAAAATATTTTTAACCTTGCGCCCAGCAGCCGTTAATACTGGCATCATTTTTCGCCGTGTTGATCTTGATGGGGTTGTAACTATCCCGGCGCACAATGATTATGTTGGTGATACTACTTTATCAACCACACTCTATAAAGACGGCCACACGGTTGCGACGGTAGAACATTTGCTATCAGCAATGGCAGGCTTAGGAATCGATAACGCACTGGTGGATGTTAACGCGCCGGAAGTCCCCATTATGGATGGCAGCTCAGGCCCCTTTGTTTTTTTAATACAATCTGCAGGGGTTGTTGAACAAGAAGCGCCTAAAAAATTTATTAAAGTCAAAGAAAAAATTGAAATAAAAGAAGGTGATAAACGCGCCTGCATTAAACCTTACGATGGTTTTAAAATTGGTTTTACGATTGATTACGATCACCCGGTTTTCCACAATCGCGTTAATCACGCCACGTTAGATTTTTCTAGCACTTCTTATGTTAAAGAAGTATCTCGTGCTCGCACCTATGGTTTTATGTCTGAATATGAAATGTTACGTGATAAAAACTTAGCCTTAGGTGGTAGTTTAGATAATGCCATTGTGGTCGATGATTTTCGGGTACTGAATGAAGATGGCTTACGTTATGAAGACGAATTTGTAAAACATAAAATTCTCGATGCGATTGGCGATTTATATTTACTGGGTTCAAGTTTAATTGGCGAATTTGAAGGTTACAAATCAGGTCATTCACTCAATAACAAATTAATTAAAAAATTATTAAGCACGGAAAATGCCTGGGAATATGTGACATTTGAAGAGTCACAGCACGTTCCGATTTCATTTAATCGTCCTGTGGAAGCGTAGTTGTTCTGTTACTGCTTGCTGCGTTCGCAATGACAAAATTTCCGTCATTGCGAGCGTTGCGACGCAATCCTCTGCAAAATTCCTCGCAACACCTCATCATCACATTCTGTAGCAGCTTCAGTCAGAAAAGCTGCTAATTTTTTCGAAACCGCTTTAGGCTTAAGCGTAGTACTGGCTGCGTGCTTTAAATCATATTCAGAAATATTCACCAACACTTTTACCGATCTAATGTGTGCAAACTGTGGATCTTGGCGTAAATTTGCTAAAATTTCGTGATTGAGATACCTTAGCTGAGTTGCAATACTGGCATTTTGGCAAGCAATGCTAATAATGCTGTGACGTAAATTAATAATATGACAATAAGCATGAAATTCTTGCGGGATGCAAGCTTTCACCGCCTGCTCGCAATCAAGAATATTCCGCGCATTAGTGAATAAATGCTGGAGTTGATTGGCATCATCGATTAGGATTGAAGCTATTGATTTCTCGGGTTTTGTCGCCATCTTACAAAAGATGATAGGGTAAATTTTTTAACATGTAAAGATAGAGACTATGGCTATAACAACAGTATTCAAAAGCATTTTTGGCAGTCGCAACCAGCGCCTATTAAAACAATATGGCAAGGTTGTTAACAAAATCAATGAACTAGAAGCAAGTTTTGCTGCGCTCAGCGATCAACAATTGCAAGCAAAAACCAACGAATTTAAAACGCGTTTACAACAACAAGTTGCACTCAACGATATGTTGCCTGAGGCGTTCGCGACTGTGCGTGAAACAGCCAAACGTACCTTAGGGATGCGCCATTTTGATGTGCAATTAATCGGCGGTATGGTATTACACGATGGCAAAATCGCTGAAATGTGTACTGGCGAAGGTAAAACCTTAGTTGCAACCTTGCCAGCATATTTAAATGCGCTAAGCGGCAAAGGCGTTCACATCATTACTGTTAACGATTATTTAGCGCAACGCGATGCGAATTGGATGCGCGCCATTTATGAATTTTTAGGCTTAACAGTGGGAGTTAATCTCACGCAAATGGAACACGATGCCAAACAGAAAGCCTATGCTGCTGATATTACTTACGGTACCAATAATGAATTTGGTTTTGATTATTTACGCGATAACATGGCGTTTAGTTTGGAAGATAAGGTGCAGCACGAATTAAATTTTGCGATTGTTGATGAAGTCGATTCAATCTTAATCGACGAATCCAGGACACCCTTAATTATTTCAGGGCCGGCTGAAGACAGTTCAGAATTATATTTAAAAATTAACCAACTTATTCCGCAACTTCAAAAACAAACCCAAACCGATGGGCCTGGCGATTACAGTTTAGATGAAAAATCCAAACAAGCGCATTTAACCGAAGAAGGTCATCAAAAAATCGAAGAACTCATGACGCAAGCAGGCATTTTACAAGCCGATGAAAGTCTTTATTCAGCCAATAACGTCACTAAAATGCATCATGTAAATGCAGCATTGCGTGCCCATGCGTTATATCACAAAGATGTTGATTATATCGTGCGCAATGATGAAGTGATCATTATCGATGAACACACGGGGCGTGCACTTGCAGGCAGGCGTTGGTCGGATGGCTTACATCAAGCGGTTGAAGCCAAAGAAGGCGTTAAAATCCAAAATGAAAATCAAACCTTGGCTTCAATTACTTTCCAAAACTATTTCCGCTTATACCATAAACTTGCCGGTATGACGGGTACGGCTGACACCGAAGCTTACGAATTCCAGCAAATTTATAATTTAGAAGTTGTGGTGATCCCAACCAATGTGCCCATTAAGCGCCAAGATTTAGCTGATCAAGTTTACATGTCGGCATCAGAAAAATTTGATGCGGTGATTAAAGATATCAAAGAATGCCTTACTAAAAATCGCCCGGTATTAGTCGGAACGGCATCGATTGAAACATCGGAATACATTTCGGAGTTGCTCAAAAAAGAAAAAATTAAACATGAAGTCTTAAATGCTAAACAGCACCAGCGTGAAGCGCAAATTATCGCGCAAGCTGGCAAACCAGGCAGTGTTACCATTGCCACTAATATGGCCGGTCGTGGTACGGATATTGTGTTAGGCGGTAATTACGAAGTTGAAATTGCAGCCTTAGATAATCCGAGCAAACAACAAATTGATCAAATCAAACAAGCTTGGAAACAAGAACACGATAAAGTGTTGCAAGGTGGCGGGCTACATGTGATTGGCAGCGAGCGTCATGAGTCACGCCGTATCGATAACCAGTTACGCGGTCGTTGCGGTCGCCAAGGTGATCCAGGCAGCTCACGTTTTTATTTATCGCTTGAAGATAATCTATTACGTATTTTCGCGCCGGACTGGGTGGCTAATTTAATGAAACGCTTAGGCTTGCCCAAAGGTGAAGCGATTGAACATGGCATGGTGAACCGTTCCATCGAAAATGCGCAACGCAAAGTTGAAGGACATCATTTCGATGTGCGTAAAGAACTCTTAGAATTTGATGATGTTGCGAATGCGCAGCGCAAAGTGATTTACGAACAACGCGCCGAAATCATGTCGAGTGAAGATTTAACCGATGCCATTACAGCGATCCGTGAAGATGTTGTTAGTGGTTTATTTAATTTACATATTCCACCCCAAAGTCTTGCAGAACAATGGGATGTGATTGGTCTTGAAAAGCAATTAGCCGTTGATTTCAATTTGCATTTGCCCATTCAACAATGGCTTGATCAAGATCAACAATTGCGTGAAGAAAATTTACATCACAAAATTTTAGAAGAATTGATTAAATCCTACCAAGCCAAAGAACAACAAGCAGGTAGTGATGTGATGCGCCAATTCGAAAAATCGATTTTATTACAATGTGTTGATTTACATTGGAAAGAACATTTAGCCGCAATGGATCATTTGCGCCAAAGCATTCATTTGCAAGGTTATGCGCAAAAAAATCCTAAACAAGAGTATAAACGTCATGCATTTGAATTATTCAGTAACATGCTTGATGAATTAAAATTTGACATTATCAGCATCTTGAGCAAAGTCACGATTGCGCAGGAAGATGAAGTCGCGGCAATGGAAGCAAAACGGCGCCAAGCTGCAGCAATGCAACCGATGCAATTTCAGCATGACTCATTTGCTGAACCTGCAAAACAGACACAAAGCGCCAATGAATCAAGCGATAACGTGATCCCATTTGTGCGCCAACAACCTAAAGTCGGCCGCAACGATGATTGCCCTTGTGGTTCGGGTAAAAAGTATAAGCATTGCCATGGGAAGGTTTAGTGATACCGCTCACCTTTTAAGATGCGAAGAGCGTTTAGCCTGTACCTGGATCTGAGGGATCCGCACGAATTTTCTATTATTGCAATAACATGGAAAGAATCTCCGTCGTTGCGAGCTGATGCACCCTCGGCGCATCAGCGAGGCAATCCAGGGAACAGTGAGGTGAGCATGTTAATACAGGCGATGCTTGAAAAGATGGTACTGAGATTAGCAAGTGCTGCGAAGTTTTGCAAAATCAAAGATCCTTTCCCTGGATTGCCACGCTTCGCTCGCAATGACAGCTAATTATTTACCTTCGCAACGACGGAGATCTCCGTGTCATTGTAAGAATAAAAAAATTTGTGAGGATTCGCCAGAGCCAGGCTACAGGCTAACTACATGATTTTTATAAAGTCTGCTAAAAAATTCGGGGTGATCAGTCAGCTCGCTATGACTCGACACCTCGCTTATTTGGGATTTTTCTCCAAAACAGCTTGTAATTCATTCTGAAAAATCTGCGGATGTGTCCAAAACAACGTATGTTGTGCTTCGGGTATAACATGAAGACCAACTGCTGGATTCAGCTGCTTCATTGCAGCATGCGAAGCCAAAGGTACTGATTGATCTTTTTCGCCTAGAATTAAATCAATAGGGCATTGCAACGATTGAAAAGCATCTCGAAAATCTGCTTCATCACAAAGAAGAACCCCTTTAAATAAAATTTCTAAATCTTGTTCGGGGGTATTCTGAAGCAACTGGATCAGTTGATGATATGCTGCCGGTTTGGGATTAAACGCTGAAAATTCTAAGTCATAATAATCTCTTGTAAAAGCGTGAAAACCGGGTGACTTTATTTCATTAAATCCTGCTTGAAAACCTGGTTTGGGTACACCAGGCCAATTGTCCGCCTCAACAAATTTAGGCATCATTGCAATCCCAACAATGCGTTCCACTCGTTCAGGGTAGCGTGAAGCAATAGAGAGGGTTACCAAGCCACCAAATGACCAAGAAACATAAATCGCTTTTTCAGGTAAGTGCGGTAGGATAATATCAGCAACATCATGAATCGTTTTGATAGTTGGCACCCAGTCACTTTTGCCTCGACCTGGCAAATCAATATTAGTCACTCGATAGTTTGATACAAGCAAATCCGCAATTGGCTGCATGTGCCTCAAATCACACCCCCAACCATGCATTAGCACAATCTCTTTACCCTCACCGGATATTTCTTTATAAACTGACATTAAATCATTTCCTGTAAACATAATACCAAACACTTCCGCTACAGCAGGCGAATACAATTAAAACATAGTCTATAGGTAACTGCTCGCCCCTTTAGCTTGTTGTTTACCAAGAACGTTCAGATTTGGCGATAAAAATGGCGAAAATATTTTTGAGAAAGCGCAGTTTATGCATTATAAATGAGCATTTCGATAAAAGATTTTCGCCGTTTTTAGCCCAAAGATGGACGTTCCCCGCTAAGGAGTGAGCAGTTACGTCTATAGATTATTTAATAAAAAATCATGCAAATGTTGGATAGGAACGGCAATACTTTCTTTGGATAATTGTAATTGTTTGCCCGCAAAAGTAACTAAGACAAGCTGTTGCAATTGCGGGAACATTTTTTTTAGTTGCAAGGGAATGGAAAGTGGTTTAATGCCTTGAATACTCATTTTGGCATCTAACGCAATCGCTTGACCGGACTCGGTGATAATTAAAAAATCGACTTCTTCACCTTCTTTCGTGCGCCATAAATAACAGTGCCAATCTTTTGCATAATTTTGAATAAACTTAAAAATTTCAGCAAAAACCAATGTTTCAAAAAGTGCACCAGCCTGCGGGCTTAGCATGAGCGGTTGGCTGTCTTGCCAGCCTTGTAAGCGTGCTGCAAGTCCGGTATCGAGAAAATAAAACTTCGGCGTTTTGGTTAAACGCTTATTCAAATTACTGGCAAAAGGTCTTAAGCAATAGATCAGATTAGTACGTTGCAAAATACTAATCCACTCTTTTACTGTAACCGCTTGTATACCACTATCTCTCGCTATATTCGCATAATCCAGCAGCATACCACTACGTGCGGCGAGCAATCCTAACACAATACTAAACGCTTCTTGTTTTTGCACACCAGCACTTAAAATTATATCTTTCTCAATATAACTGCGAATATAATCATTTAAATATTGCAGCGGGGATAAGGTTGGATCAATATACAGTTCCGGCCAGCCACCTTTAAATAAAATATCTTTGATGGCAACAGAGGGTAAGGCGCCGAGAATTTCATGCACAGAAAGTGTGTTTAAATAAAAATAACTGGCGCGTCCGGCTAAGCTTTCTTTAATATTCTGATCCATCAATAATTGATTTGATCCCGTCATACGAAATAACGTTGTTAAAATTAAATTCTCTTGTAAACGTTTTTTTTTCAATTCATCAATAAGACGTTTAATTTCAGAAAATAAATTCGGCACATATTGTATTTCATCAAGCAAGATAGGCGGTGGAAATTGCGCTAAAAATAAGGCGGGATCGTGATTAGCTAAATTACGTAATTGCAAATCATCGAAAGTGATTTCTTGAAAAGTATCACTGGCCAGTTGCGACAGCAGCGTACTTTTACCGCATTGTCGCGGTCCAATCACAATTTGTGCTGGCGCGCGATTCGCTATGAGGCGTTGAGTAATATCACGTTTAATATACATCTGACGATTGTAAGTTGATAACTCAGAATCGTCAATAGCTATGTTTTTGAAATAATGCGGTAAGTATTGAGCGCATTCGCATGTTACTGCTGCTGCCATTACCGCCGTCGCTGCCCGGCGCAGCGCTTAAACTAAAAAACTAAACCAACACTCTGAGTTTATACTTAACCCATAACCCCCAGAATTATTTTAATAAAAATAACAATGCGTACTTGATTCATGGGGAAAGCTTCTGTAGAATCCTCACTTCACTGCGGGGTGGAGCAGTCTGGCAGCTCGTCGGGCTCATAACCCGAAGGTCGTAGGTTCAAATCCTGCCCCCGCTACCAATACTTTGTTGTGGTAGGCCCCGTTAGGGTCAGTGCAAAAATCTCTTTAAATCAGAGACTTTTGCACTGTGCTCTGAGGGGCTTTTTAATGGCGAAAATTAGGAAAACAGATGAAAAAATTTGCTCATTAATTATTAGGGCTGTTGGCAATTCTACTTTTGCATGAAGTAAGTTTAATCAAGGTTCTGAAGATAAAGTAATTGGGAAGTGGGCGTTGTGCCCATTTTTTGTTTGAGCAGAATTAATTTGAGGAAAAAATGTCACTAGAAGCAAAACGCATGACAGACATTATCGAACCCGCAGTGAATGCTGCTGGTTATGAACTGCTAGGCGTTGACTATTTTCCACACGGGCGTAATTCAATTCTGCGTGTTTATATTGATAGCCCAAATGGCATTAACATTGATGACTGTGAAAAAGCAAGTCGCCAAATTAGCAGCATCTTAGATGTGGAAGATCCAATACATGGCAAGTATCAACTCGAAGTGTCTTCGCCAGGTATCGATAGGCCGTTATTTAAAATTGAACACTATCAACAACAGCTTAACCATAGTGTAAAAATTAAATTGCGCATACCAATAAATGGTCAAAAACATTTTAAAGGTAAACTATTGAAAGCGGATGCGAGCAACATCCAACTGGAATGTGAAACGGAGATAATCACTATTTCCTATAAGCAGATCCAAAAAGGGAGATTGTTAGCGGAATGAACGGTAATTTCTGTTGTGATGTTGAATAACTCAAGAACGGTCAGATTTGAGGCAAGGTCACATTAAAAA
>CAYGTS010000081.1:0-12026 GCA_964352905.1 uncultured Legionellales bacterium | reverse complement strand
CTCTTATCGAGGACTATAACAGATTTTTAACTTACAATTGCCGCGCTAGTGCGCTGAGGGCGCACTAGCTCGCAACGACGGATGGTTTCTCCGTCACCGCGCGTAGCTCCTGACTAATTTCAACGTTAGTTCGGTACGTTTTTCAGCCCCGGGATAATTGTTCGCAATGACGGAACTCCCCGTGACCTAATTTCTAATCGCTTTGAGTATAGTTACAAAAATCGTTCTAAACGATCAACGGCATTCATTAACGTATCTAAGCTACAAGCAAATGATAGCCGAATACAACCTGGTGCACCAAACGCACTGCCGGGAACCAACGCTAAGCCCACCTCATTAATTAATGCTGTCGTAAAATCAATATCATTATTAATACCTGGCATGTTATCAATCGCTGCTTGCACATTAGGGAAACTATAAAAGGTGCCATCAGAGGGTAAGCATTTTATGCCAGGTAAAGTTGCTAAACGTTGGTAGAGTGGATCGTGGCGTTCTTTAAACGCTTTACACATGTTGCTCACACAAACTTGATCACCACTTAAAGCCGCTGTTGCTGCAGCTTGCGAAATAGAACAAGGATTAGAAGTTGATTGTGATTGTACTTTTTTCATGGCAGCGATTAAGGTTTTATCCCCGGCAGCATAACCAATGCGCCAACCGGTCATAGCATAAGCTTTAGATACACCGTTTAACACAATCGTACGGTTTTTCAATTCAGGGCAAAGCATAACGATGTTAGCGAATTTTTCCTCAGTCCATAAAATCGGTTCATAAATATCATCTGTTAAAATGGTAATGTTTGGATAAGCTAATAATACTTCTGCAAAAGCGACTAATTCTTGATGCGAATAAGCAATACCAGTTGGATTTGAAGGGCTATTGATAATCACTAGTTTGGTTTTATCCGTAATCGCTTCGCGTAATTGATCCGCAGAAATTTTATAATGATTTTCAATGGTGCTAGGGATAATGACTGGGGTGGCATCAACGATTTTGCAAATATCCGGATAAGAAACCCAATAGGGTGCTGGGATAATCACTTCATCACCTGGGTTAAGCAACGCTTGTGCTAAATTAAATACCACTTGTTTGCCGCCATTGCAGGCTAAAATTTGATCGGGAGTATAGCTTAGTTGATTATCACGTTGTAACTTTAAGATAATGGCTTGTTTTAATTCAGGTGTGCCATCTACTGCCGTATATTTTGTTTGCCCATCGCGAATGGCTTTAATTGCCGCTTCTTTAATATGATTAGGCGTATCAAAATCAGGTTCCCCAGTGCCTAAGCCAATAATATCTTTACCTTCGGCTTTGAGCTGGCTGGCTTTAGCAGCCACGGCTAAAGTGGCAGAGGGTTTGATGGCTTGAACGCGTTGTGATAGTGACATCGGTAATGAATCCTTAATAAGGCAACAATATTGCTATATAATAGTCTTTTTTGCGATGAAATAAAATGCTTTTGGATAATCCTGATTATGAAAAAACAGTTTGAATTAAAATCCGGCTACCAACCTGCTGGCGATCAGCCACAGGCAATTAAGCAATTAGTCGCTGGGATTGAGCAGGGGCTTGCGCAGCAAGTTTTACTGGGGGTCACGGGTTCTGGTAAAACTTTTAGCATTGCGCAAATGCTCAATATAGTACAACGACCAGCCTTAATCATGGCACCGAATAAAACGTTGGCAGCGCAACTGTATGGTGAAATGAAAGCATTTTTTCCGAATAATGCGGTTGAATACTTTGTTTCGTATTATGATTATTATCAACCCGAAGCCTATGTGCCCACCTCCGATACCTATATTGAAAAAGATGCTTCAATTAATGAACATATTGAGCAAATGCGTTTATCTGCAACTAAAGCTATTTTAGAACGGCAAGATACCATTATTGTTGCTACTGTTTCAGCGATTTATGGTTTAGGTGCGCCGGAAACTTATTTAAATATGGTGTTGCATTTATCGCGTGGACACAAAATGGATCAACGGGAAATATTGCGGCACCTAGCAGAAATGCAATATACGCGTAATGATTACGAACTAAAGCGTGCCACGTATCGTGTTATCGGCGATGTGATTGATATTTTTCCTGCCGATGAAGAAGCGCAAGCGGTGCGAGTTGAATTGTTCGATGATGAAATTGAAAAAATTAGTTTATTTGATCCGCTAACAGGACAGGTTATTCAAGTTGTTCCACGCGTGACGATTTTCCCCAAAACACATTATGCTACACCACGACAAACTATTTTAGATGCAATTGATAGCATCAAAGCAGAGCTGGTAGAGCGTTTAGCCAATTTACGTGATAATAATAAGTTGGTTGAAGCGCAACGTTTAGAACAACGCACGCAATTTGATTTAGAAATGATGAATGAGTTGGGTTATTGTTCAGGCATTGAAAATTATTCGCGCTATTTATCTGGGCGCAATCCTGGCGATCCACCACCAACCTTAATCGATTATTTGCCCAAAGATGCTATTATCGTTTTAGATGAATCGCATGTTACGGTACCACAATTAAATGGCATGTATCGCGGCGATCGTGCGCGTAAAGAAACTTTAGTTGAATATGGCTTTCGTTTGCCATCAGCACTTGATAATCGCCCATTACGATTTGAAGAATTTTGCAGTTTAATTGGCCAAACCATTTATGTGTCGGCAACCCCCAGTCCTTATGAAAAAGAAAAAGCTGATCAGATCGTTGAGCAAGTCGTGAGACCGACCGGCTTAGTTGATCCCGCGATTGAAATTCGTCCTGTGGGGACACAAGTTGATGATGTGTTATCTGAAATTAATTTACGCGTGGCGAGTAATGAACGTGTTTTAATTACCACCTTAACCAAACGTATGGCGGAAGACTTATCTGAATATTTAGCCGAGCATGGTGTTAAGGTGCGTTATTTGCATTCTGATATTGATACAGTTGAGCGTGTTGAAATTATACGTGATTTGCGCTTAGGTGAATTTGATGTGCTGGTTGGCATTAACTTATTGCGTGAAGGTTTAGATATGCCCGAAGTTTCGTTGGTGGCTATTCTGGATGCGGACAAAGAAGGGTTTTTACGATCCGATCGTTCATTGATTCAAACCATTGGGCGTGCAGCAAGAAACCTTAATGGTAAAGCGATTTTATATGCCGATAAAATGACCGGTTCAATGCAACGCGCCTTAGATGAAACGGAAAGGCGTCGTGAAAAACAAATTGCATTTAATAAAAAGCATGGTATTACCCCAACTAGTATAAAAAAAGCGGTGCACGATATTATGGAAGGAGCGCATGGTGCTCCCGGTGCTGCTAAAACTAAATTTAAGTTACCTTCGGCCGAAAAACTCGAGCTGGCTAAACTATCACCCACTCAATTGCAAAAGCATCTGAAACAACTTGAAGTGATGATGTATCAGGCGGCTAAAAACTTAGAATTTGAGCAAGCTGCCAGCTTGCGAGATCAAATTCATACTATAAAAGAAGAATGGCTATTGTAATTTTTGGGTAGATACCCATCGGACATCAAGATGCGAAGTTGGTTGAATTTTAACGCCGTAAGATTTTTCAACTTTTAGCGCCCAGATTGCAAGCAGTTTGCACGTTCTGCTAAATATAAAGCTAAAGGGGGTGAGCAGATAAGATTGCAGCTGCATTCGGGCTACTGTGCCATATTAAAAATCCAACCGCGTTCTTTGTAATATTGCAAAGCGCCTTCGGCATACGGTGCTGAGTTACCAACTAGCATACCTTTAGGATTTAAATCTAGTAAAGCAGGGTGCGCGCGTTTTAGTGTTTCAAGGTTATTAAATACGGTTTTTACCACATTATAAACTATCCAATTTGGCACATCTGTATTGGTGACAAGCGTTGCTTGCACACCAAACGTTTTAACCGGTTTTTCAACACCTGGGTAATTATGATGATCAGGATTGATAAGCATAGGCACATAAAACGGGTTGGTTTTTAATAATAAATTGATTTGTGGGTTTTCAACGTTAATAATTTTAATCGGGCAGGTTGCTGCCAGTTCACGAACTTCATGATTGGGATGGCCCAGCATCGCAATAAAAGCATCAATTTTACCCGCACATAATAATTCTGCTTGCTCTTTGAGTGGTGAAGTTTTGACTAACTTAAAGTCACTGTCTTGCCAGTTGAGGCGGCGCATAATTTTGCGCATGGTTGCTTCTGCACCCGATCCATCTGCACCAATATCAATGCGTTTTCCTTTGAGATCCGTTAAGTTGTTAATATTGGATTTTGCGCTAACAACCACGGTAAAGGGTTCACCATGAATGGCAAACACTGAACGTAATGCGTGATCAGGTGCTTTAAAGGGAGATTGAGCCGTACCACGATACGCATAATTTTGCCAATCAGATTGCACCATCGCAAATTGTACCTTGCCTTTTTGTAGTAATTGTAAATTTTCAATAGTGCCGCTGGTGGGTTTTGCAGTGCAGTGTAATTTTAAATCTTGCTGGTGTTGATTAATTTGATTACAGATAGCACTGCCAATCGGATAATATAAACCGTTAATATCGCCGGTAGCGATGGTGATATTAGTAACAGCAGAAACGGTTAGCGGTAACAGGCAAGCAAAAAAAGCGCTTATGATCCTTAGCATGGGTGGTACTCCAATTGAAACTTATACAGTAAATTACACTTAGTTTACTGCTTAATTTGCAAAATTACCATTATGCGTTTCCAGCCAAGTGATGATTTCTTCTGGTTCATGGATAATTTGCGTGGCTTGCCAAGAATCATTGATAGTATTTTCTTCGGTATAACCATAAGACACAATTAAACAAGGCATTTTGGCTGCAGTGGCGGCCAACGCATCATTAAGGGTATCGCCAATAAAAACACATTGCTTTACTTCACGTTGCACTTGCTTGCAGGCATGAAATACGGGTGCGGGATCGGGTTTGATTTTGGTTAAGGTATCACCGCAAACCACAACCTTAGCCTCTTGCGCTAAATTTAAATGTTGCAACAAGGGTAGAGTTAAGTTGGTGGGTTTGTTGGTAATAACACCCCATTGCATCTGATTTTTTTTAAGGTAATCAAGCACCGTTTGCATACCTTTAAACAGTTGCGAACGATTAGTTAAGTGAGTTTGATAAATTGTTATAAATTGTTGGCGTAAGTTTTTATAATCAGGATGCGATTTTTGCACATTAAACCCAAGTTCAAGTAAACCCTGCGCACCCTGTCCTGCCATGTGACGTGCTTGCTTAAAAGGAATTAAGGGTTTGTTATGCGCTGCTAATAATTCATTTAAGCTATGGCATAAGTCAGGTGCGGTATCGATTAATGTTCCATCAAGATCGAAAAAAAGAGTATCAATTTTTGCAGTATTATTCATGAATGTTTGCCATGCGTAATATAATTTACCGAACAATCCCGGGTTATCGATGTTTGTTTTAATAGTGGATTATATTTTATGCCACTAATATCTAATAGTTCAATATCTAACTCACGATAAAAATGAGCGAGCTCTGCCGGCGTGATAAATTTTTGGTAATCATGTGTACCACGCGGTAATAATCGTAAAATATACTCCGCACCAAGAATAGCTAAGGCATAGGCTTTTAAATTACGATTAATGGTTGAGACAAAAATGCTACCGCCAGGTTTTAAAAATTTTACACAATCATGCAATAACTGTTGCGGTTGTGGAACGTGTTCAATTAACTCTAAACACGTGATCACATCAAATTTTTCGTTACTCGTAAAATTGTCAATGGTCGTATGCTGGTAATTAATGTTTAAGTGATTTTCTTTGGCATGTCGTTTAGCAACCTGAATGGCTGATTCACTGGCATCAATTGCGGTGACATTCGCATGCGCTTTAGCAAGTGACTCGCTGAGTATACCGCCACCGCAACCGACATCTAAAATGTTTTGATTAGCGAGATTAACGCGCGCTTGAATGTATTCTAAACGCGCCGTGTTGATGTGATGCAAGGTTTTAAAAGGGCCATTAACATCCCACCAACTGGCTGCTTGCGCTTCAAACTTGCTGACTTCTTTTTTATCGATATTACTAATGGGTCGCTCCACCTTGTTTTAATAAATAAATAATACGCTTACGATCAAAATTTTTGGCTAATTGTAACGGAGTTATGCCAGAATGAAAGGGGTTTGTAATATTTATTCCTTTTTCAACCAGTAATTTTACGATGCGCCTTTGATCGGCTTGAATCGCATAAAATAACACGGCACGGCTTTCATTGGGTTTAGCGCCATGTTCGAGAAAATATTTCACCATATCCCAATTCCAATGATCGGCCGCCCACAGTAGTGCCGTTTGATCGTTTGGATCTTTTTGATCAATTTTAGCGCCATGTTCAATTAAAAATTTCGCCATCGCTAAGTTATCATTTTTGGCGGCAATTTGTAGCAGACTCGCGCCTTCTTCATCGGTGGCATTAATATTGACCGCTTTTGTTTTTAATAAAGCGGCAAGCGTTTTCACATCATTATTTTTAACGGCATGGATAGCGTGTTGTGGCAAAGCCGAATGTTGTGGTAAGGCAGTATTTTTTTCAAATAGTTGCACACGACCGCTATTCACCCATTCATCCCAATAATTGTCATAGCCAATATAATGAATTTTCCAGCGATCTTTTTCAGCTTCGATAATGGTTGCGGGATACCATTTACCATGCCATTCAGCCATAATTTTATCGCCTTTTTTTAAGTTCAACGGTTGGTAGTGTTTTTCAGGGGTATATTGCGGCTTAGTATAGTTTTCAGGGCGGATTAAATCGGCTTTCACCCATTGTTCATTATCGCGACTAAAGCCAATAAAACGTACTTTCCATTGCTTGTCTTTGTGATCCAAAATACGGGCACTGTACCAACTGTTACGCCATTTTACTTTAACGCGCTCTTTAATTTTATAATGGTGTTGCGGCAAAATAATCGGTTGTGATGCTGCTGGCTTCTCAGCGAAAGCACGTATGTCTTTCGCTGCCACCCATGTGCTAAACGGTTTAGCAAAGTGATTAAAATCGACTTGCCAACGCTTTCCCTCTTGTTTGACTAGCGTTGCAGGGTACCAATAGCCACGCCATTCGGCTTCGACTTGCTGGCCAGACTGAAGCTGATTTGCTAGTAAATTTGTTGTTAAAAAACAGAGTGTTAAGGTAAAAATCGCAAGTAGCTGTTTAACTAAAGAAAGTGTCTTGTGTTGATCCTTCATCACGCATACCTCATTGTTGATCAGTAACCAGCTCTATTATATAGAAAAGTATTTTATTTAGTAAGAGTACGTCTTTACCTTGGCCGATAAGTTGGGTATGCTTGCAGGTAAATAATAACAACTGGCAGAATTGTTATGGCGTTTTTATTAGATTATTCTTATATCCGAGCAGTATTGGCGGGAACCTCCCCGCAGAAAGTTGTAGGCTATACACCACCACCACTACCTTCATTAGGGTTACTCAATCAGTATAACGAGGAAGTGAAACAACCCTGCCGGTATATGTTTTTAAGGTTAATTATATCTCTGCTTGAAAAGCCCAACGCTTGTGCCGGGTTTGTTAAACCTTACCACCCTTGTCATAAAAATTATTATCTTGTACTACAGGATATTATGGATTTTTTTAAGGCAAAGCTAACAGGCACTTCAAAGCGGTTCCCGGGTTATTTACAAGTTTCAGATATTGAAACAAGAATTGCGCAGATCAGGGTGAAAGAGGAAGCTTTTTTTGTTCTTCACACAAAGGCTAGTCAATATCGTAATGCATTATGGGAAAATTTTTTATTAGGTTTTTGTTATGATCATGAGATGTTAACTAGCGATTTGAAAAATTACCAAGAAGCTGAAAAAAAAGCTGAAAAAATCAACTCAGCTGAAGAATATTGTAAAAATCAATTACCAGAACAGAATAACCAACCTGATGAATCTGGCAAGATTAGTGCTGAAGATAGCGTGAAATTGTTTGCCGGGGTCCTAGGCTATTTGCATCGCCAACTTGCAAGGCCAGAACTGAGAGCAAAGCCCAAGCAGCTTGCTATTTTGAATGCAAAATTGGAAGCGGTTAGAACTGCGATGTCTCAAAGTTATGCAAATAATGACCCTACACAAGCTTTAAAAAACTTAGCCAAGTCAGATATCATTAACAAACGCCGGCATTACTTTGATCCCAGGCACACACAAACGCGCCAGTTAATCGAGAAAATGCTTTCAAATGACAAGCCTGCCAAATGCAAGAGGAGCCGCAGACATACTCGCTAACAAAACCTAGGCTTACAGTGGCCTATTATGCTAAAATCGCTTCATTTGTTGAACCCTAAGGGAAAACCAAACACTATGTCTGAAGCAGCCAGTGAAATTACACAGATTTCCATTGAGGAAGAATTAAAACAATCCTATCTTGACTATGCGATGAGCGTCATTGTGAGTCGTGCTTTACCGGATGTGCGCGATGGTTTAAAACCAGTGCATCGCCGCGTGTTATTTGCCATGCACGAGCTTAACAATGAGTGGAACAAACCGCATAAAAAATCAGCTAGGGTCGTTGGTGACGTGATTGGTAAATACCATCCCCACGGTGAATCAGCTGTTTACAATACTATAGTTCGCATGGCACAACCATTTACCATGCGTTACATGTTGGTGGATGGCCAGGGTAACTTTGGATCGGTCGATGGTGATTCGCCTGCAGCAATGCGTTATACCGAAGTGCGCATGGCTAAAATTACCCAATATTTATTAGCCGATCTTGAAAAAGAGACTGTTAACTTTGAGCCAAACTATGATGGATCGGAGTACGCGCCAACCGTTTTACCCACCATTTTGCCTAATTTATTAATTAACGGCACATCTGGTATTGCGGTTGGCATGGCGACTAATATTCCGCCGCATAACCTGGGTGAAGTGGTTGATGCAACCATTGCCATCATTGAAAACCCCAAAATTGATTTTAATGCCTTATTAGAACTGATCCCCGGCCCTGATTTTCCAACGGCCGGAATCATAAACGGTCGCTCAGGCATTGTTGAAGCGTATAAGACTGGCCGGGGCCGTATTTATGTGCGTGCGCGTACCGAGATTGAAACCGATGAAAAATCGAAAAGACAAGCTATCATCATTCACGAATTACCGTATCAAGTTAATAAAGCACGCTTGATTGAAAAAATTGCTGAACTTGTTAAAGATAAAAAAGTTGAAGGTATTAGTGGCTTGCGTGATGAATCAGATAAATCTGGTATGCGTGTGGTGATTGAATTGCGCCGCGGCGAAAATGCCGAAGTAATATTAAATAATCTGTACTCACAAACCCAAATGCAAAATGTTTTTGGCATCAACATGGTGGCCTTGCATCATAACCAGCCACGCACCATGAATTTGAAGCAAATACTGGAAGCTTTCATTGCGCACCGCCGTGAGGTCGTTACACGCCGCACCATTTATGATTTGCATAAATCACGTGAACGCGCGCATATTCTAGAAGGCTTAGGTATTGCACTCAGTAATATTGATAAAATGATTGCCTTAATCAAAGCCTCACCAAACCCACAAGAAGCAAAAACACGTTTACTCAATGAAACGTGGTCAGCTGGTGTTGTGGCAGAAATGTTGCAAAAAGAAAACAGTGATGTATGTCGCCCAGAAACCGTTTCTGCAGAATTTGGCTTACATGATGGTCAATATCGTTTAACCGCGGAACAAGCACAAGCGATTTTGGATTTACGTTTGCATCGCTTAACAGGTTTGGAACAAGATAAAATTCTTGAAGAATATCAGCAACTCTTGCAATTAATTCATTCTTTACTAGAAATTTTATCGATTCCTGAAAAGTTAATGCAAGTAATCAAAGAAGAATTAGTACAATTAAAGCAGCAATTTAACGATAAGCGTCGCACCGAAATTATTAGTGGGAAACAAGATTTCAGCACAGAAGATTTAATTTCGGAAGAAGATGTTGTGGTGACTTTATCACAGCAAGGTTATGCTAAAACGCAGCCGCTTGATCTTTACAAAGCGCAAAAACGCGGCGGTCGCGGAAAAGCTGCCACCGCAGTTAAAGAAGAGGATTTTGTGCAAACCATGTTAGTGGCCAATACCCATGACACGTTATTATGTTTCTCAAGTTTAGGTAAAGTATATTGGCTCAAAGCCTATCAAATTCCGCAAGCATCACGCACTTCACGTGGTAAACCGATTATTAATTTATTACCGCTGGATGCTAATGAGCAAATCACCACCATTTTAGATATTAAACAGTTTAGTGATGATCAATTCGTTTTCATGGCAACCCGTGACGGTACCGTTAAAAAAGTTGCGCTAAACGAATTTTCGCGTCCTCGCACCTCGGGGATTATTGCAATTGGTTTAGCTGAAAACGATGTCTTAGTGGGTGCGGCATTAACCAGTGGCAATGATGATGTTTTACTATTCTCAGATGCGGGTAAAGTGATCCGCTTTAACGAATCTGCGGTTAGAGCTACGGGTCGTACCGCACAAGGCGTACGTGGTATTAAATTAAAAGATGATCAAGCAATTATTAGTTTAATTATTACCAAAGAGGGCGGTTCAATCTTAACCGCGACTGAAAATGGTTATGGTAAACAAACACCGTTAGAAGAATATCGGGTATCCGGGCGCAGCGGCCAAGGGGTAATTTCAATTCAAGTTACTGAACGTAACGGTAAAGTGGTTGCAGCAGTGCAAGTCCTCCCAAGTGATGATGCGATTCTGATCAGTGATGGTGGAACCATGGTGCGTACGCGTGTTGATGAAATTTCCAGCGTTGGTCGTAATACCCAAGGTGTGCGTTTGATCAACCTTGGTGGTGAAGAAAAACTGGTTGCAGTTAAACGTATTGAAGAAATTGATCAAGAGGATGATGCAGAACTGCTTGATCAACAGGACCTAGCAGAATAATAAAAGGATAAATTTTATGAATCGAATTCATAATTTTGGTGCCGGTCCTGCAGCACTACCAGAAGAAGTGTTACTGCAAGCGCAGCAAGAATTATTAAACTGGCAAAACCGCGGCTATTCGATCATGGAAGTTTCGCATCGATCAGAGATGTTTGCCGAAATTGTAAATGAAAGCGAAGCCAATTTACGTCGCCTGCTGAATATTCCCGCTAATTATCAGGTATTATTTTTGGGTGGCGGTGCGCGCATGCAATTTGCTGCCATTCCAATGAATATTTTAGCGGATCACAAGAGCATTGATGTGATTGTGACGGGGTATTGGTCAAAGCTCGCGGCAATCGAGGCGCAAAAATATTGCCAAGTTAATATTGCAGCGACGAGTGAGCCACAACAGTATAAAAGTATTCCCGATCCTAACACATGGCAATTAACTCATGATAGTGCTTATGTGTATTACACCGCCAATGAAACGATCGAAGGTGTAGAGTTTCATGATATACCGCAAGTATCAACGGCACCACTCGTGAGTGATATGACATCAAATATTTTAGCGTACCCCATAGATGTGTCGCGTTACGGTTTGATTTTTGCGTCGTGCCAAAAAAATATTGGGATTGCGGGGTTAACCTTAGTGATTGTGCGCGATGATTTAATTCAAAAGCCTATGTCGATTACACCACTTGCCTATCATTATAAATCACAAGCTGCTTGCCAATCCTTATTAACTACACCGCCAACGTTTGCGTGGTACATGACTAATTTAATGCTGCGTTGGTTATTGGAGCAAGGTGGTTTAAACGCAATGGCTGAGATTAACAAACGCAAAGCCCAAAGGCTTTACCATATTATTGATCAGTATGATTGTTATCAAAACGAGATTGATGCGCGTTACCGTTCACGCATGAATGTAACCTTTAGTTTGAAAAATAAACTGCTAGAAGAACAATTTTTAGCACAAGCTGAGCAACAGCAATTGTATTTTCTGCAAGGTCACTCGGTTAAGGGAGGCATTCGCGCGAGTCTTTATAATGGAGTGAGTGAAAAAGCCGTAGATTGTTTAGCAGATTTTATGACAGACTTTGCTTCTAAGTCATTGCGAACGCAGTGAAGCAATCCAGGGGTTTGTGGCATTGAGCGAAACGTT
>CAYGTS010000080.1:0-12032 GCA_964352905.1 uncultured Legionellales bacterium | reverse complement strand
TTAATGTGAGATTGCCCAAATATGGCTGTTCCTCGCTACACCGGGAATTGCTGGTTAAAACAGCTGATGCTTGAAAGAATGGTACTGAGATTAGTAAGCGTTGTGAGTTTTGCATGATCGAAGATCCTTACCCTGGATTGCTTCGCACTTCGTGCTCGCAATGACGGGGGGCTTCGTCGTTGCGCGCTAGTGCGCTGAGAGCGCACTAGCCGGCATCCAGGGGCGAGTGGCATTGAATGAGATACTAATAGTAATGTTAGTTGTTATAATTTTGGGTAACTTCGTGAAGATCCTGCAGATCCAGGCTACGGGTTGTCCTTAATTAGTCAATTAATTAACTTGCCGATAACGCTGCAACTACTGCCCTAATTTCTTGCAAATCCCTTTCATTATCAACACCATGGGGTGGTGTTTGTTTCGCCTGCTCTAAAGCAATCACAGCACCATGCCACAATACACGTAACTGCTCTAACGATTCAAGCTGTTCAAGTGGTGAAGGATCCCACTGCACGTAATGTTTGATAAAACTAACACGTTGCGCATAAATCCCAACATGGCGTTTAAACAAATACGCTTCAGGCAAGCTTTTTTGTTGCTGATTAAAATAATTACGTGCCCAAGGAATTGGCGCACGGCTAAAATAAAGCGCATGCTTTTGATTATTCATGACCACTTTAACAATATTAGGATCAAATAATTCATCAGCACTCACAATATTGCTGTAAAGTGTTGCCACCTCAGCTTGCTGATCCCGCTGCAAAATTTCAGCTGCTTGGTTAATCACCTCAATCGGAATTAAGGGTTCATCGGCTTGCACATTAACAATAATGTCATCATCGGCATAACGATCGTTAAAAATTGCCAGCACTTCGGCAATACGCTCAGTGCCAGAATGATGTGTTTTAGCGGTTAAACAAACTTCATCGGTAAAGGCTTGGCAAGCTTTCACAACTTGCTCATCATCGGTTGCGATCATCACGCTTGTCGCTTGGCTGCGTTTGGCGCGCTCATAAACATGCTGCACCATAGGTTTACCAGCAATATCCAGCAAGACTTTACCGGGTAAACGCATAGAAGCAAAACGCGCCGGTATGATCACATGAAATTTCATGAAGGATCCTCAGTCAATTTACGCGCTTTATCAACCAACATCACTGGAATGCCATCTTGAATAGCGTAAACCAGTTTATCAAAGCGGCAAATCAACTCTTCATTTTTTTGATCGTAATCTAACTTGCCCTTACATAATGGGCAAACCAGTATTTCAAATAATCTCTTATCCATGTTTTGTCCTAAGTTTATTCATCATGCTGATAATTATTCGCGACATAATTACTCACAATTTGTTGAAATTCTTCAGCAATATTATCACCTCGCAAAGTCGCCGCTTTTTTACCATCGATAAAAACCGGTGCGACAGGTGTTTCACCATTGCCTGGCAAACTTATGCCAACGTTGGCATGTTTACTTTCACCCGGGCCATTAACCACGCAACCCATGACCGCCACTTGGAAATTTTCAATACCCTGATACTGTGAGCGCCAGAGCGGCATTTGTTCGCGCAAAAAAGTTTGGATTTTTGCTGCTAACTCTTGGTAATAACTACTGCTGGTGCGGCCACAACCGGGGCAAGCTGAAACCATTGGCGTAAACGCACGAATGCCCATTGATTGTAAAATCTCCTGGCAAACACTTACTTCTTTGGTGCGATCACCATTCGGTTCAGGGGTTAAGGACGCACGAATGGTATCGCCAATGCCCTGTTGTAATAAAATGCTGAGTGCCGCGGTGGTGGCAACAATGCCTTTAGAATCCATACCCGCTTCGGTTAAACCCAGATGCAAGGCATGATCACAACGTTGCGCCAACGCTTGATAAACTAAAATTAAATCTTGCACGCGCGATACTTTGCACGCCAAAATAATTTTATTGCGTGCCAAGCCTAACGCTTCAGCCGCTTTGGCATTGCCTAAGGCTGAAGCAATGAGTGCCTCACGCATGACGGCATCTGCAGGTAAGGGTTGATCCAATTTGGCATTGTCATTCATCATGCTGGTTAATAGTGCTTGATCTAAACTGCCCCAGTTAACGCCAATGCGCACAGGCTTATCGTATTTGAGTGCGGCTTCAATCATCATCGCAAACTGTTGATCACGCTTATTACCAAAACCGACATTACCTGGGTTAATGCGGTATTTTGCCAAGGTTTTAGCACAATCAGGATAATCGGTTAATAAACGATGACCATTGTAATGAAAATCACCAATTAAAGGCACATGACAATTTTGTTTTAACAGTAAGTCTTTAATATAAGGCACTTGCTGCGCCGCTTTTTCTGTGTTAACCGTAATACGGACTAACTCCGATCCGGCATCGGCTAAGGCTTTCACTTGTTTCGCGGTTGCTAAGGCATCTTCGGTATCAGAATTTGTCATCGATTGCACCACAATCGGCGCATCCCCACCCACAGTAACGTGTCCTACTTTTACAGCAATGCTTGGTCTACGTTTGATCATGTTATTATCTGCTTTTGTTTATCGCTTTTCGATTGCAATAAATTCTCGTGCTTTTGGTCCAATATATTCTGCAGAGGGCCTAATTAAACGATTATTGGTACGCTGTTCAAAAATATGTGCTGCCCACCCCGTAATACGCGACATCACAAAAATTGGGGTAAATAATTGGGTTGGAATACCACATAAATGATAAGCTGAGGCACTGTAAAAGTCAGCATTCGGGAATAACTTTTTCTCATCCCACATTAATTTTTCGATCGATTCACTAACTTCATACAAAGTTTGATTACCGACCTGTTCGGATAATTGTTGAGAATATTGTTTAATAATATCGGAGCGTGGATCGGATATTTTATAAACACGGTGGCCAAAACCCATAACGAGTTGTTTATTCGCCATCATGCCTTTAACACCTTCGACCGCTCTATGCACTGAATCGAATTGTTCGATTAAATCCATCGCCGCTTCATTGGCACCGCCATGCAAGGGCCCACGTAAAGCACCAATTGCGCTGGTGATACACGAATAAAAATCAGACAAGGTCGCAGCAGTAACACGCGCGGCAAAAGTTGAAGCATTAAACTCATGTTCAGCGTATAAAATTAGCGAAACATCCAGCGTACGCGCTTGTAACTCAGTGGGCTTTTTACCGTGTAACAAATGTAAAAAATAACCGGCGATCGTGTTTTCGTTAACATTAGTGTTAATACGCTTGCCGAGTTGATGAAATTGATACCAGTATAATAAAATCGAAGGAAACACAGCAACTAAACGATCGGCAATTTCTTTTTCTTGTGAAAAATCTGCTTCGGGCTCGAGTGTGCCTAACATTGAACAAGCGGTGCGCATCACATCCATCGGGTGAGCCTCTTTAGGGATCGCTTCTAACAAAGTTTGCAACGGTTTGGGAATAGCTCGCATTTTTTGCAACTTGTCACGATAAGCTTGCAACTGTTGCGTGGTCGGCAAATTATCATGGATCAATAAATAAGCCACTTCTTCAAAGCTCGCCTTTGCCGCCAAATCATGGATATCATAGCCGCGATAAGTGAGCCCAACACCCTCTTTACCCACCGTACAAATCGCTGTTTCACCGGCATTAACCCCCGCCAAGCCGCCACTTTTCTTATCTGACATATGCTGCTCCAACCTTATAAAAAAACACCAGGACTTCCCGCTGTAGCTGGGAACAGCCATCTTTGGGCAATCTCACGTTAAAGGTTTCAAAAAATGTGCTCATTTATTATGTATAAACTCCGCTATTTTTTGAAACCTTTAACGTGACCTTGCCTCAAATCTGACTGTTCTTGAGTAATCAGACATTACGGCGGGAATCAAACCAGGACTTCCCGCTGTAGCTGGGAACAGCCCTATTTGGGCAATCTGGCTGTTCTTGAGTAATCAGGCATTACGGCGAGAATCGCTGAAAAAACACAAGTTACCTGAAATCACAGCACAATGCAATCTAGCCCTGAACCAATCAGGGCAGGCCTAACGGGCTTAGTTTTGATTGAAATATTTTCATTCTGCAATAAACTATGACCTTTCCCTTAATTTTTAGGAATCATTATGGCGGTAACAACAAGAATTGAAAGCGATAGTATGGGTAAAATAGAAGTCCCTGCGGATCATTATTGGGGCGCGCAAACGGAGCGCTCGCTGCATCACTTTGCGATTGGGCATGATTTAATGCCAACGGTTTTGATTAAAGCATTTGGTATTTTGAAAAAATCAGCGGCATTGGCGAATGTGGAGCTCAAAAAATTATCCCCTGAAAAAGCTAAATGGATTATTAAAGCTGCCGATGAGGTAATTGCAGGAAAATTAAATCAAGAATTTCCCCTGCGGATTTGGCAAACCGGTAGCGGCACCCAAACCAATATGAATACTAATGAAGTGATTGCTAATCGCGCGATTGAACTCGCAGGTGGGGTCAGGGGCAGTAAAGATCCGATTCATCCTAACGATGATGTTAATATGTCGCAATCATCGAATGATACCTTCCCCACTGCTATGTATATCGCGGCAAGCATGCAAATTCAGCAGGAATTGTTGCCGAAGTTAACCGCATTACGTGAGAGTTTTGCCAAAAAACAGCAACAGTTTAAAGATATCGTTAAGATTGGTCGCACCCATTTACAGGATGCCGTTCCCTTAACCTTAGGGCAAGAATTTTCAGGTTATATTGCGCAAATTGATCATGCACTTGCTAACATTCAACAAACCTTACCAGGCCTTTATCAACTAGCGATTGGCGGCACTGCGGTGGGCACAGGGTTAAATGCTCCCAAAGGGTTTGCTGAGGCTGCTGTTAAGCATATTGCGGAAATAACCCAACTTCCCTTTCAATCATCACAAAACAAATTTGCATCGCTTGCTGCACACGACGAATTAGTGATGTCACACGGCGCGATTAAAACCTTAGCCGGCGCCTTAATGAAAATTGCCAATGATGTGCGCTGGTTAGGTTCAGGCCCACGTTGTGGTTTACATGAATTAAATTTACCAGAAAATGAACCGGGTTCGTCCATCATGCCGGGCAAAGTAAATCCAACCCAATGTGAAGCAATGACCATGGTTTGTGTGCAAGTCATGGGCAATGATGCTGCGATTAGTTTTGCGGGCTCCCAGGGTAATTTTGAATTAAATGTTTATAAGCCAGTGATGATTTATAATTTTATTCATTCAGTTACCCTACTTGCCGATAGCTGCCATTGCTTTAAAGAATTTTGTATTGATGGCTTAGAAGCCAATCAAGCAAAAATTGCTTATTACGTTGAAAATTCACTCATGCTAGTCACCGCGTTAAATACGCATATTGGCTACGATAAAGCCTCTGAAATTGCTAAAAAAGCCTATAAAGAGAATACCAGTTTAAAACAAGCAGCAATATCATTAGGCTATTTAACCGCAGCGCAATTTGATGAATATGTGCAAGCTAGGAATATGGTATAACTGTGCAACAAATTGAAATACGTGAAATAAACTACACGCAAAATACACAGGTGTTGTTTGCTAAGTTTATTGATTTACCGCATGCGATATTACTCGATAGTTGCCAACCACATGCAGCCGGTGGTCGTTATGATATTATGAGTGCGGCACCGGATGTGTTGCTTAAAGCCATACAGGGTAAAACCGAAGTGCAACGCCCAAACCTTACCACTATCATTAGCGCCGATCCGTTAAGCACGGTACAACATTATTTAAAGCAATATCCGCTCATTAAACATCACCTTCCTTTTTGCGTAGGTGCGCTGGGCTTTTTTAGTTACGATTTAAATCGTTACTATGAAGACATTCCAAACATTGCCAAAGCAGATAGCCAATTACCGGATATGGTAGTTGGCCTTTACAGTTGGGCAATTATTATCGATCATAAATTAAAAAAAGCTTTTTTAACCTATGTGACCTCCCCTTGGCAAAATGCGATTAAGCTTGATGAAATTTTGTTGCGCCTGAAAACACCAGCTAAAATGACGCAGGATCATTTTCAACTGCGAACAAATTTCACGCCTGATATTAATCAAGAAAGCTATGCTAAGGCTTTTAATACGATTAAAGAAGCGATTTATCAGGGCGATTGTTATCAAGTGAATTTCACACAACGTTTTAGTGCAAATTACAGTGGTAATCCGTGGCTGGCGTATCAACAATTAAAACGCGTTAATCCTGCAAGCTTTGCGAGTTTTATCACAACGGAAAGTGGCGCTATTTTAAGTTTATCGCCAGAGCGCTTTTTAAAAGTGGAAAAAAACATCGTGGAAACAAAGCCAATTAAAGGCACGCGTCCGCGTGATAATAATACAACCATCGATCAACAACACAAAAATGATTTGTTAAACAGCGAAAAGGATAAAGCTGAAAATTTAATGATTGTTGATTTAATGCGTAATGATTTAAGTCGCGTGTGTAAATCGCATTCGGTGATCGTACAAAAATTATTTGCGCTCGAAAGTTTCCCAGCTGTTCATCATTTAGTGAGTACGGTAAGCGGTGTACTTGAAGACCAAGTTAGCAATTTTGATTTATTGCGCGTGTGTTTTCCGGGTGGTTCAATTACTGGTACGCCTAAGATTAAAGCCATGCAAATTATCGATCAACTCGAAAACAGCCGGCGCAATATTTATTGTGGTGCGATTGGTTATATCGATATCACTGGTCGCATGGATAGCAATATCGCAATCCGCACCCTGTTGTGCGAACAAGGCAAAATCACTTGTTCGGCGGGCGGTGGCATTGTTGCAGATTCCGATTGTGACGCTGAATATCAGGAAAGTTGGCATAAAGTGCAAAACCTGCTTAAAGCCTTAGAGAGTGCCTATGTTTGATTTAAGCATCGATAATTTATCACAGCAATTAACGCAGTTACGAAAGCAAGTGATTGATCTTATTTTGCCTAATCGCGCGCAAGCAGCGGTGATAATTCCCATTTTCAAACATAATCAAAGCGTTTTATTAACTAAGCGTACGAGTAACGTGGCCTATCATAAAGGCCAAATCTCTTTTCCAGGTGGTAAACAAGAACCTCATGATAACAATTTACTCGCAACTGCGCTGCGTGAAATGCAGGAGGAAGTAGGGATTACGGCAAAACAAGTTAACGTGATTGGCCAAATGCCTGCCTATCCCACTTTATCAAGCACGTTTCAAGTCACGCCTTTTTTAAGCCTTGTTGAAAAAACAAGCTTGCAGCTTGATCACAATGAAGTGGAAACAACACTCTCACTACCGCTTAATTATTTAATAGACTATTTTGCGCAACACCCAATAGATTGGCACAACCTTGCCGATAAGCGCAACCTGCGTATTCCCTATCAGGGGCAGATTATTTGGGGTTTAACGGCAATTATTTTATCTGATTTGGTGATGTTGGTTAGGGATTGTTGACAGCCCCTGAGAATCAATCACAAAAAAACTCCCGCACATAATTTTCCAGATCTTTTAAACTCACCCGTGATTGTTGCATGGTATCGCGATCACGAAGTGTAACCGTATCGGCGAGTGCCGGATCACCTTCTTGGCCTATGGTTTCAAAATCAATCGTTAAACATAATGGCGTGCCAATTTCATCATGGCGGCGATAGCTTTTGCCAATATTGCCGCTATCTTCATAGGAAATACGGCCAATGCCTAAGGTTTGCAATTTTTGTCGAATGGCTTTGGCTTTGGCGACAATATCAGGATTGTTTTTGGCAAGTGGAATCACGGCAACTTTAATTGGCGCTAAATGCGGTTTCATTTTCAAGACAATACGCTTTTTCTGATCGGCAAGAGTCTCTTCATGATACGCTTCAGCCAAAATTGCTAAAACACCACGATCAACGCCGGCAGAAGGTTCAATGACATAAGGTACAAATGTTTCGTTATGCTGCTGATCAAGGATCGCCAGTTTTGCAGTACTTTCAGGATTATGCTTTACTTTTGCGGTTAAGTTAAGTTCGCTCTGACTTTTGGTGTGCGAGCCTAAATCAAAATCGGTGCGATTAGCAACACCTTCTAATTCTTCCAAACCATGGGGAAAACGATATAAAATATCCACGGTTTTTTTGGCATAATGCGCCAAATCTTCTTTCTCTTGATTCATTAAGTGTAAATTTTCAGCCGGCAAACCTTGTTTTTGCCACCACTCAAAACGCGTGTTTACCCAATAGTCATGCCAGTTATCATCTTCCCCGGGTTTTACAAAAAATTCGATTTCCATTTGTTCGAATTCTCTTACGCGAAAAATGAAATTACGTGGCGTAATTTCATTACGAAAGGCTTTACCAATTTGCGCCACACCAAATGGAATTTTTTGAAAAGTTGAATCAACAATATTTTTAAAATTACTGAAAATACCTTGCGCGGTTTCGGGACGCAAATAAGCAAAAGATTCCGCATCTTCAATTGGGCCTACACTGGTTTTAAACATCATGTTAAAGGCACGCGGTTCAGTTAAATTAGTAGAACCACACGCTTCACATTTATTGTTAACCAAATGATCGGCACGCCAACGTTTTTTGCAATCGTAGCAATCAACCATCATATCAGCAAAGGTTTCTTCGTGGCCTGAATAGTTAAAAATCGAACGATGCGATAAAATAGCAGAATCTAAGCCAACCATATCATCACGCTCATACACATTCGCCCGCCACCAAGCGGCTTTAAGATTGTTTTTAAGCTCTACCCCCAGTGGACCGTAGTCATATACGCCTTGTAAACCACCGTAAATTTCACCACTTTGAAAGATAAAGCCACGACGTTTGCACAAGGCAATGATTTCATCTAAATTTTTTGCAGCCATATTCTAAAACCTTCGCTCAATTTACAATGTAGCGAGGATAATTTAAAGTACTAGCATTGTCTAGTCTATACAACTAAGGGTCTGTGATTAGCAGCGTGGCTGCTCTCTTGAAATGAGAGTGCCCGAGCGACGACTCTTTGCTGTCTTGCTTGCGCCGCAGCTTGGTATTCTCTTTCAAGCATTCTGCGGGGATCAATTATTGGCGCTGTTGTAGTTTCTGTTGTAGGAACTGCTTTACTATGAGTGATTAGCTGTGGTGCAACTGTTCCTTCTCGTGTTTCTACAGTAAGTGCTGTTGATCTTGTTTCTTCTACAGTGCTGTTAGTTGTCTTGGTTGTCTCGTCTGAAGACGCTCCTATCGCCCCCGTGATGAAAGCAAAGCTCATTTTTTGGATCCTTGTTTTTATTTTTATGTAACTTCAGCAAGTTTAATTCTGACCGATTCCCCTTCCTCCGTCGTTGCGAGCGCGAAGCGCGTGGCAATCCAGGGAAAGAATCTTCGATCGTGAAACTTACGCTGCATTTGCTATCGAGTGCGTTGCAATTGCTAACATTATCTTTATTTCAGGCTCACTGCCACTCGCTCCACGCTCGCAATGACGATGTGCTTGTTATACGATCGTTCAAAGTTAAATTGAAACAGCCTCTAGGTAAACTCACCGTTAACTTTGCTGAATAGATACATTTTTACTAAATTGATTACATATCGCTGTAAATACTGACAAGCTTTCACACTTTTCAATTTGCGCACAAAATTCAGCACGATTGATTAACTCACGCGCATAATATTTGGCAAATTTGCGTGCTTGCAAAACCGCGATTTTTTCATTGTGCAATAAATTAACTAATCCCACAATATGATCGTGAAAAATTTTTAAATTATTTTTTGGTGAGTCGTAGCGCAAGTTATTTAATTCCGCCATCATTTTCGCCATTAACCACGGTTGCCCCATACCAGCACGTGAAATCATTGCGCCGGCACAACCGGTTGTTAGTATTTTTTTAAGAGAGGTGAGATCGCTAACATCACCATTACCAATCACAGGGATCGTTAATTCATTCGCAAAATAAGCAATTTCATCATAACGACATTTTTTAGCATAGTTTTCTGTCCAATGCCGGCCATGCACGATTAAGGCATCAGCCCCTGCATCTTTAATCACTTGCAGTATTTCGGAATTTAAATGATCATCATAATCGCCCGCCACGCGAATTTTTACCGTAATCGGCAAGTGCGTATTATCTTTCATGGCTTTAATTAAATGAAACAAACGTAATGGATCGCTCAACAACTTTGAGCCAGCACTCTTTTTCCGAATTTTTTTCACTGGACAACCACAATTTAAATCGATTAAATCGACATCAAAATCCGAAACGATTTTTACCGCTTGCGCTAATTCAGTGGGTTCGCTAGTGGATAATTGCACACATAACGGCCCCTCGTCTGCCGCTTTTTTAATAAAACGCTGATGTGCAAATTGCGGTGCTTGTAAAATGGTTTTGCAGGAAATCATTTCACTACAAACATAAGCAGGTTGGCTATACTGCCACACTAATTGCCGAAATGGCGCAGCACTCACACCGGCCAAAGGACCTTGGATGATATTAGTTGAAAAGGTTTTGCCAGCAATAGTGAGCGGTTTTAGCATGGTGTTTATACTCATTATCCACATTGCTGAAAAGACATGCTTTAAAAAGCTTTGGATAAAACGCAGGTAACTATTTGATTTAAATGGTGGGTCGTGATGGATTCGAACCATCGACCAATAGATTAAAAGAGTAATATTAGCTTGTTTTTGAGTAAGTGTCAATAAATAATTATGAACAAAATATATTTATATTTCATTATGTTATCCTGGATTCTGTTCTCTTTTCTTGTTTATGCTAACGCCCTGCCGTATACTCAAATTGCACTCCATTAGCACTCCAAAAAAACAGGTTGAAACAATGAAAGCATTGATTAGTAGCAGCCTATTGCCCAAGCTACAAGCGCAGGCAAAGCAGTATGATGTCCGTGATACAAAATTAAAAGGTTTTTTAATCCGAGTTAACCCATCTGGAAAAATGGTTTATGTCTGTGAATATAAGCGAGGTCGACGATTAAATCTGGGTAGCGTGAACGTCTTAACTCCTACACAAGCGCGTGATAAAGCCAAAATTATTTTAGCAGACGTTGCTCAAGGCAAAGACCCTATTGATCGTATCAACCCCAAATCTGAATTGACTTTACGCCAATTTATAGAAGAAAAATATGCTCCTTGGGCATATACCCAGCTCAAATCTGGTGTTCATGCTGTTGCTCATATCAAACGATGTTTCTTTAAATTATTTGGAAATAAACTGTTAACTGAAATTACGCCCGTGCTGATTGAGCAATGGCGAACACAACGTCTCAAGAATGGCCGCTGTATTGAAACTGCTAACCGTGATATTGCGACTTTTAAGGCTGCTTTGTCAAAAGCTGTCTTATGGGATTTTATTGATACTCACCCACTGGCAAAATTAAAATTACTCAAAAGCGATAGCAAAGCTAAAATTCGTTTTCTCTCGGCTGATGAAGAGCAACGTTTACGCATAGCATTAAAAGATCGTGATGAAAAGATTAAACAAGATCGTGCAAGTGGCAATCAGTGGCGCTTAGCACGTGGTTATGAGCTGTTGCCTGATTTAAGTCAGCATACTTTTGCCGATCATTTACGACCGATGGTCTTGCTATCCTTAAATACAGGCTTGCGCCAAGGTGAAACTTTTAGTCTAAAGTGGGAAAATATAAATTTAGATCAAGCAATACTTACCGTTGAAGGCGTTTATGCAAAAAGTAACAAAACTCTACATGTACCGTTGAATACCGAAGCCCTGCAAGTTCTAAAAAAATGGCGAGAGCAAACCCATAGTACTCAATATGTGTTTAGCAATAAAGATGATAAACCTTTTGATAATGTTAAAAAAGCCTGGGCATCTATTTTAAAATCAGCGAATATTGAACAGTTTCGCTGGCATGATATGCGCCACCACTTTGCTAGCAAGCTAGTTATGGCTGGTGTGAATTTAAATATTGTACGCGAGTTGTTGGGGCATTCCGATATCAAAATGACACTACGCTACGCGCATCTGGCACCAGAACACAAAGCCAATGCTGTTGAAAAGCTTTCACAGCAACAAGTTATATTTTAATTTATCGTATCTGCTCACCCCCTTTAGCTTTATATTTACCAGAACGTTCAGATTTG
>CAYGTS010000079.1:0-12161 GCA_964352905.1 uncultured Legionellales bacterium | reverse complement strand
ATAATGGAAGGTATTGGGATCATACAGTTTTTTGAAGAAGGTATAAAAAAACCAGGCTTTAGATTTAAATTTAGAGGTGGATAAAATAGTTGAATCTATTTTTAATCAGGCTTTCTTTGTGAAAAGAAGCGATGATATTGTGCGTAAAGCAGAGATTAGAGCTAAATTGGGAAATCCTCCTGGTAAAAGCAGAAGTATTGGGGATGCCGTAAATTGGGAGTCATTGCTAAGTAAAGTTGATAGAGGAATAAAATTGATTATTGTTAGTAAAGATGGTGATTATGCTGACAGCCTTGATAAAACACAGGTTAGTTTTTTCTTAAAAAAAGAACGGAATGAAAATAAAAATTCAGAAGTAGAGCTATATAGTGAGCTGCATTTATTTTTTGAAAAATTTTTTAATTTGATATTAAGGAATGAAAGAGATAAAGCAATTCAACTTTTAATTTCACAATTAGAAAATAGTTCTAGCTTTTCAAAAACTCATGAAGTTATTGAGGAGCTGGCTAAATATGTAGATTTTTTAACGCAAATACAGTCAGAAAAGATATTAAAAATTTATAATGGAAACGATCAGGTATCTTTAATTAAAGAAGATAATGATGTTAAAAATTTTTATTCGGATATTCATGCGAAATACCCTAATGTTAATGACAGTTAATATTGTTTATTAATGGTTTGTTGAAATGTAAACCTTTCAAACCTTTAATGTTTTGTTCAATTAATAGAGGAAGATATGTGCATTTCATTTAAAACAATTTATCCTAAAGAAAAAGTACTTTTACCACCCTCATTATGTCCTTATCTCCCCTGGGTTGAATTCGATGACGAAACGCAAACAGTATTGCTACAAGATACAACAGTCGGCGCTGTTTTTGAATTAACATTGCTTGCGAGTGAAGCAAAGCATGTAGATTATTTATTAAAACTACGCGATGGCTTACAAGGTCTTTTTCAAGATACCTTTCCACAATATCGTGATGAAGAATCGCCTTGGATTGTGCAATTCTATGCTGAGAATCATTATTCAATGGATTATTTAGATCAAGCAATTAAACATTATATTATGCCAACCGCGCAAACTAGTCCCTTTAAAGCGAACTATTTAAAGTTAATGCACGATTATTCGCAATGGTTAGTGAAACCCGGTGGTATATTTTATGATGATACCCTCACTGATAGTCATTTTTATGGTGGTGAACGCAAGGTACGTGTAGTTTTTTATCGCCAATATAATAAGAAAATGGTTTTACGACTAGGACAGAGCGCGTTACAAGATTTAAATACCGTGGCGATCCGTTTTACTGCAAAATTAAAAGCGCTCGGCATTACCGCAACCCGTTTAAAGGGTAAAGCTTTTCGTGATTGGTTAATCCGTTGGTTTAATCCAGCACCTAAAGTTACGCAAGGTGATAGTGAGGCATTAATTAAATTATTAGCTTATCCCAAAAATGCAGCAGAAAAACCATTTGGTTATGATTTTGCTGAGCAATTATTTTATTCATCACCAAAGTCGCAGATCGATCAAGGTGCTTGGTATTTCGATGGTTTACCACATCGTTATATGAGTATCCAACAGTTGAGTAAAGTACCGGATATTGGCCATTTAAGCCGAGAACGTTGCTTTGGCCATTTCCGTTATGGTTTATTGGATAATTTTCCTGAACAAGCGATTTTTGTGATGACGGTGATTATTCAATCTCAAGAAATTATGAAAAACCATTTAGATCGCATTGAGCAAAGTGCCACAAAAAGCAGCACTACCGCAGCCATGATCACATTTGAAGATTGTCAGTATGCCAAAACGGCTATTGAAAAAAATAATTTTCTTTTTCCGGCAAGCATGGGAATTTATTTACGTGGCAATTCGTTAGAAGATTTGTCGCAGAAGGAAATAAAATTAGAATCGTTACTGCTGAATAATGGTTTTCAGATCTTAAATGCAGAGCATGATCTTGTACAAGCACAGAGTTATTTAAATAATTTACCTTTTTGTTATAACTACAGCTTTGATAAACAAAATTTATATCGCAGTCATTATTTTGCTAAGCAATTAGCAAATTTAGTGCCGTTATACGGGCGTGAGCGTGGTACCGGCCATCCTTTATTGCAATTTCTTAACCGAGGTGGTGAAAGTTTGACAATTGATCCATTTAATCCTGAAGATAAAGATCAAAATAGTCATTTGCTTATTCTGGGATCGACGGGGGCGGGTAAATCTGCTACCAGTATTGATTTATTAATTAAAACCATGGGAACTTATCGTCCGTATTTAGTGATGGTGGATGCCGGTAACTCATTTCATTTATTAAAAGATTATTTTGCTGAAGTGGGTTTTTCAGTACACCATGTTGCAATTAGTTTAGATAACTTGCCCATTCTAAATCCATTTACTGACAGTGAAAAAATGTTAGCGCAACTTGCGTTACAAGAACACTCTTTAGCAAACTTGGAGAGTCGTTTGCAACAGGACTTTACAAACCTATCGGCTGAGGATTTTATGACGCTTGATGATCAAAGCATGCAACGAGATTATTTAGGCGAAATGGCATTGGCTGCTACGTTAATGATCACCGGTGGTGAAATTAAAGAACAAGCAAACCTGACACGCCAAGATCGCATGCTAATTTTAGATGCGTTAATTCACGCAGCAGGTGATGCAAAATCACAAGGTTATGATCAAATGATCGCCAGTGATGTGATGAATGCCTTGCATGCTATGGCACAAGCATTAGCCGTAAAAAATAAACAAGCTGAAAAACAAGCACGTTTATTAGCAATGGCAGATAGCATGGCTTTTTTTACCAAAGACACGCTAGCAAATAACGTTTTTAATCGCAGAGGCCAGCCATGGCCCGATGCCGATGTGACTTTGTTTGAGCAAGGTTTATTTAAAGATGAAGGTTATGAAGCGCATAACGCTTTGGCCTTTATGGGTTTAATGTCAAGAACTATGGCGAAAGCCGAAGCCCGCCAATTTGAAGAGCGTTTTACCTTATTTTTTGGTGATGAAATTCATACCATTACCAAAAACTTATTCACCGTTATCTACTTAACAAAGTGCGCTAAAATGTCACGTAAATTTGGCTTATGGTTGTGGCTTGCAACACAAAATGTAGCTGACTTTCCGCAAGAAGCACGAAAAATCTTAAGCATGATGGAATTTTGGATTTGCTTAGGTATGAGTGAAGCGGAAATGCAAGCCATTGAAGAATTTCGCAAGCTCAGCGAAGAGGAGCGTGAATTATTTCGCTCAGTGCGCAAATCCGCTAAAAAATATGTGGAAGGGGTATTGCTGTGTAACCGAGTCAAAGCTTTATTTCGCAACGTCCCACCACGTTTGTCGTTAGCTTTAGCCATGACTGAAAAGCATGAGAAAGCCCAACGTAAAAAGCTTATGCAGCAGCATCAAATAACTGAATTAGCCGCGGCGAAAATGATGGCTAAGCAGATGGAGGAGGAAGAAATAAAAAATTTGCTGAAGAATATTTAATTTATTAATAGCGTTCAGTTTACCATTGTCGAGGAATGCATTCGCATTCAAAAAAACATATTGACTGCAATGTACAATTAAGTTTAAATATGCTGCCGACTTTAGAAGGACCGCATCTATTACTCGAAGGAATTTTATTAAAAATAAGAACTTAAGCGAGGAATATTATGTTTTATGTTTTAATTGCTGTTAATACTAATATAAGTCTTGCTAAAACTGCATCAGCTGAAAAAGCAAAAGAATATTTTAGCAGAGCTCGTCAACAACTCAGAACAGCAAAGCCTTCAAATCCAAAAGAAAGTTTGGAGGTTATCGAAGCCAAAATTTTATTGGCTAAAACTGCAACTGAACTTAAAATGGTTAACACAGCTTTAATACTTAATGAAGAAGTTGAACAAGAACTCAAAGACTTAGATTCTTCAATCTCGCAAGAACAGGAACAAGAGCAAAAGCAAAAGTTAGCTGCTGCTTTTGTGCCCAAAGGGCCGTAATAGCTTTGTCTTGATTTCCGCTTGAAAATTACTTACCTTTTTCAAGCGAAATCTGATTTTGATCTTATCTAACAAAGTTTAAAAGTATCAATTCCTTTCTAATACATTCACATTTATTTTTATTAGCAATAATTATTTTGGCATCCCCATGACCCCAAAAACTATTCGCTTAGCAATTTTATCACTGAGCATGCTTTGCTATTTTCCATTAAATCATCTTTATGCGAGTGATCAAATTGATTCACTCAGCGTTGTTAAAAACACCCTGCAAGCTGCGCCACAATGTTTGGATTATCACATTACCGGTACGTGTTTTTGGTTGCGTTGTGTTGGGCCTGCTTGTCATGTTGAAACGACATTAAAAGTTGAACATTATTTACCGGATTTAGTGGTGAGTAGTTATACTCACTATGATAATAATCCGTGGCTATTCGCACAAAAAATTGCTGATCCCGTTTTTTACCGATTAGGCCAACAACAATTACGCAATTTTTCTGATTTTAAAATGGGTTGGGGTGATCAACCGGCTAATTTAAATGATAATCTAAATAACAAATTTCACGAAGTTGATTTGATTGGTAACCCTGCTTTAACCTTGTTAAGTCGTTACCCGCTAATATTATCGAGTACAGTAAAACCCTATGCGGTGTATTATTCTTCTTTGATCGATGCTTATGCTTGGCGGTTTCTGGGTTTAGAGCGTTTTAATCCCAATAGCTTAATACCAGACCTACATGAAGTAGGCAAATTTTTAATTAATGATTGGGGATCGCTTTATCCACGCAACGGTTTTGTCAATCAACCAAATGATGCCAAGGCAGCAGCGGTAACGGCAATGCGTGCGGCGAGTATTATTTCAGAAGCAGGGCAACCGCATCTTTACCAATTCTTATCGCAAGATTGTGGACAAGCTTGTTATGTTGATCGCATTAAAGAAAACAGTCAGGACACCCAATTTCAATTAATTTATCCCAAGGTAAGTCAAGAATGTTCTATTTTTGCTAGCCATTCTTTACCCAGTTCTGATCCGTTTGGAACGAATGTTTCGCTAATGGGTCATCATCGCTATATGTGGGTGTTATGGCGCCACTATCATGGTTGTATTCGTGATCAGGGTGCAAAATATTTAGGCCAAATTTCCTTCTAATTTATAGGTGTCACATGCAAACAAAGTTTTTGCCGTTGTTATTGATTGGCAATTTTATGCTTATCTCAAACTCACAAATATGTTATGCCGATTCAAGTAATTTAATTCCGAATAACCAAAGTGGATTGTATTATCAAATGGGTGGCGGTGATGATGTGCCCTTGCCAGCTTTTTATGATACTGCAGCGATCCCCTTAAAGGTAGAAAGTGAAGTCGGATTGGGATTTAATTGTGGCGCCTTTAATCCAGTGACTTCGATTAAAAATTCCTTAAATGAAATAAAACATAGTGCGATTAATGTTGAAAGGCAAGTGATTAAAAATGCAACCAGCGCTATTACCGAATTACCGCTATATGAATTATCACGCATCGATCCTAATTTATATAATTTAATGACCACTGCCATGACGAGCGCGCGCGAAGATGTTGCTGTTTCTACCAAATCTTGTGAAGTGATGCAATCGCAAATTGCTAATGGTGAAAATCCTTATGTGCGATGGGGGCAAATTTCATTAGGTCATCATTGGCGACAAGCGATCGGAACGGCGCAATTATCAGGTGAAGGTGATATTAATCAAGCACGACAAGCCGTTGCAGAAGATGCTGGAAAAAGCGGGATCCCGTGGGTGGATCCTAATCCAGTGGCCAATGCTGTAACAACGCGTAATGCGGGAGGTGAAAATCAACCTCCTATTCAAGTGATCCACGATAGTGCGTTAGTTGGTTATGCCGTTATTATGCGTAATAAGCCAACACAACCTAAAATGTTATTAGCCACAGTAGAGCCTGAATTAAGTCATGTTTTTGCTAATGCTCAGGCTGCAGCAGATTGGATCAGCAATGTCGTCGGTGATGAAACAATTACCACTTATAATGGTGGACAAAAAAATTCAAAACCAGGTGTTGGTTTATATGCTGATATTCAATTTCAAACGCAACAAATTTTGCCAAAATTACAAGCGCTAGTGACAGGTGCAACACCTTTAAGCATTGCTAATTTACAAGCAGTTTCGCCTCATGGCATGGCATTATCACCTGAAATTATCCACGACATTAGCAAACAGCCTAAAGTTATTCAAAGCATTATGATCAATAAAATTGCGCAAAATATTGCAGCCATGAATGTGATTAATAAAGCGCGGTTAGCACAACGTGTTTTACAAGCAGGTAGTCGTATTCCCGCTATTTATAGTAATCAAGAAGCTAAGCAAACTATTCAAAATGCAATTTCATCGCTGCAACAAGATGTGCAAAATATTTTAATGTTTGTTAAAGCAAGGCAAACGTTAATGTCAACAATGTTAACCACGATTGTACAAGCTAGTCATGCAATTGATGAAAAAAATACAGCGATTGCTATGCCAAATTTGAATGCGCCGATCATTGAAGACGGTGCAATTTTACAATAGGACTTACGAGAAACGAGTATTTTTGTGCTGTAGCAAGGCGCAAATAGATTGAGCACCGCAGTTTATAGGTGAATAAATGAGGATGCGAAAGAGATTTGCAACGAAGCTACAGCCAAAAAGACGACGTTTATCGTAAGTCCTAAAAACCAATCTCAGCATCATTAAGAGGCAATTCATGAGCGTTACCGGTTATCTTGCATTGTATACAACGTTAATCGGTTGGCAGCAATATCAAAATTTGTGGGCGCTCATGACAGGAACCGGGATTGTTTTTATTCCATTTATTGGCATTGTCTTGAAATGCTTTTTAGAGCCATTTGAATCGCAAGAACCCAAAAATGCTGCGGTGATTGCATTACGTCGTTTAATGATTCAAATCGTAGGTGCTTTATTAGTGATCGAATTTTGTTGCGTACCGATTGTGCCGCTGAATCCAACTGTTTTACATTATGAACCGGTATGTGTGCAGCAAGCACAAATTGCTACACCAGGACATACTGGTACCACCTACGATAATCAATTTAAAGCGATTAGCGGTGTTAAAGTGCCAATCATTTGGTATTTAGTGATGGCAGTTGCCAATGGTTTTACACATGCAGCAACTCAAGGTTTACCTTGCCAAGCCATTAACTACCGCCAATTACAAACAACACTGGATTTGACCAGTATTACGGATCCGCAACTTAAAAAAGAAACCATAGCATTTTATAACAATTGTTATGTGCCCGCTTACAGTAAATATATGGCGAATGATTTAAGTGAGGCGCAAAAAAATCAAATTGCCCACTATCAAGATGAATATGGGCAAGATGATTTAGCCTGGATTGGTTCACATGCATTTTTAGAGACACTCGGTTTTTATAATGCTTTTACCGCACAACAACCGATCCCCGGATTTTCATTTAATCCAGCACGTGATCAATTTGCGGGACAGTTAAGCGATCATTCCCAATGGGGTGAACCTGATTGTACGAGTTGGTGGTCGCATCCCGATCATGGCTTACATGCTAAATTAGTGAAAGCCTTGCCGAATGGTTTTCTCACAAAAATTTTACACAGCGGTAGCGATCCCAAAAAATTAGCCGATCTTGGTATTCGTGGTTTAATCCGTCACTCCTTTGATCCGGGCATGACTTTTGGTGAAATCTCACGTGGCTATGAATCATTAAACGATGAAATGCACGGTCATTGGATCAGCAATTATATCGGTGCTAGCATCGGTGTTGGTTTAGAGCAAATGAGCTATTATCCAAAATTGGTATTGCTTATTAATGCCTTGCCAGTTATTCAAGCGTTATTGTTAATGTCACTCTATGTCTTGTTTGCATTAGTCATTCCATTTTCAAGTTATCGTTTACATTTTATTATTACCGGCAGTGCCATTATTTTTGCCGTTACATTTTGGAGTTATTTGTGGCATTTGGTGTTATACGTGGATAACGCATTAATTGCAGCTTTGTTCCCTCAAGGTGGTGGCACTATCGCACTGGAACAATGGTTCATAATAATGGTGGTGTTAATAAAACTTTTATCGACTTTATTATTGGTACACTTTACATAGCCTTACCGTTACTTTTTTTAATGTTGATGTCTTGGGCAGGTTTAAAAGTCAGTCATGCCATCATGAGTGCGGTATCAGATATGAAGGCACCAGCAAATGCGGCGGTTAATCAAGCAGGAGCAATGGGCAATCGTTTTGTTAATATGGCGATGAATCATTTGAAAGCTGCAATGACAAGTGCAAAAAAACACTAATACTTCATGCTGTCATCTTCGCCAGAATATTCGCCTTGCCAATTGATATGAATTTTTTCTTGTTCTTCACGTTCTAACTTTCTTTTAAACTCTTCTTCTTGTTCATCAATTCCAACAGCAGCCGCGGCTATTTTGGGGATAAAGGGTAGCGCACGTATCAATAAACGCAAGCAAGGTTGTATGGCTTTTTTTAAATGTCTTAATAAGATGACTAAGAGATTATTGCCACGTAACAAATGCAACAGCAGTGTAACTGTTAAACCAATTAAACTCGGGGTTAATAATAGTTGACTAAGTTGTAGCAGGTTAACACGTAAAGTTGGTGTTGTAATGTGCGTGCTGAGTAAAGCGATAATCCAACCCAGTAGACTAACACCACATAGAACCAGAGTTATTTTACTCCTAAGCCCTAAAGTATGATTGTGTTTCAACGGTATCAGGCAGAAAGCATTTAAAATCTGCAAGCCCCAAACAAAAAGGGAAATGAAGGTAAACCATTCAATCGCGCTCATCATATTATTTTCCTCAGACAGATCAGGGTTATTGCAGTGAAAAATACAGTTTATCTATTGATATTGATTATAGGGTTATTTTTTTGTAGCCACTTTCTTTTTGCATCTTATTCGGTGAAAGCACTTTCACAAGTTGTTTTGAATTATCAATTTGTGCTTACTGTATGGCGATATAGTTTTTATATTTTAGTGTTGTTGTTATGGCGTTATTTTATCGAAAAAATTGGATTAAAGCAAAAATGGTCGCGTGAAGTTATAGATTATTTGTCTAATCAGCATCTTAAAGTATTAATGTTTTTTGTGGTCATAGAAATACTTTTTGTGCAATTGTGCTGAAATTGAACAGGGTAAAGCATGTTTAATATCAATAATAATATTGCTAATAATCATGTGAAATTAATAAAGTTGATCAGAGATTTAACTTGCTTAACACAGCATGATTTTGACACTATTTATATTAAAACCATCAACAATTTTATTGCCTATGTCAATAATAATCCTATTATTCACAAAACCTTAACTCAGGTTATTTTTGCGATGCGCAAGCGGCAAGCCTATCTTTTACCGATTGGCTCAGAAAGTGAAAGATCATTTCGTGAGCGTGAAGAATGGACTTTTGCTGTTTTTACCGCTGCATTATGCCATGCGATAGCGCCAGCATTACGCCAAACTGTTATACGTGAATTAATACCATGCGTTGTTTTTACTTGGTTACAACGTAATACAGAATTATTCTCAACCTGGCAATCTTATCTTACAGGCGATAAACAAGATAATATTTTTGCAGAAATCATTGATCAGCATTTTTTAATAGCTGAGGATGACAACTGTCCTAACTCTTTTGAACAAGATTTTTGGACATGGCTAAAAAACAAGCTTGCCAAGAGAGAGATTATCATCAATGAAGAGGGTAGTTTTATTCAGATGGTCGATCTTGGTTTCTTAATCGTAGTACCCGAAAGCATTGATTTATTTTTGCAAAGTAAAAATGCCAATACTGATCTCACTGCATCACAACAACGTGATGCAGTGATAGCAAACATTATACAACATCAAAATATTATACTGAATCAACAGCGATCGCCTTTCCATGTTTATTGTATTGGTCAATGGCAAGCGAGAAAAACTCTTACTGGGATCATAATTAAGGAGCATGTCTTACTTGATGATAGCCAAATAATCACTGTTAACCCACTGTTATCACCCGATCCGTTAGCATCTGTTTAGTGATAACTATCTGGAATTATCTTGTTTTAGGAAATAGTAAATTTGTCAAGCTACGGAATTGAAACGAAGATACTCCTATTGCAGTTGACTTAAGTATCTAACAATAAGATCCGTAATAATTTAAAATTTACCTAAGAATCGATCGTTAGAGTTTGGTGTGTGGCAAAATTTTTTAAATTGAACTTTATATCAATATCAATTATGCTATTTGTATAAAAATGATAATAAAAGAAAAATAACAATGCCAAAATCATCACTAAATTTTATTTGGGTTGGTCCGCTTCCTAAAGGTGGGGCGCATGCGATTAGTGCTACGTCAATAGCTGAAAATTTTAAAAATTTTAATGTTCCTGAAGCAGGACGTAATCCCATGGTGTTTTGGTGTCAAGCTGAACACCAGCAGAAATTTGTGGAGTATTTTGCCAAAGAAAATATTAAAATTGAAGTAAAGTCGATTGAGCCTTATCTGGAAAGCATTGTTAAGCAATCAAATGAACAAGATACAAAACTAAAAGTAGAGGCTGCTAAGCTGCTTGAAATTCATAGTGAGTTACTACTTGGAGAAGGACGTAACTCAATTCATGATCGTGTTACTTTTAAAGATGTTTTTGCATTATTTTTAATGGCAAATGAAGGAGGCTATTTTTTAGATACTAATCTTGAAGCATCTCAAAAAGGAGCTATTCATTTTCCAGAATATGATGAATATAAATTTCCTTGGTTAGAACAAATAGTAGAAAAAAAACTAATACGCAACATACCAGAAGTTTGGATGCAGTATTCTCCATATCACAATACAGCAAGAGCAAAAGAATCATTGTTACGCTATTTAGAAAGTTATCCTATATTACAAAGTTTATATAGAGAAAATAATATAGATGAGTATCACAAAGCTTGTGGAATAAAAATAGCTCGGGCTGTTTGTTTAGCAAAAGATGATAATGAATTATACTCGGTTATTAAAGAGAGATCAGCACAGAATATATGGCGTACTGACTTTTTAGATCGAGAAGCGAAAATGCAGCAGTTTGCTTTGACAAAAGTATATTTCAATTCACATTTTCCAAATCAAAAGTCTAGTTATACGCACTGGCATTATAATGTTTTATTTGGTCCAACTTTTCGTTTAAAATATGGCTTAATGCATGATATTGATCCTAATACAAAGGCTTCTCCAAGAGAGAGTAGTCATCCCGGACTTGGGTATGAAGCTGATGATGAAACATTACTTCATTCTGCTTTTAGATATATTCAGTATGAAAGTTGTTATGAAGCTGCAACCTTATTATTAAGTTATGCTGCTAATCCTAATGCTATTTATACTTTTAAAAAAGAGGGAACTGAAAAACGATATACTGCGCTAAGGCATGTGTTAGAGAAAAAACATGAAAAGGGCTTAAATTTATTATTAGATCATAATGTTGATCTTAAGATTATTACTGATAATAAGTCCCCTCTTATGATAGCTGCTGAGCATGAATTTGGGGTTGCTGAGTTGTTAGCTAAAGGGGCTGATCCTAATCAAGAGTGGCCTAATCAACAAGAAACACCATTAAGTTTAGCTTTAGCTAAAGGAAGCTACCGCCTTGTTAAAATGCTTTTAGATTACGATGCTAACCTTGAACAGTTAGGCTATAAAGAAGTAGAGAATGATTCCGTACAAAAACGCTCCTTAGATGATTTTAATTTATCAGAAGATATTTTAAACTTAATCTCTAATTTTAGTCAACGCAACAGATTATCAAACTAATAATTTTTCAAAAAATCAGTTCTAATATTAAGTAAAACCGATGGTAGCTATTCGTTGTTATGTTAAATAAGGCATTTTTTATACGACTTTGTTTAATCAAGTAATATCTGGTAAGTTGGGGTAAGATCATGCCACAAGATAAAAATCCTGGTCGTTTAAAAGGCGAAGTTAAGCTTACTCTGCATACCGCTTATGCGAAAAAATTGTTTGTTGGCTTTAAGCACAAGAAACATTCCAGTAATCTTTTACAATTTAGCGCACGCATGTCAGAAATTTGGGATGCCGCTGAAAAAGATAATCCCTATGCTGATTGGTATTTATTAAAAATTGTATCTGCTCACCCCCTTTAGCTTTATATTTACCAGAACGTTCAGATT
>CAYGTS010000078.1:0-12177 GCA_964352905.1 uncultured Legionellales bacterium | reverse complement strand
TATAAAAAATCGTTATCATCGTACCACTCACTACCACACGGCGATTGATTTGAGTGAAATCAATAAAATCAAATTACCCGATGGCGACTACATCGCGCATTTTATCACAGCGACGATGAAAAGCGATCCTAAAAATCGAAAAGAATATCATTTTTATGATGGCATAGGTCGCTTAAAATATTATGTGGATGCAGATGGTTTTATTGTTGAGCATTTATACGATAGTGTAAATCGTAAAATTGCTACTATTGCTTATAGTGATGCCATCACAGCAGAAGAATTAGCTGAACTTGAAGGTGGTTCAGAATTAGAGCGGAAAATTAATCATGAACAAGATCGTGAAAATAATTTTTATTACGATCTGGATGGCAATTTAATAGGAACAATTGATCCTGATGGCTGGGTCACACAATTTTTTAATGATGTTGCAGGAAGGCGCAAACAAACTATTCAATATCACACACCTAATCGCACGCAAAATCGTCAAGTCCCATTTAGTCAATTAATTCCAGTAGCCAATCCTAGTTATGATAGTTGTTTTTATTATTTTCGAAATGGTCGTGGTCAAGTTGTTTTTACGGTGGATCCAGAAGGATTTTTACACCAACATGAATATTATGCCAGTGGAAAACCCAAGACTATTACAACGTATTATACTAAGGTCGATAGTAGTTGGTTTGCTGATCCGACAAATCCGCCACCGATCCCAGCGGCCAGTCCTGAAGATTATATTATAACAAATCATTATGATTTAATGTTACGTTTAAAATCGTTAGTTATCAGCGATCACACAAGCAAAGCTCAAACTTACGATGACATGGGACAAGTGACCAAAACATTTCATTGTGATGATCGCGATCTTGCTAGTGTTAATCCCGATGAACAACGCGGTGTTGAAAAACAGTTTGATGAATGGGGTGAAGTGACAGCACACGCGACTGAAAATGTTGAACAAGCAATTCGCGAAATTCAAGAAAATCAACATTTATCACAGCCAGAAAAAAAAGAAGCGATTGAAAAAATCTGGGCGACACAAAGTGTTCGTGCTGTATTTGATGTAAGTGGTTTAGTTTTAACAACAATAGATTCAAAAAATAATAAAACTCAACATTATTACGATAAAGAACGACGCGAAGTTTTAACCGTATCGCCAACAGGTATTATTACATTTCACACCTATAATAATTTTTCGGAAATTATATCAACGCGAGTATGTGCTACAAAAATTGATGTTACAACATTACCTGCTCGTGACGATGGTTTTATTAGTAGCGAAGTTTTAAAATTAATTACAGCAAAATTCGATGATACTCATGATCACATTGTAACTTTTGTTCATGATAAACGTGGTCATGTAATTCAAAAAACGCAGGCGGATTTAGTTTACAGTTGTGAATATTCTGCATTTGGTCAAAAAACTATAGAACATTTACCCTCAGATGCAAGTACTCCTGCAATCACTGTGACCCATGCTTATACGCCCAGAGGTCATGAAAAAACAACAACAAAAGCTTCAACCGAATTAAGCATCACCGTTTCTCACGAATATGAAAATCAATTTGGCTCGGTTACAAAATTAATCGATGAAAGTAGTGAGCCATGGACATTTGCTTATGATCGTCGTGGTGATCTTATTTGTTCAAAAGACCCAACAGATGCAGTGATTGCGCAATATACGCGAGATGCAAGAGGGCGAAAATTAAGAGTCACAGATGCGCTTGGAAATACCTTAACTTATGCTTATTTTCAAGCAACACGCGAAATGACCATCACGGATCCTTATGGTGCGGTCACGACTATTACACAAAATATATTCGGACAAATGATTCGTCATGAAGATGCTTTAGGTAATGTTATAATTTACACTCATCAAGCTGATGGCCAACAGCATGTGTTAACTGATGCCTTAGGTGCAACGATTACACATCAGCATGATATTGAAGGATTACTTATTAGTTTAACAAATCCACTTGGCATTGAAACGAGCTACACCCATAACGCTGAACGACAATTAACCGCAATGGTGTTTGATACGCATGGACTTCAAGCTACAACGGATTATACACCTGATAGTTTTGGAAATAGACAACAAATAACATTACATCGCACTAATCCGTGGGATGCTAGTCAAAACGCAGTAATTGTTACGGCACAAGTATTTGATGTATTAAATCGTCTTTGCACAAAAATTATCGATGCTGTTGGTGATGGCGCATTAAAATTGCAAAGTGAAATGACGTATAACGCGCATGGCACAATGCGTAGTTTAATTCGAGGAGATGCAACAACCGCAAATCAATATCAAGTGGATTTTAGCCAAGATAGTTTAAATAGAAGCATTAGTAAAACCGTTGATCCTGATCGGGATGCGATAACAGGTTTAGCGTTAACAACAAGCAATATTTTAGATTTAAAAGGTCGTGTCAAAATTCATATTGATGCAAAAGGCCAAAAAACATTTTTCTTTTTGGACTCCCGAGGCAACCAACGTTTTGAAGTATTGGCAGATGGCAGTGTTTTAGAAAAGCGATTTAATGCTGCAAATAAAGAAGTATTTTGGTGTGAATATCAAAAAAGAATTGCAGTATCTAGCTTAAGTGAAAATACCACCATTGCAGAATTACAAAAATTAGTGGCTGAACAAGCAAGCCCAGATGATAAATATATTATTTATATTTATGATAAAAATAAACAACAGCGATTTGTTATTTCATTATTATATTTGCCAGTACAAGAAAAGTATCAATTATATATTCAAGAAAAAGTTTATAACAAAGCACACCAATTAGTTCAAAATATCGCATATGCAACAACGGCAATTATCAAAACACTCGAGCTAGTTCAAGCATTAACGCTTAGTGATGTTGAAGGATTAATAAAAGCCAATATTGATGCTCAACACGATCGCCATAGTTATTTTGTGTTTGATGCCAAAGGACAAGAACGATTTATTCTTGCACCAGATGGCAGTGTTACAGAACAAGTATTTGATGCAGCTGGATCAATTATTACTAAAACCCATTATGCCTATCGAGTTCAAGATCCAAGTCATTGGGCAAGTTATACACCTGCAGAATTTACAAAAAATTTATCTGAACATTTAGATCCTTTAGATCAAAGCACCTATTTTGTTTTTGATGCGAATAAAAAGCCTTTATATGTAGTTGATCCTAATGGTTATGTTACACAATATTATCACACCAGTGATGGAATTTTGGTCGCAAAATGTCGTTATGCTGATAGCATTGTGCCAGCAAAACCTTATTCTGCATTAGTGACACAAGTAAAAAGTTTAGTACCTGATCCTAAAAAAGATAGCATTATTAAGCGTGTCTTAGATACAGCAGGCAGAGTAACCCAAACAGTTGATGCCTTAGATCATCATGATAGATATCAACGCAATGCATTAGGCACAGTAATTTCACATACCGATCGGGCTGGAAATATTTGGCTTTTAGGCATGGATCGAGCAGATCGTTTAATTTCTAAAACGTCTCCTGAAATCACAGGACAAGGTCACAGTATTTATTCAGCGAGTAGCGCGCCAACTGTAACAATGGATAAGCGAGTTGTGATTGATCGTTATCAACGCGATAAAGCCAATAATATTGTTTTAGTGATGAAAGATGCTGCTCAAACTGATGAAGCTGAGGCAGAATCAAAATCAATTTATGAAACTAGAACAATGGCACTTGCTCATGATCCAGAGAATCGTTTATCCCTTACTACGATCACCGGTGTCGAAGTTGATGATCCCACTAAAGCTGCCAGTAGCACTGTACGTCCAACGAAAATCATTACTGTTTCAAGAGGAAAAGTTTATAACACCTCTGGCGATATTATTGTTGAAACATTAAAAAGTGGTGCTTTTGAATTTACAACTTATAACTCATTAGGGCACAAACAATTTTCATTATTGCCTATAGAAACTGCAAGCACACCACAAAAATACAAAGTGGTTTTTTATCAGTGTAATAATTTTGGTGAAGTTATATTAAAACGTGAATATGCTACTGCAATCTCAATTACGGTGAGTGATTATGAAGTCAGTGGAATTCCTGCGACTGTTGTTCAAGGATTAGTGAAAGAGAGCGTTGATGATCGCATAGAAATTTTTACGCGTGATTTAGTGGGTAATGCTGTAATTGTCACTCATGGACAAATTCCAGGAGAAGACGCTGGACGAGTTCCTTATTATCGTGAAGATAATACTATTGCATTTTATTACAGTAAAAAAGTGATTGTGTTTGATGCTTTTGGTAGAGGAATTTTAATCAAACATTTGATCTCACCAGAACCTGAATTATGGGCTATTACGCGTCATTGGTTTGATGGCAGAAATAAAGTTATTGCAACAGCTCAAGCACTTCGTGAAACGGATTCGGGTCCATTATTATATGCAGTGACTCGAAATTTTTATAATGCCGCTCAAGTTAGAGTTCAACAAATTGCTTATCAAGCAGGTTTTCGAGAAGATTTATCCGAACCGACAACCATTGCTGAATTAGATCATTATGCGCAATCTTATTTGCAACCGGCCCCTTTAACTGAAGTTTGTAATTTCACATTACGTGATGAATTGTATCAACGAATTTTAAAAAGCCGTGTTCATCAAAAAGTAACAATGGAAGACGGCCGGCCTGTGAGTATGCAAGATCAACCTGCTCAAGATGAAGTCACAACAAAAACCTATAGTGTCACAGGAAAATTAATTCAAAAAGCATTAGCTAATGGTGCGTCGATTTATTATTTTAGAAATGAATCAGGTCGTGTTTTAGCAAGAGTCGATATTCCAAGAGAAGCGGTAAACTCAGTGACTAAAGACTTAATTACAATCATACCATTTTCTTCTTTTATTATTAATCCGCATGGCCAAGTGATTTCAACGATACGTTATATCAATGGCGCAGCACCTCTTCAAGCTGGAAAATTTCCAACACCGTTAATGGTAGATGCAACTCATGATACACAAGTGATCGCACAGTTTGATGCTACGCGTGGTTTATTAATGCGACAACTTGATGAGCGTGATCATGTAAATAATTTTATTCATACCATTGCGCGTTTGCAGGCTAGAGAATATCGACAAATTACCAATCCGCTAACTGCTGTATTAGATGAGCAACGTAAATATTACACCTTGCTAGGCGGTGTGTATCGTCATGAATATCGTCGTGATAATGAAATAAATCCTTATTTTACGACTGTCTATGTTAGCAATACCTTTGGTGATCACATCGAAGTTCATTCCGATGCAGAATTGGGATCTAAAATTTCTAAATACGATGTAATAGGTCGTGAAATATATTCCTTAGATAAACAAGGTGCGCAAACCATTCGAATTTATGATTTACGCCGTGGTGGTCAACCAAGATTAATGTTACAACCGGCCAATGCCACTATGGATTTTTCAGGTATTGCATTAAGTGACTATGGGCAGTTATTAACAAAACCTTATACTGATGTTGAAAGAACTATTTTTTATGTTGATGAAGGCGGGCGTATGTTAAGTGAAGCCTTACCATTAACCACAAATGGTTCACAAGGTAAACCGCAATATATCCCATTACAATTTGAAGTAGGGACTTATAACGCAGCAACTTTTGGCGCCGTTAGTGTTGTTTGGTCTAGACCTCAACAAGTAAGTTTGGTTACAAGCTGTAAAATAAGAGTTCAAGGCACAGATGTTTGGCAATCGCTACCAGTAAAAACACTAAACGCGCGAAGTGGTATTGATGTTTCTGCAGAAGTTACCGATATTTATGAATATCAAATTTCTTATGCAGAAAGTGGGGTAGCAAAGTTTCAAGCAGAAGGAACATGGTATTTTGTAACATCGACACAAGGTGCCAGCACCCATGTTGTTCCAAATGTTGTTGATGATTCAACATTACAATTAACTGGAAAAAACAGTGATATTACTCAAGTTGAAATTTGGCAAGGGCAAACCAAAATTGCAACTAAAGCTGTTGGGGGCAGTCCACCGAGTGTTGATTTAAGTGATTTAGCTTCTGGAGAATATACCGCTAAGCCAATCGTTTCAACCGGAGCGGATCAACCATTTACTCCTTCATTTATTATTCAAACTGCAACGCCAGGACTTGCCCCTTTATCAAGAACCATTCCTTGTGAAGCAATATTAGAGGTTACAGATACACATGGTGAATTATCAATTTGGGATAGTTTGCCAGAGGTTTATAAAAATAAAACAATACAATATATTATTCATTATGTAGATAAAGATGGCACACCGCAAACAACTCAAGGTGAAGTGTCACCATCCGATATTCGCTTAATGGTTACTGATCCTAATTCCCATACGATTGATGCGAATATTGATTTTGAACATAGTGTTAAATCTGTTACCGATATTAGTTTAGCTATTAAACTTGATGATCAAAATAGTATTCCGCTTTATCAATCAGTGAAACCTGAAGAATCTGAATTTGATTTAATTGAAATTCATCATGCAGGAAGTGAAGATCATCCTGATACCGATGATCCAACAACACGTTATCAATTTGGCAAAAAGCAAATTGTTTATGTGCAACCAATCGCCGATAAACAATTACCATTAGAGATTCAATTTAAAAATGTCAGTGAAGATTTAAGTGCAGTATGGGTTCAAGTTGCGTGTACTGGCGTAACACAAACCGGTATTGTGGTGGAAATGACAGGCTTACCAGCTGGTATTTATCCATTTGTATTACCCGGTCAAAGTCAGGCAAATCCATATTATATGATAATATCACATGATGATGTAGTATTTCATAATGAGTTTGTTGCTGAACGTGATTTACATGAACATGATTTAACACTACTTGCGTTAAGCGACGCACATCCAGATTTACATGAAACACAATATGAAGTAAAACGCAGGGAATCAGAACCTTCACAACGTTATCGAAAAAATCAACGCGACATGCGAAGCAATCGCACGCAATTGATCACCGCACGATTAGGTGTTATTGATATTACCTATAACGATAAAGATAAAGAAATTCGCCGCGAAGGACCAAAAGTTGCTGTGACGAGTTCTGATGGCGTAGTGACATCATCGAGTTTTCGACCAGTAACTCGTAAAGGATATGATATATCTTCACATCAAATCGGAATGGTCAAAGCGAATAATGCAGTTTGGGCTTTTGTAAGAGATTTAGTTGGTAACCAATTAGATGAAATCTCCCCAATGGGTGTTACACATGCTGCTCGTTTTGATGGATTTTCAAGGCGAGTTACAGAAACGAGTATTACCGGCGCAACCGTGAGTTTATTACGAGATAAACGCGGCAATGTTACTCAAGTTACAAAGCCAAATGATGATCCTACGATTAATGATGGCGCAGCGTTTCAAGAATATTTTACTTATGATGAAGACGATCGAGAAATTGTTTATGAAGATCCCGCCGAGGCCCAATTCAAACAAACTTGGGATCAAGATGGTAATGTTGAACAACACATATTACCAGATGGACAAGTAGAAAGTACGACATTATTTTCAAGACATCATCAACCCTATAGCCGATCCACTTTATTTGGATCAGAAGCCTGGGCCGTAGATCCTGAGCTAGGATTATGGGGACGAATAAAAACACATGCTACGATAAGTGGCATTGTTATCAGTTATACGTATAGCAAAAAAGCAGAATTGATGAGCCAAGTTAGCCGCGTTCCATCGAGTGTTCAAGCACGAGCAATGGTTAGTCGCGCGGTTTATCAAATGTGTCATGTCAAAGATAGTTTGGGTAGCCGTCATGTTATGGGCATGCTCCACGAATTCTCAACACAAAGTATTCCCAATCAAAATTTGCAATTTATTCGTTTAGCAGGGCGTTTATTACGCGTGGTTGATAGCACGAACGGAATTGTTACATTATATGGTTACAATGATGATGACATTGCAAATTCTCTGCAACTCCAAGGACGACAATATCGAGGAGTGCATGAAGAGCTTGATTTATTAGGTGCGCCAATTAGTTTTAGTGATAGTGGCGCATTAGTAGGAAGCTGTGGTTACGATGAAGATCGAAATCGCACTTATATGAAAATGACTGTTACCGATATTGCTACTGGAAATAGTTATTCCAGTGTTAGTCAAGTTACATTTGATGCAAGTGACCGTGTTACCAAAACAGTTGGACAAGTGGTGAGTTCCGTTGGAACACTGAGCGGCACAAGAACGTTGACATATAATCCTGCAGGATTAAGAACAACTGAATCCTATAGTAGTGGTACGGATGGATATACTACAACTATTGAATATTGGAGTCGTGGACAAATAAAATCGGCGATAGCCGATATTCCGAATAAATATGCTGAATGGCGTTTTGATGCTGCTTCCAACATGATATGGATGGAAAAAGTTGGTTTAAATCCTAAGAAAGCCAGTGATCCGATTTCCGATCAAAGTTGGTCCACTTACAATGCAAATAAATGGGTAACCAGTACGAAAACAGAACATGGCGATACCATCCAAGGTAATTTTTTCGTCTTTGGCACCAATAGCATTCCAAGTGGTATCACCTTAACGGCAAAAATGCATTCAACAGCACCGCATCAGCCGGATTTGTATTTTACCTTTACGTATAGTTATGTTTATTTTGGGCCTGCACCGCAACTTCAAGAAATTCTGGTAAGTGATCCAACTACAACACCACCAAGTGAAGTGGAACACAAACGCCGACATGCATTAATGTTAGAAAGTGAATCGCATGAGCTTGTAGAAGCTGAGGTAAAACGCCGCGAACCAGAATCGCATGCTTTAGTTGTTCGAGGGCAGGTAGATAGTAGTGCTGATGATCGAAATTATACTCTATTAACTTATGATAGTAATTTCCATGTAAATGGAAAAACAGTAACAGCGTATAATTCGACAATTTGGATCCAAGTGGAACAATCTGAAACGTTGAGAATTATATCAACGTGGAATGGTTTACCCCTATTAAAAGAATCAGTAAAAATGATGGGCTCAATTATTGTCCCCGTCACCGAAATTACGTTTACCAGTTACTATATATCACCGCAAGGAACGATAAGAGGAAGCTATGGCAAAACGGTAATAAATAATATTTTTGATAATACGATTTACGCCCTATTTGGAAATCCGCATGTCGTGGGTCATCAAGGTGAAGCATTAGTTCCACATTTAGATAGCGAAGGCCAATTAAAATTACAACGCGAAAGCACCGGAGTTGATCATGCGATAGCCGGTCATGCAAAAATACCAGTACGACATAGTTTATCGCCGCAATATTTAGAACGATTAAGAAGCAGTCCAATCGCAGATCATGTATTTAAAATAAATGATCGTTTGCGCTCAGCAATTCATCGAGCGAAAAGTGGGAATGATAGTTTTGTTTATGTGACGAAAGCCGGAGATACGTATGAAACGATTGCAGAAGCATTTTATGGCGATGCTGACAAAGCGTGGATCATAGCGGAAGCGAATAGTGGATATCAAGGTAGTGTCTTACCGGTAAATGTTGATATCACGGTTCCAGTAAGACCGCTGCAAGATCATTTAAATAATTTAGTTCATGAACCGGTGAATGAATTCATGGCAATCATGATAGGCAGTTTAATGCCTGTGGTTACCTATCATCCGCATGAACATGAAGATTGGTTAAGCACATTAGTCGAAATAGTTATCACAGTCGTATCAGTAGCCTTTCCAGAATTCCTAGGAATAACAGGCTCAACGTTAGGATTGGTGTTAGCCAGCGCTGCTATAGCAGGCTTATCAGATGCCGCGTTACAAGGAATAGCCGAAGGCGTTGGATTATTAAAACACTTTTCATTAGAAGATGTTTTAGAAGCAGCCGCGAGTGCTGGCGCGAATGCGTATTTATCAGGAGGAAGTCAAAGCGCTGGAAAAATAGGAGAGGCGGTAAAACAAACAAAACACGCAGCAAGTTTATTAAAAACGGTGATGGTGAATGCAGGAATAAACATCGGATTTCAAATCAAAGAAATGATAGCGAATCCGCATTATAAATTCAGCATAAAATCCTTATTAGAGTCAGTTGCAGAAGCGGGAGTAAATCGAGAATTAAGCGGCGCGTTAAAACCCATGTTACGCGGAGCGAGTATATTTGCAGCAGAACTTGCAACCACCATGGTTGAACAAAGCGCGGATGCGTTAGTTGATACAGCATTTGGAATACCGGTTGATGTTAGCGCAATGATAGAAAATGAACTAGCCTCAAGTTTAGTCGACACCGGCGTTGAATTACATGAACGCCATGAGCAAGAAGTTAAATTAGAAAAAGAAGACATCGTAAAAGATGGCATGCTAGTTGGAGCTGATTATGCCTTAGATATGGAAGATGCCTATTATCTTCTTGCCACCCAAAGCGCAACAGGCGTAAGCCGTAGCAGCAATAATTACACAAGAGCAAGACATGATGAACGCCGCATCATCCGCAAACCCCCCCGCGAAGAATATCAACACGCAGTAACTGAACCCAGCGCCAGAGTGGTTGGAAAAACACCGATTGGATTAAGACGTGGGGTTGGGTTTTTTGGGAGAACAGTCGCAAATCTCGAAAATTATGCTGCAGCAGAATTTGGCATTGTTGGAAAAGATAAATGGAAAAGATTTGAAGATGATTTATCAGAGAGTGAGTCACAACAAGAAGCAGCTGAAGCGTGGGTAGCACATAGCTCGCATGTATATTTAACTGAACATCCTGGGATGTGGGCAATAAATTCTGGCCATCATGTAAATTGGTTTTATTCAATGGTAAATGATTTGTCTTCCCATGCGGCAGCATTAGACATTCGCATAATTGATGGAGTTGGAGGAGGATTAAGTTGGTCATTAACTCATTTAGGATATCATCCCGCTTCAATAAAACTCCATTCAATTTTAAATAAATTTACTGGAAAAATTTGGTCAGTGAATGGTACAGGAAGTGAAAGTTATTATGTAAACCATGCCTATGAAAATTTTGGAATAGATTTTGTTGAACAAGCTGTTGGTGAAGGAGCAGGTCATTTAATCGGATTAGCAAGTAGACCAGCATTGGATTTTCTGGGAGATAATGTATTTAGACCCGCAGGAAGTCTTGCAATGCGAGGTGCAGTAAGTTTCGGTAGGGTTGGAAGTAGAATAGTTTTAGCAGGAGCTGAAAAAGTACCAGTTCTTGTTGGTAAAGGCTTAGATTATAGTTTGATAGCTAGTCAAAAGATGGGGCAAAGTATTGCGAGTCGGATGCCGTTTTTTGGGCGGGGGTTGGGGGCAGGGAGTCTGTCCACTGGAGGGCGCCAAATCGAAAGTGTTTCAGGATGGAATAAGGCAGAGCAACAAGCACAGCGATACTATGAGAGAGTAAGATCATCAAATTCAAATGCCGATGTTGTGTCAATATCGAACAATACCGGAATACCGAAATATCGCATACAGCGAGTTAAAGAACATCTCTTTTTCAACGATCACATTTTATCCGGGGGCAAAGTAGGAAAATTTGATCCTTACATTGAAATTGCTGACTCATGGGAAAGGCTAAAGTCAGGAAGTTTTATTAAGCAAGATCTTGACTTACTAAGTCATGAATATTTCGAATCTAGATTTGAAGCTTTGTATCAAATAGATTACATCACAGCTCATAATGCGGCGGTTCGTTCAGGTCGAGACTGGAATCCTGACGACTTTGTGTCAACACCAGAAATGATTTGGAGGCCGTAAAAATGGGGATTTATGTTGAGTTGATAAAGTCCGACGCGATAGACTCTGATTTTGCTCACTATAGCTATCAATTTTCTATTCCTGCTGAAACTTATAAAAATAAGGCAGGGAAGTTAAGAAATAAATTGAAACAAGTTGCAGGGGTAATAAAAATAGATAAACGAACGGGTGAAACACACGTGGTTGAATTTGCTGAAGGAGATAAAGGAGCCTATGCGCAGCGTGCGTCTGCGGTTTTAAAAAGACATTGGGAAAAGGGTGAATTTCCCGATAAAACCTGCTGGGCTTCATGAAAAAATAAAGCAACCTAAAAAACATGGAAATCCAGTTTTCGAAAAGCGCGCAAGTCAAACTCTACCAAGGCGATAGTGAAATTGCGACCAAAGCAATCTGATCTGGCAACCCTTTTCCGGACACAAAAACCTAATTTGTTTGGGCCAATAATTCAAACTCAACAGAGGAGTAATAATTATTGGCTGAATTTAATCGTT
>CAYGTS010000077.1:11195-12328 GCA_964352905.1 uncultured Legionellales bacterium | reverse complement strand
TGCCTCAAATCTGACCGTTCTTGAGTTATTCAACATCTCGCCGGGAATTACTGCCTCTAATCCGCTTTCTAGGGCCTATCATCTAACTCCGTGCGCGCTACAGGCATTAAGTCTTGTTTGCTTAATCCCATGGCAAGCGCTAATGCGCCGGCAACATAAATCGAAGAATAGGTACCAATGACGATCCCAATGATTAATGCCAGTGAAAAACTGTGGATCATTTGCCCACCAAAGAAGAATAACACCACCACAACTAGCAAGGTTAAGCTGGATGTCATAATCGTACGCGATAAAGTTTGGTTGATCGAAACATTCATAATTTCACTGGGTGTCCCCTTGCGCATGCGCCGAAAATTTTCGCGTACCCTATCGAAAACAACAATGGTATCATTGAGTGAGTACCCAATTACCGCTAGCAGCGCACCTAATGCATTCACATCAAATTCAATATTAAATAAGGCAAAAATACCCAAGATTAATACCGGATCGTGAATTAATGCGATAGTAGAACTAATCGCAAAACGATATTCAAAGCGCAGCAAAATATAAATCATGGTACCAATCATGGCGATAACTAATGCCAATGCGCCTTTGGTTGCTAACTCCTTGCCAAGCTGAGGCCCCACAAAATCAAGACGCTGCAATTTGGGTTGCCCGGGTAAAATTTGCATGATTTTATTGCGAATATTTTGTTGTGCAACATCCGGTTTAACGGTTTTATTGTTCATTTCTTTGGGAACGGGCAGGCTAATTAAAATGTCGTTAGCTTGCCCATAAAGTTGTACCACGGCTTCTTTAATGTTGGCTTGCTCTAAGGCGCCACGAATCGCGGGTAAATCGGCTGCTTGCGGATAAGTCACTTCAATTTGAATACCACCGGTAAAATCCAAACCAAAACGCAAACCGTTCACCACGAGTGCGGCAATTGATCCAACAAATAAAATGATTGAAAATAATGCCGCCCACTTGCGTGCATTCATGAAATCAATGTTAGTACCTGGTTTAAAAAATTCCATCATACCCTCTTAATCATTTTACAATAATCCTATTTTTACAGTCATTTTTATGTTTCACTCACCTGCCACAAACCCCTGGATTGCTTCGTGTGCCACGCTCCTTGCAATGACGGAGAT
>CAYGTS010000077.1:0-11095 GCA_964352905.1 uncultured Legionellales bacterium | reverse complement strand
ATTTCACGCACTGCCACAAACCCCTGGATTGCTTCGCTCACGCTCGCAATGACGGGTTGAAGCCACTGCCACAAACCCCTGGATTGCTTCGTGTGCCACGCTCCTTGCAATGACGGAGATCTCCCGTCATTGCGAGCGAAGCGCGGCAATCCAGGAGAAAGGATCTGCGATCTCGCAAATTTTCACTTCACTTGCAAGCATTTCACGCACTGCCACAAACCCCTGGATTGCTTCGCTCACGCTCGCAATGACGGTCTAGTTTAAATCCCCACCGAAATTTTCTTCACTTGCTTACCACCGTAAGTGAGATTAACCAATGCACGTGTCACGGTAATCGCGGTAAACATAGAGGTTAAAATACCCACGGATAAAGTCACCGCAAAGCCTTTAATCGGCCCCGTACCAATACCGTATAGTGCGAGTGCTGCGATTAAAGTGGTCACGTTGGCATCCACAATCGTGGCAAACGCACGATCAAAACCCGCATGCAAGCAACCCTGTGGCGACATGCCATTGCGAATTTCTTCGCGAATGCGCTCAAAAATTAGAACGTTGGCATCAACCGCCATACCCACGGTTAATACGATACCGGCAATACCAGGCAAAGTTAAGACGTTGCCTAATACGGATAACAATGCGACTAATAAAACTAAGTTTACAAATAAGGCAATATCGGCATAAAGTCCCAAAAGGCGATAATAAATCGCCATAAAAATAACCACAAGAATAAAACCAATAGCAATCGATAACACCCCGCGATGAATATTTTCTTTACCAAGAGTTGGGCCTACAGTACGTTCTTGCGCAATATCAATCGAAGCCGGTAATGAACCAGATCGCAGTAATAGGGCTAAATTTTGCGCTTCACGCACATCTTGAATGCCGGTAATTTGGAAACTCGGCCCAAGTGCAGATTGGATTGTTGGTGCACTGATCACACGTTCAACTTTTTGGCGAATTTTAACCGTTTTGCCATCAACTTCTTTAGTATCCGTTTTTGTTTCCACATAAATAATCGCCATTTGTCGCCCAATGTTGTCACGCGTAGCACGATTAAAAAAAGCAACACCTGCTCCACCGGTGCGAATTTGCACACTCGGTTGGCCATCATCACCAAAACTTGAAGACGCGCTGGTGATGGAAGAACCTTGCAACACCACTTGCTTGTATAATAATAACGGCCGTGATTTATCATCGTTTAAATAATACAACTTGGTACCGGCTGGTGGTTGGCTTTTTTCATAACTAGCTGCTGTTTCACTGTTGCCATATACCAAATGGAATTCTAAGGTTGCGGTACCACCTAAAATTTGTTTAGCACGACCAGCATCTAAAACACCCGGTAAATCTACTGATACGCGATTTAAACCTTGTTGCTGCACCACCGCATTCGATACGCCTAGTTGATCAACACGATTACGTAAGGTGGTCATGGTTTGTTGAATCACATACTGGCGCGCTTGGTTTAATCCCGCTTCGGTCATGACACCATTTAACAATAAGCGATCGTTACTGCTCGCAACAATAAAAGTTAAATCAGGAAAGCGTGTGCGTAGGTAATGATAAGCATCTTCTAGATCCCCGCGTTTGCGAAAAACCAGTTGCAAAACATAATCACCTATTTGTTTAATGCCGGCATAACGAATATTTTCCGCGCGCAAAGATTGGCCAACACTTTTAACATCATCACTGACACGACGCTTTAATACCGAATCAACATCAACATCAATTAAAAAATGCACGCCACCGCGCAAATCCAAACCGTATTTCATTGGTTCAGCACCAAGCATTCTCAGCCAAGTCGGTGTAGCCGGTGCCAGACTTAAGGCAACCGTATAGTTTTGCCCGAGTTCATCTTTGATTAGATCTTTGGCCTTTAATTGATCGCCGGTGCTATTAAAGCGTAATTGTAAAAACTGCCCTTGCTCAGCCGCTGTCGTATAAGGAATATCGGCGGTTTGTAAGCGTTGTTCAACTTGGTTCAGCAAAGCTTGATCAACCGTCACACCAGGCGCATTTCCAGTAATTTGCACGGCTGGCGTTTCACCGTAGAGGTTGGGCAGCGCATATAACACGCCCAACAGTACTACGATTAAAATTAAAATATATTTCCAGGTTGGAAATTTATTGATTGCTTTATTTGCTGCTGAGCCGAACATAATTTCTCCAATATTACACTGACTTCATCGTACCTTTGGGTAACACAGTCGCAATAGCTGCTTTTTGAATGCGAATTTCAACGTTATCCGCAATTTCAAGCATCACAATATTATCACCATCAGCAATTTTGCTAATACGCCCAACAATACCACTGTTGGTGATCACTTCATCACCTTTGCCTAATTTGCTGAGTAATTCACGATGCTCTTTAGCACGCTTACTTTGTGGGCGCCAAATAATAAAATAAGACACTAAGAAGAAAAGACCAAGAATAATAATTAATTGCAAAAAGCCACCTTGTTGTGAATGTTGCCCAGCAGCACCGGTTGCGACATCAGCGTAGGCAGTCGAAATTAAATTGAAACTCATTGAGTGGTCTCCTGTTCTTGATAATAGCGTTTAACGAAATCGTCAAATGTACCTGAGTCTAGCGCACTACGCAAACCAGAAACGAGGTTTTGATAAAAAAATAAGTTGTGAATTGAATTTAAACGCCCACCCAACATTTCGCCACAACGATCTAAATGATGTAAATAGGCACGACTGTAATTACAGCAAGTATAACAAGCGCAGTTTTCATCTAAGGTTGATTCATCACGTTTATAACGACTGTTACGGATCCGCACCACACCTTTGCTCGTAAACAAATGGCCATTACGCGCGTTACGCGTTGGCATAACACAATCAAACATATCAATACCAAGTTGCACACCGCGAATAATATCATCCGGTGTACCCACGCCCATTAAATAATGCGGTTTATCGGGTGGCAATAATTGCGTATCGTGATCAAGCATTTCAAACATTTCATTTTTTGGTTCACCAACAGATAAGCCGCCCAAGGCATATCCATCAAAACCAATATCGATTAATTCAGCAATCGATTGCGCACGCAAATGCGTATACATACCACCTTGCGCGATCCCGAATAAGGCATTGGAATTACCTTGGTGCGCGACTTTGCAGCGCTTGGCCCAACGTAGTGATAATTGCAAGGATTCTAAGGCTTGTTTTTCCGTTGCGGGATACGGTAAGCACTCATCTAACACCATGACGATATCGGAATTTAAACTGCGCTGCATATTCATGGAAATTTCGGGATTTAAGAAAATTTTATCGCCATTCAGTGGTGAATTAAATGTAACGCCTTCTTCGGTTAATTTGCGCATTTTGCCTAAACTAAAAATTTGAAACCCACCAGAGTCAGTTAACATCGGTTTTTGCCAATTGATGAAATTATGCAACCCTTTAAATTGATCGATAATTTCTTGCCCGGGTCGCAACATTAAATGAAAAGTATTACCCAAAATAATTTGCGCACCCATGGTATGTAATTCATCAACGCTAATGCCTTTTACGGCACCATAAGTACCCACCGGCATAAAAACCGGCGTTTCAACCACGCCGTGTGCCAGCGTTAAGCGCCCACGCCGCGCGCGGTTGTGGGTTTTTAGTAATTCAAACTTCATTTTTTCTCTCAATATAAAAACATCGCATCGCCATAACTAAAAAAACGATAACGCTCAGCAATGGCTGTCGCATAAGCCTGTAAAATTTGCTCACGACTGGCAAACGCACTCACGAGCATTAACAAACTCGATTTTGGTAAATGAAAGTTAGTAATCATGGCATCAACTATTTGAAACTCAAAACCCGGTTTGATAAATAATCGTGTATCACCACTAAAAGGTTGCAATTGCCCATCACTCGCAGCACTTTCTAATGAACGTACCGAAGTGGTTCCCACGGCAATCACACGCCCACCTTTGGCTTTGGTTGCGTTAACCAAATCACACACGCTTTGATCGACTTCAATATATTCGGCATGCATTTTATGATTATCAACATTAATACAACGCACCGGTTGAAAGGTACCGCTGCCAACATGCAATGTCACATAACCAAAATTAATGTTACGTTGTGCTAACTTTTCCAACAAAACTTGATCAAAATGTAAACCGGCGGTTGGGGCAGCCACTGCACCCACGTGTTTGGCGTAAACAGTTTGGTAGCGCGCAGCATCATCAGCATTATCAGGTCGTGTTATATAAGGTGGTAAAGGCATGTGACCGTATTGTTCAAACAAAGCCAAAATGTTAGCCAAGGGCGGCAAGCATTTAATCATGAAAAACTCACCCTCGCGGCCTAGCACACGACAAACTTGTTGGTTAATTTGGAGCAACGATCCTTCTTTCGGCGGTTTACTCGCTCGCAACATCACCTTGGCTTGGGTGTAATCTAAAATACGCTCGAGTAAAATTTCAACCTTACCGCCGCTGGATTTTGTCCCAAATAAACGCGCCGGGATCACCTTAGTATCATTAAAAATCAAGGTATCGTTGGGCCGCAAAAAATCACTCAGATCACTAAACTGGTGATGACTAAGCTGATTATTCTTAATATCCAGCGCCAATAACTTGGATTGGGTACGCTCTGCTAACGGCTGCTGAGCAATTAATTCTGCAGGTAATTCATAATTAAAATCGGTTAGTAACATAATGGCTCTTTGTTGTTAATTTTGCCGGGCAATGGTAACACTATTTCATCTCCAACCAAAAATTAAATGTAACTATTCACCCTGTAGATGGGAACGCCCTGATCCCCGCTTATCAAGAGGACTGGCGTTCTCGGTGAGTTCACCTTCAAACTTGCTGAATAGATACAATTAAATTAGTTATTGACATGGCAAATATATCAGGTAAACTGACTCTCCCCTATTACAGATTCTTCATGAAATCTCTAACCTTTAGTTGGTCAATTTCTCACCGCTGCGTAAGAAATGGCGCACTCTTGTGCGTGCTAATTGATTACATTGTATAGAGCATCTTGCTAATAGTTTCTGCTGTGCAAATCCACTATAGTGTGAATCCCCCAAACGGATATTGTGGATTAAGAACAACGTACCTTATACAGCAGGAGCTACGGTCATGGAACGACTCGGATATCGCCACGCGTTATTGGTTACCAACTTATTACCGGATAACGAAGACAGCATTGTGCAACAAGCCCTCGCATTACGCGATGCTTGGCCAATGATTAAACTAACATTAGTACATGTTATTACCAAAATACCTACGTTTTATTTTCAAGTACCATCAATCATTGATATTCAAGATAAATTATGTGACGAGGCCAAACACAAACTCGTTAAATTAGGCGAACGTTTAGCTATCGCAGAAACGGATCAATGGGTTGTGACAGGTTCCTTAGAAAAAGAAATATTGCATCTCGCTGAAAAACTCAAAATTGATTTGATCATCACCGGCGATGCCGAAGATGATATTTTGCCACCACTGTTTGGCGGCTCAGCGGTTAACCGTTTAATTCATCGTGCTAAATGTAACGTGCTGTGCCTGCACGAACAACCGCATAGCATTAATTAATTTATCTACCGATTTGTTGTAAAAAAACCCGTTAGCCAACCACGCCGGCAACGGGTTTTTATTTTGGCTAAAGCCTTTTTTCTTGCCTGAACCTTCTGTATACTTGCTCACTCTAAATGCCGGGATGGCGGAACTGGTAGACGCGCCGGATTCAAAATCCGGTGGTGGTGACACCGTGTCGGTTCGATTCCGACTCTCGGTATATCTTATTTTTCAATAAGTTACTTGCATTTACAAGCATTCCCTTTAACCTGCTAAAATCAGCCGTGCGGGATTTTTGCGGGTTTTAGATTCAACTGTGGCAAGCGATAGAGATTGTCGCTTTAACATAGTCAAAGTTGGATAACTCCCATCTTGCCTACACACCTTATTCACAGCATCATAAAGATGACCTAATTCTGCTCCTGAATAATGTGTAGTGATCCGCAAAGACTTATGCCCTAGCAAATCTTGTCTATCTTCAAAACTCACGCCCGCAGCCCGAAGACGCCGTCCAAGAGTATGTTTGAGATCATGTACTCGCACTTCTGGCAAATTCACTTTCTCACGTGCTGCTTGCCAACCATCGCCATTAATACGTGTTAAAGGTTTTCCTCGATAAGTAAACACATACTGATCATGAGCACCTCGACACTTTTCAATGATCCTTCTGGCATGGTGGTTTAAAATGACTAATCGCTCTTCGCGATTCTTAACCGCCATTTTAGGGATAATGAATACTGAACCACCTGCAACGTTCGTTGTATTCACTTCCCAAGCCCACTGCAATTGGCATATTTCAGCTTGGCGACAACCGGAATTTACTGCAAACTCTGCCATCAATCGCAAGTGTTCTGGCAGCACAGCAAACAACTTTTCTTGCTCTTCCCAACTTAATGGATAAGGTAAGCGCTTATCATGCTCTGATAACAGTTTAATTTTAGCGGCGCTATGCAACCAAGTTAAACCATGCTCATCTACCCATTCAGTCGCAGCAAGATTAAGAATACGTCTCACAGCTTGCAAACTATAATTAATGGTGCGGATCGATTTTTTGCATTTCTTCATACTTTTTATGAATTCCTGCAAACAACCCATATGAATTTGCTTTAAAGACAAATAACCAATAAAAGGTTGCACATTTTTTAACGCATCCGCATAACGATCTAATGATGCCAAATGATCATTTTCTGTTAAGAATCGTACGGCTGCCGTATTAAAATCAATCTCTCTACGAACACCATAAACTTTTGCTTGCCTAATTTCTTCAATCCTGCGGCTCAAGTAATTTTGCGCTTCTGAGATTTCACTTGTTCCAGTGCTCTCGCAAACGCGTCTGCCGAAGATTGTTTTGTCGATGTGCCACAACCCGTTTCGCTTAAAGAGTCCTGGCAATTTTTTCTGTCCCATAGTTCTTCTCCTCTATTGGGTACAGAGCCAAACGTCGACGATTTATAATGGTCTAGCCACTCATCTAAGTCAAGCCTGTCGAACCCTAAGCCGCGTTGACCAATAGCAATTGCTTGCAATGCGGGTCGTACATGTTTATTAAAATAATCTTTACGCATCCCCAAATAATAAGGTGCATCACGCAGGCGGATCACTCTAGGTATAATTAAATATGGAATATTTGTTTTTACGGTGTAGGCAAATTTAGGTGGATGTTGCATATTACAATAACCTCAATTTAATAAATTATGCGGCTTTTTATGTCTAATCAGAAAATCCTTAGTCGCAGTTGCAATAGCTTTACTTAAATTAACAGGAACGGCATTACCAATTTGACGATATTGCGATGATAACGATCCCAAAAATAGCCAATCATCGGGAAAGGTTTGAACTCGCGCATATTCTCTAACCGTTAAGGGCCGAATTTCATCGGGATGACAGCGACATGTTCGCTTACCATGCGGGCTTGTTAATAACGTTAAACACGGCTGATTCCAGTGTAAACGTTTAAGCATTTGACTATTTGATCCTTGGCCTAGCATCTTACCTAAACATTCACGTTGCAAGTAAGGCAATAAATCTCGCCAGTTTCCACCAGCTGGTATCAATGCAAGGTACTTGCGAATTTTATCGGAATAGCAAAAACCTTTAGATTTTGGCGTATCTTCAGCATAGAGATCACTTTTTTTTAAAGCATCGTACAAGGTATATTTTTTAAAATGCGATACGGGAAAATGATAATTCTCTTTAATATCACGCCGAACTCCGGCAATAATAATTCGCTCGCGTCTTTGTGGAACACTATACTCTACCGCTTTTAATAGCTTATAAGAAACACGATAGCCTAAATCACGCAACGTATTCAATATAATACTAAATGTTTGGCCTTTTGAATGAGATAAAAGCCCCTTCACATTTTCGGCAATAAATAATTTAGGCTGAATTTCTTTCACGACTCGCGCAAATTCAAAAAAAAGTGTACCACGCTCATCGTTAAAACCCTTTTTTTACCTGCCAAACTAAATGCTTGGCATGGAAAACCACCTGTCACCACATCAGCCTTGCCATAATAGGAAGAAAAATCTACCTCTCTAATATCACTTTGTAAAACAGGCCAATGCGGTCAATTAATTAATAAAGTTTGACATGCTTTTTTATCCAGTTCATTAAGCAACAAATGAATGAAACCAGCTTGTTCAAAGCCTAATGCTAAACCACCGCAACCCGCAAATAATTCAATAACAGTTGGTGAAAAATAATCTTGAACCACATCACAAAATAAAGAAAATGAATGGTGCTGATTAAATTTATAAGTAATCGTATTCTGACAAGTCATTTAACTGCCTCAATAATTTTTAATAAGCATAAAAAAACCCGCATATTGCTATACTCAAAGGATTTCATTTTGCGGCGAGGCGTGCGCGCGGTCGAGCAGCGGAGTGTATACGTAATACATGAGCAGCGAGACAAGCGCACAACAAAGCCGCAGAATGAAAGCCAAAGAGTATATGCGGGTTTTTAGAACAGCCAGTAAAAGGTTTACAGTCTTCTATCTTCAGCGAAACTATACGCTTGATCGCCTCCAACAATTAAATGATCGACAACCTTGATATTGATCAAAGAAAAAGCCGTTTTCATTGAAAGAGTTGATCGCTCATCTGCTACACTTGGGGTACAGTCACCTGAAGGATGGTTATGAACCAAAATGATGGCTGCAGCATTCAGCTCGAATGCTCGCTTTGCAATCTCACGTGGATAAACAGCAGCTTGATTAATCGTGCCTTGAAACATTTTTTCAAAACGGATCAACTTTTGCTGATTATCCAAAAATATCACGCAAAAACATTCTGATTTCAAATTTGCTAATCTCAATACCGCGAGCTTTTTTGCTAACTCCACGTTATCAAGTACGAGAGGAAATCGTTGACATTGTTGCGTTAAAATTGATTGCGCAGCGATAATGATATCTGATGCCGTGATTTTTTCCCGCACTTCAAATGTATTGGATTCACATAATATAAATGCAGGTGGTAAATCTCGAAGTTCAGTATCACTATATTGCAAAGTTAAATTCTCCATTGGATTTTTCCTTAAAATAAAAACCAAGAGAGAAATCGCCAAGAGCGAAATCGCTCTTGGCGGTTAGTGAAGTTTATCGAACAGTCATTAATCTGAAATAATCATGCATCCCTTACTCATCACTCTCTGTAAAAATTGGATAAAGCGGATAATCTTGTTGCTGAATAGCGATAAGTTTATCCACCAATTTTTGTTGGTAAGTTTGTGCGAGTTGATAATAGTATTTGAGGATCAGCCTTAGCTGAGCTAATACCACATCTTTGACTAAATCAGCACTCGACTTGGGTGCAAATTCAGTACTAAAGTTTTCTGTTGATGCAAACAAAACAGCGGTATTATCAACACAGGACTGACAAACCGGTAACAACCAATCCACCAGTTCAGAACTCGTGAAAGGCAGCAGTACCTCATTTGAACCATCTTGTTGCAAGGTTGCTATTTGATCAAGATTGTGAAACCAATCTTTTAAATAACGTAATTGCGCTTTAAGATAATTTAAATCGATACCAGACAACTGTTTTGGTAAAATCTCATTTTTAATGCCGTTCGAAAATCCAATCAAAGCTAATTTAATACATTCAACTTCATAGAAGTTGACACGAATATGGGTGATCACACCGATCCGCTTTTTAGCTTCTTTAGATTGAGTTAAATCATTTTGACACACAGTATTTCTCCTCAAAACGTAAAGTATTTAGCATATTTAAAGCGCTTTATTAGGAATGTATTTCACTTCAATAGCATTCGCGACTAAAAAAGCATTTGCTTTGATTCTTTGCGTTTTTTGATCTTGCCCAAGACCAAAGATAACTTTGTCAAATTTAAAATTAACAAAATATCCTTTTTTAAGATTTTGTACCTGCTGCAATAATGGCAGCTCAAAAACCTTGATGTAGGCAATAAGAGAAGAAACACTATGATTATTTGATTTGTGACGTTGATAGTTTGAATCATCAACATTCAAATCAATTGCTTTGCAAAAAACAGCCATTTTCGCGTAAGCCTTACCGTCTTTTGTATTTAAAAAAACGGGATCAGCCGCTAAAGTGCCTGTCATGCCATGTAGATAACTAAAATTATAATTAGTATATGCAGTGATGCTCATCATCTTTCTCCAGTAAAATTAAAATCCATAGAGAATAATAAGCATCCCCAAGGGGAATAATTATTATTCCCGCTGGGATAAGTTAAAAGTTGATTACCCTTGTAGAGTAATCATTAAGTAAATTTACTTAATATCACTATTAAGCATGATGACACTGGATCTTTTCCAGGTGAGATTACATGTCTACTCACTTATCACAATGTTTTAAGCCTTTTGTGATCACGGCTTTAGAAAAGTTTTATGGTAACTGCTCGCCCCTTTAGCTTGTTGTTTACCAAAAACGTTCAGATTTGGCGATAAAAACGGCGAAAATATTTTTGAGAAAGCGCAGTTTATGCGTTATAAATGAGCATTTCGATAAAAGATTTTCGCCGTTTTTAGCTCAAATATGGACGTTCCCCGCTACGGAGTGAGTATTTACGTTTCATGATTTAATTGCAGGTGAAAAAGGGGCCCTAATCTTTAACAATAAAACAGCTTCAGGAACCACCCCCATTTTTTCAATCGCTGCTAAGGCTGTTTGATTTTGAACAGTCAGATCAGTACGAGTCACAGTTAAGGGTTTCCATTGCAAAGGCATTTGAAATAAAGATAAAAGCTGATCTAACCATTGTTGTCGAATAATGGGTTCTTTCTTATCGATTAAGATCCCAATTCTTTCAAACGTAATAATGGTTCGCATTAACTCATCAAATAGTGCTAACAAATTTGTTGCCATATACGCATAAGGTGTTTTAAACCATACGCTTTCAATGACCGGATCTTCAGAAGAAAAAGGCATTATACTTATACTAGATGACTGACTTGCATTGCTCAATATTTTTTTGTATTGATCAAGCTCGCTTAAGAGTTGGCGCTGCAATTTCACTAAACCATCATAAATTTTTAGTAACTACTCACTCCGTAGCAGGGAACGCCCATATTTGGGCTAAAAACAGCG
>CAYGTS010000076.1:0-12421 GCA_964352905.1 uncultured Legionellales bacterium | reverse complement strand
GCCTCAAATCTGACCGTTCTTGAGTTATTCAACATCTCGCCGGGAATTACTGGTAGTTAGTAAGGTAATCCCCAAAACTGCCACGGCTGTTTCTTCGCGATAAAGTGCGCGATGTGTGAACAGCAATCGGCTGGCGTTACATAAGGGTTGAAAGTGATTTCAATAACACGGTTATAATAACTTCCCAAAACCGTACGATTCGTGGCAAGCAGATTATCCGGGCCGTATGATAACGGGTATAGGCGCCATGCACTCACACCTTGCTTGTAAAGATAAGACGCAACACGGTTAGCTTGGCGTTTCGCCAACAAATAGCTGCGCGGTCTGTTCTGCACATCATCAAGGCTTGCTGCAATTTTAACGGCTGAATTGCCATAAAGGTTAAGCAGCTTCGCAATTAAATTTAAAGTGGGATGAAAATCTGAATAAACCTCATGTTTGAAAAGATCTTCTGATGGTGCGAATAGTTTATCAGATGGAATGAGTATGGAAATCGTATCGCCAATTTGTAGAACTTGTGCACCGCGATTTTGGATCCTTGCAATTAATGCGCGTGGTGAATTCAGTTTACCACCGGAAGCATAGCTCAGCAGGGTTCCTGGCGGTGTCTGCAAAACGGAAGTGGGCCTAGCATATTGATAGCCACTGGATTGCCAGGCATCACGATAGTGTCTTGGCACAGGGTAAACAATTTTAGGGTTAGGGGTTAGGGGTTCGGCACATCCAGCTATGATTAACACGATAATCATGAAAATGGCACGAATGGTTGCTTTTAGATACATATTTCCCCCGAGAGAGCCATTAAAGTTGGCCTTTTTCGTGATTATACCGGTACTCGCTAAAATCCTGAACTACTTTAGCTCATTATCTTCTTCACCGAGCGGTGTATCATCAACATATTGCTTTACAATTTGATGGGTTGCTTGTTTTAGTTGGCCTATTTCGGTTTTAAAGCTTTCCAAAATTTCAATTTCAGTTTTTTTGGCATCAATAAAAATTTGTATTTTTGCCGTAAACTCTTCGATCAAGTCATCAAGATCGGCAATACTATTGGTTTTTGCAACCGCTTTTTTTACCTCTGCATCACTGGCTTGATCCGGGTTAAGCATGCTTTTAAATTTATTGAGCATATCACCCATGGTTTGTTTGCTGACTGGTTTATTACCGGTGATCTCTTCTAACTTTTTTTTCCAGTTCATTTAATTAACCGCCTTCACTCTCTGCAAAATAATTGTAGGTGCCTTGCGCAGTAATCGCTGTGCCAATGCGATTCAGGGCTTGTATATACGCTGCCGTACGCATGCTACATTGCTGCGTTTGCATTAAATTATAAATCTCGCTGAATTCCGTTGCCATAGTAGCATATAATCTTTCATGAATTTCATTAAGATCCCAATAATAGCCCATTTTATTTTGCACCCATTCAAAGTAACTTACCGTAACACCGCCCGCGTTGGCAAGGATATCAGGTACAACCAGTTTATTTTTATCTCTTAAAATTTGATCTGCGGTCGGTGTAACAGGCCCATTAGCAATTTCTACGATAGTATGCGCTTTTATTTGATCTGCATTTTTCTCAGTAATTTGATTTTCCAATGCTGCTGGGATAATAATATCAACAGCTAATTCCAGTAATTCTGCATTAGAAATATAATCCGCCGCCACTTCTTCGCATACCGATCCTTCGCAATAAACCGCTTTGATTTGGCGTGTTGCATTTTTATGCTGGATTAAGCTTGGCACATCAAAGCCATCTTTTCGGTAAATACCCCCTTTTGAATCGCTCACGGCAACAATTTTGTAACCATCTTGATAAAGTAAATTTGCAATGACTTGTCCTGCATTACCAAAACCTTGTATTGCCACGGTTGTTTGTGATGGATCGAATTTTTGGCGTTGGGCTAATTCTCGAATGCAATAAAATGCTCCTCGGCCAGTCGCATCTTCACGCCCTAAACTACCGCCTAAAGGAATGGGTTTGCCAGTTATTACCGCAGGGGTGCGCTTGCGCATGATTTTGGAATATTCATCCATCATCCAACCCATGATCATGGCATTGGTATACATATCAGGTGCGGGAATATCACGATCAGGGCCAATAAAATCAACTATATGAGCAATATAACCACGACTTAAACGTTCTAATTCTAACCTTGATAATTGTTTGGGATTAACAATAACACCACCTTTTGCACCACCATAGGGAATATTAACGGCGGCACATTTAAAAGTCATCCACAGAGCTAATGCTTTAACTTCATTCAGTGATACCGATGGATGGAAGCGAATACCGCCTTTAGTTGGGCCACGCGTATCATCATGATGCACACGATAGCCTGTGAATATTTTTAAGCTACCATTATCCATGCGGATCGGAATTGATACTTCAAGCGTTGCTTTGGGATATTTCAATCGTTCTAAAGCTTCTGGATCAATTTTGGCATAGTTAAAAGCTTCATCTAAACGTGAAATCGCATCATTAAAAATGTTGTCACTCATACATCTTCCTTGATTGCTACGGTTCTTAATACAAATAGGACTTACGAAAAACGAGTATTTTTGTGCTGTGGCGAGGCGCAAATCGAGTGAGCACCGCAGTTTATAAGCGAATAAATGAGGATGCGAAAAAGATTTGCAACAAAGCTACAGCCAAAAAGACGACGTTTATCGTAAGTCCTATACAAATTTAAACGAGACGAATTAGCGTAGCATACAAATAAAAAACCCGCACCATAAATGGAGCGGGTTTCTTATCTTTAGCCTAAAGTAATCTACTTAAAAAATTAAGCAGTTAAGTTACCTAAAGCGTTACCTAAGTTAGCAACGTCACCGAAAGTCCAAACAGCACTAACGATTACTTGGCTAGTTTGGTTTTTAACACTTAAAGTGTCACCAGCAGCCATTGTGAAGTTTCTAGTTTTGTAACGTGTTTGAGCAAACTCAGCACGAAGGCTTAATTGGTTAGTTAAGTTAGTTTGCATACCACCGCCGTAACGGAAACCATTTTTCCAGTTGCTGCTAGAAAATACGTTCACACCGTTTAAGTCTTCGTTTGTTTCAAACTTAGTACGTTGCCATCCTAAAATACCGTAGATCATAGTTTGTGGGCTAGTGAAGTAACCAGGTCTTACACTAAGACCGTAACCACCTTTGGCTTTGTTTTGAATAGAGTCAGTGCCAAGAACGCTATCAGTAAAAGTAGCTGTTGATTTAGTACCAGCTAATTCACCGTTGAACTCAAGGCCTAACCAAAAAGTGTTGCTAAGGCAGAAGCCATAACCAACAAATAATGTACCGATAGCGCCATCACCAAACTGTGAGAATGATGCTGAGCTAGTAGCGTCAGTATCTGTAACACCGTGTTTTAGGATTTGGTAACCAACACCGGCACCGACATATAAACCTGTTGCACTTGCTGCAGTTGAAACCGCGAAGCAGGCAGCAGCCCCAAATAATGCAATTTTCTTGAACATATTAGTTCCCTTCCTCTTTTAACGTTTTACAATCCCAGTTCTGCTACCCACAGAATCAGGGGGAGTTACTCTCATTACCTGCGAACATCTAAGAACATGCTGTTTACAGAACACCATACGGAGTACCGCAGCAGCCTTCATATTATGCCACAACTTTAATTTAATCTTCAAACCTTTTTGCAAAAAATTTATTTAAATTTAGCCATTTAAATACAAATGCCGTACAAAAATAGTGCTCTTTTATTAAATTTCCACATTATTTTAGTGTTAGCTGATAAATCCATCGCCAAAACTATACACAAAACCCAAATTAATTTGATTACTGTTTGGTTTAAAACGCGCTGAAATAGCACTATCAGGGAAATTACTAATACCATAATCCGTATAGCGTGTGTGAATAAATTCTAAACGAATGCCGGTGTTAAGACTTAAATTAACTTCGGCACCACCACCAAAGCCCCAACCACTCGCATATTGGGAAAAAGGGCCTAACGACGTAGCTGTGCCATTACTATAATTAATAGCGTAGTTACCGCTAAATTTACTACGCACAAAAGCGAGTGCGCCATAAACTAAAATATCTTGAGTAATATAATAACCAGGTTTAATGGCAGCACCATAGCTAAATTTTAATTTTTGATTGGCTGAAAATGTTCTGATAATATTACTCGTATCAATTGAAGTGCTGATTAATTCACTATTAGAATTATTATTGCCAAAATAATAAAGTTCAAAACCACCGTAAACATTATCACCAAAACAATGCCCATAACCACCAAAAATACCGCCCGTAACCCCTGTCCCGTTATGATTCGTATTTGCCGTTATCGTTGTATCTTGTACGAACTCTGGTTGGTAGTTATGGTTAACAGAGTTATAACCAACTTGCCCACCAACGTAGAGGCGTTCAGCAAAACTACAGCTTGTGCTTAGCATTAATCCTGCCAAAATAATTTTTTTCATTCCATTTTCCTTTTATTACGGTTACAAAAAAACCATTAATTTCCCTTGTGCGATGATGGGGTAAGCAATTAACAGCGTTATAAATTGTAAAATAATGGCCATTAACAGCGGTGAAAAATCAAACCCTGACATGAGTGGTAGCACTTTGCGTAAAGGGCGTAAGACAGGATCACTAATCTTATAAACGATTGCTGTAAAATAAGAATGCTGATGAGGTGCTACCCAGCTTAAGATGACTCTGATTAAAACGACAAAAAAGTAAAACTGTAGAACAAAGGCGAGTAAATCACCTATCGCCCAAGTGATCCAACCAATAATATTAGGAAAGAGCCCAAAGCCAAATAAGCAAATTAATAAAATTTTAATAAATTCTAATAGGATAATTAATACCACTGCCGCAAAATCAACCCCCCAGTAACCCGGAATGATTTTTCGTAAAGGTTTTAGCAGTGGATTGGTAATTTTGATAATAAATTGTGCTAGTGGATTGTAGAAATCAATCCGCACAATTTGAAAAACTAAGCGTAAGAAAACGGCGAGAATATAAATAAGGAAGATAGTTTCAACTAAAAAACTAAATGCCTGTTGCCAACCCAGCCCCATCTTGATCTCCTTAAAAATTATTGGGCTAACTCTTTAGCACGATCTTGTGCTGCTTGCAAAGCGTCTTGAAAAATTGTCCTGATTTTATTTTTTTCTAGAACAGCAACCGCTTGTTCTGTGGTACCGCCTGGAGAGGTTACCCTTTTACGTAGGGTTTGTAAATCAGCTTGACTCTCCAGCGCCATTTTTGCCGCACCAAAACAGGTTTGCAAGATTAATAATTTAGCGTTCTTTTCATCTAAGCCTAATTGTTGCGCAACGTCTTGCATGGCTTCCATGATTAAAAAGAAATAAGCAGGCCCACTACCTGATACGGCGGTAACGGCATCAAGTAACGCTTCGTCTTCCAGCCAAACGGTAATTCCAACTGCACGTAAAATAGATTCGGCTAAATTTTTTTGCTCTTGTGAAACACTCTTATTTGCATATAATCCTGTCGCACCCGCTTGTATTAATGCTGGCGTATTTGGCATGCAGCGCACAATCGCTTTATTGGCCCCTAACCAAGCTTGCAAGCTTTCAGAGCTGATCCCGGTTGCAATCGAAATGATTAACGCATTTTCTTTAATGTGATCGGCCAAAGAAAGCACAACTTCTTGCATGATTTGTGGCTTTAAACACAACACAACAATATCAGCTTGCTGGCAAGCGCTCTCATTTTCTTGACCAATGTTAATTTGAAACTCTTGTTTAAGCTGAGTCAAAACTTGCACATCTTTATTGGTTGCCCAAATCTTACTGGCAGGGTAACCATTCTTTATTAAGCCACCAATGATACTACCACCCATATTACCTGCGCCAATAAACGCGATATTTTTCATCTTACGGTCCTCTTTTATCTCTTTCACCAAAAATTGCTGTGCCAATGCGGATCAGGTTACTACCTGCTGCCACAGCAATTTGCCAATCATCACTCATACCCATTGATAAGGTATCCAGGGGAAAACCTTGTTGATTCAAATCATCATATAAATTTTTCATTGCTTGAAAAGACGCAAGTTGCTGTGCTTGAATTTGTGTAAATTGTGTTATAGTCATTAACCCGCGCAATTTCAAATGAGGCAACGTGAGAATATAGTTTGCTAAATTTTGCACTTGTTGTGCTGCTAACCCAGCTTTAGCACTATCGTTATCAATATTAACTTGAATACAAACATTCAAAGGTTTTAAGGTGTTAGGACGCTGTTCATTTAAACGCTGCGCTTGTTTTTTGCTGGTAACAGTTTGCACCCAATTAAAATTTTCTGCTAGCAGTTTAGTCTTGTTAGATTGTATTTTCCCGATAAAATGCCAATCAATCTGTTTATTTGCCAAATGTGCGATTTTAATCAGCGCTTCATTAAGATAGTTTTCCCCAAAACTAAAGAATCCACATTCCATGGCAGCTTGCATTTTTGCAATAGACTGCCCTTTACTCACAGCTACAATATTGACCGTTTGCTCTACGCATAGGTTCTGCAATACTTGTTTGATATGTGCAAGGTTAGCCTGTATTTTCTCTTTTTCAGGCAATGCTATAGCTCCTTGGGGCCAGCCTGCTGAATAGCTTTGGCAACATTAAATTTTTTAAAATTTTCTTGGAATTGTTTAATGAGCAATAAACAATTTTCTTTGTAGTTATTTTGATCGCGCCAATTTTTTTGCGGATATAACAGTGAACTATCAACATCTTCAATTTTTTTCGGAATTTGTAAGTTAAAACCAGGATAGTTTTCAAATTCAGCTTGCTTTAAACGACCTTCAACAATCGCGCTCACAATCGCACGCGTGGTTGGAATACTGAACCGTTGCCCACCGTGACCATAGCCCCCGCCTTGCCAACCCGTGTTCACAAGAAAAACATTGGCGTTGCTTTCAGCAATACGTTTCATTAACAAATCCGCATACACTTGCGGCGGACGCGGAAAAAAAGGCGCACCAAAGCACGTACTAAACGTTGGTTTAATTTCGGTGCCATGACCAACTTCGGTGCTCCCCACCAACGCTGTATAGCCACTTAAAAAATAATAAGCTGCTTGGAATTCGGTTAACTTGGCAACCGGCGGTAATACACCGTATAGGTCACAACATAAAAATATCACGGCATTGGGTATACCGGCATGATTTTCTATGACACGCTTATCGATAAATTCACGCGGATAAGCAGCGCGAGTATTTTGGCTAAATTTATCGTCACTAAAATCAGGCTCTTTGTTTTCATTAAGCACAACATTTTCCATAATGGTACCTGAGCGAATTGCATCCCAAATTAGCGGTTCATTGGCTTGCGATAGATTAATGCATTTCGCATAACAACCACCTTCAAAGTTAAAAACGCCATCACGATGCCAGCCATGCTCATCATCACCAATTAAATAACGTGACGGATCAGCAGAAAGCGTTGTTTTACCGGTACCCGATAAGCCAAAAAATAATGCCACATCGCCTTTTCCCCCCCTATTTGCGGCGCAATGCATCGGGAGAACATCCATGGATGGCATTAAAAAATTCATCACGGAAAACATTGCTTTTTTCATTTCACCCGCATAGAGCAACCCTAGTAGTAGCACTTTACGCTCAGTGAAATTAATAATTAAAGTGCCATCGCTGTGGGTTCCATCTTTTTTAGCATCGGTTTTGAGGCTTGGGACATTTAGTATAGTCCAATCAGGCAAAGCAGTTGCACTGCTACTTTCTCGTATAAATAAATTACGCACAAACAGATTATGCCAAGCGAGTTCGGTAATAACGTTAACCGGTAAGGAATAGTGTGGATCAGCACCAACATGCAGATCGGCGATAAAGTGTTCTTTTTTTGCGATATACGCTTCTGCTTTTGCCCATAGTTTTTGGAATATTTCAGGCGCAACCGGTTGATTTGCCGCTCCCCAATCCACACTATCACGCGTGATATCATCTTTAACAATAAAACGATCTTTTGGGGAACGCCCAGTACGATCGCCTGTATACGCACTGATAGCCTGGTTAGCGGATAACATTGCTTCATTACGCCTTATTGCGTACTGAACGAGTTCATTCGCACTTAAATTTGCATGCGCTATGGCAAGATTAGCGTAGCGATCGGTTTGCATAAAGCTCTCTCCTATTTTCCCAGGCTATCAATAGCAATTAGAGTAGGATTTGCAACAAAGCTACAGCCAAAAAGACGAAGTTTATCGTAATTCCTATAGAATTTAGCTGGCTATTTTACAGCAATCAGCATAAAACAGTAGCCTTTTTGTTTATTGTTATTTTGTAACTCAGTAAACTTAACTGTGAATTTACCAAGAACGTTCAGATTTGGCGATAAAAACAGCGAAAATATTTTTGAGAAAGCGCAGTGTATGAGTTATACATGAGCATTTCGATAAAAGATTTTCGCTGTTTTTAGCCCAAATATGGGCGTTCCCATCCACAGGGTGAATAGTTACGTTATTTCTTAGACAAAATAGAGTATATTTTATAAACTATACTATTCATAATACAGAATCGTTAAAATATGATGAATAACTCTATGAATTCTCTGGCCAACCAATTTCTGATCGCCATGCCCAATTTGGATGATCCCATTTTTTATCGCACGGTAACTTATATTTGTGAGCACACAGAAAAAGGCGCCATGGGTATCATCATTAACCGCCCCATGCACATCTTGCTTGGTGATATTTTCCAACAAATGGCGATTGAAAGCGATGATCCGCTCTTAAACCAACAGCCTATTTTTGCAGGCGGCCCCGTTGGTCCTGAACAAGGCTTTATTTTACATGAGCCTAGTGCGACTGCTTGGCAATCGACTTTCCAAACCTCCAAGGAAGTTGCGGTGACAACCTCGAAAGATATTCTAATTGATATGGCGGCCGGGAAAGGCCCGCAAAAGAGTTTTATTTCACTCGGTTATGCTGGCTGGGAAGCTGGGCAACTCGAAGAAGAATTAAAGCAGAATTGTTGGATCAACATGCCCGCTGATGCCAAAATTTTATTCGAAAAGCCGATAGAAGAGCGTTGGAATGCAGCGGTTGCTACAATTGGCATTGATCTTTCCCACCTCTCTAATGATATTGGGCATGCCTAATGTCTGAAACATGGTTAGGCCTTGATTTTGGTACCAAAAAAATTGGCGTTGCCGTGGGACAAACTGTAACCTGCACTGCAAACACGCTAGGAATCATTACAGCCAATGAGGGGGAGCCTAATTGGCGCGAGTTAGAAACCCTCATTAAGCAATGGAATCCGCAAGGTTTTGTTGTAGGCATTCCTTATGATATGCAAGATCAAATCACTGCTATTACAGAAAAAGCCTTACAATTTGCTGAGCGTTTGCAGCAACGCTATCAATTGCCGGTTTTCCAAATCGATGAAAAATTGACTTCCTTTGTTGCTAAAGAGGAATTAAAATCACAAAAAACTCGTTTTAGCAAACAAGAAGTTGATAGCTTAGCGGCTAAATATATCTTAGAGTCTTGGTTACAAAATAGGATAAGCGATGATCACTGGTGAAAATTTACAGTATGATAGCAATGGTAACCTAAGACATTTACTGGCAATTGAAAATCTCAAACGAGAAACGATCCTTACTTTGATTGAAAGCACTAAAACTTTTTTTGATCACCGGAAAAACATCGTTGCTAATTCTTTACTCAAGAACAAATCAGTCGCTAATGTTTTTTTTGAAAACTCAACTCGCACAACTTCAAGTTTCACTCTGGCCGCACAAAATTTAGGTGCCGATGTTTTAAATTTTAATGTAGCAACTTCTTCAACTCAAAAAGGTGAAAGTCTCCTTGATAATTTTAAAACACTACACCAAATGCCAATTGATCTATTTGTGATCCGTCATAATCTTACTGCCATTCAACATTTTTTGGTACATCGCCTTCCCAATATAGCAGCTATCATCAATGCCGGCGATGGTACGCATGAACATCCTACGCAAGCCCTGCTCGATGTTTACACCATCCAAGAGCACAAACCAGATTGGCATAATCTTTGTGTTTGTATTGTAGGTGACATCAAGCATTCTCGTGTCGCGCGCTCACTGATTTTTGCCTTACATTTACTTGGTGTTGCCGAAATTAGAATTGTTGGCCCTAAAACACTTTTACCTGCGCATAGCAATGTGTTAGGCGTGCAAGTTTTTCATCAGATTAAACCAGCTGTGCAAGATGCCGATGTCATTGTAACCCTGCGTTTGCAACAAGAACGCATGCAACATGCTTTGTTACCAAGCTTTGCTGAGTATCATCGTTTTTACGGCTTAAATGAAACTAACTTAGCGAACAGCAAACCTGATGTTTTAATCATGCATCCTGGTCCCATGAATCGCGGCGTGGAAATTTCATCTACAGTTGCTGATAGTAAAAATGCCGTGATTCTTGATCAAGTTAAAAATGGCACCGCCGTGCGCATGGCCGTGATGGCAATGTTAGTAAAACAAGCGGGTTTATCATGAAAATAATAGTGAGCAATGGCCGCGTTATTGATCCATCGCAGCAGTTCGATAAAGTTGCTGATCTTTATATTGCTGATGATAAAGTTTTAAGCCTTGATATAAAGCCCAGTAACTTTACAGCCGATCAAATAATTGATGCGAGTAATAAAATCGTTTGTCCTGGCTTAGTTGATCTTTATGCCAATCCAATAAACCTGACAAATAAGCAATTAAATACTTTTTTACACCAAGCTAACCATGGCGGCATTACCAGCATCGCTATTCCTCCTTTTGTGGAACCCATGTTAGATAATCATATTTCCTTAAATCATTTGCATTATCTTGTTGATCAAATAAATACTGCAAATATTTTTCCCATTGCTGCAACGAGTGTTGCTTGCCACGCTCAACAATTAACTGAGTGTGCCACCTTTGCAGAGCACGCTATTACCTTGTTTACCACAGGACAATATGATGTAACTAACAATCAATTTCTCGATCGCCTTTATCAATACTTGGCAACGTTTAATTTACGCTTAGTGATTTATCCACAAGATTACGATCTTTCACAAGATGTAGCTATTCATCAAGGCGAAGTGAGTTCAAAATGGGGATTTAGTGGTATTCCCGCTTTAGCAGAAACACTATCGATTGCAAAGCATGTATTATTTGCCGAAACTTATGGTGTTAAAATTCATTTTAGCCAAGTTACCACCTACCAAGGCATTGCACTAATTCAACAGGCACAGCAAAAAGGTATCACAGTTACTGCTGATAGTAGCATCATTCATCATTTCTTGACTGAGATTGATTGTGAAAATGGTAATCCACTTTGTCATATACAACCACCCTTGCGTGGCATAACCGATCAAAATGCCCTGCGCGAGGCGGTCAAGAAAAAAGTGATTACCGTTATTACTTCTTCACATACTCAGTTAAGCCCTGATGATAAACTGGCAACCTTTGCGACAAGTAAAACAGGATGTATGAATTTTGAATTACTCTTACCCTTAACCTTACGCTTAGGTAAAGAGTTAAAATTATCCTTAATGGATACGTTAGCATTAATTACAGCTCATCCTGCTAAATGCTTGGAGAAAGAAGTTGGCAATTTAAAAGTTGGATCACAAGCTGATATTTGTATTTTCGATCCTGATTACCGTTTTACCGTTAGTAATGATACGCTCGTTACTAACGATTATTTAACGCCTTTTGAAGATTGGGAATTATGGGGTAAAGTAGTAATGACAATTTTTAAGGGAATACCGCTTGCCTGTAAATAGGGAGATAAAATGAACTTATATTTTCGCTTAATACGCATAATGTTACAATCTTGGTTTACAAAAAAATCTTTGCATTTCACCGATCCGGTTATCACTACTTTTCGTGCTTGGCCCTTTGATTGTGATATTAACTTTCATTTAACCAATGCACGTTATCTTGCGTTAGCTGACTTGAGTCGCATTTGGCTAATTGCTAAAGCAGGCATGTTAAAAACAGTCATGAAAAAAAAATGGTTACCGGTCTTACTCGGCTGTGAAGTCACCTTTATTAAGCCAATTAAGCCTTGGCAAAAATTTCAAGTCAGTAGTCAAGTGATTGCTTTTGATGAAAAATATATTTACATCGAGCATCGTTTTGAAAAAGGCGACAAACTTTTTGCAACCATTTTGATTAAAACGCTATTCATGGTAAAGGGCAAAAAAATTCCTACACTTGCAATATTGAAAGAAATAGGTGTAGAAGACGAAGCACATATGACGCATAACGTGATCGATCACTGGAAAATTTTAACAAAGGTTAAAAAAGGAGTAACTATTCAATAAATTTAATTGTGAATTCCCACGAAATTAAAATGTGTAAAATGACACAATAGGATTTTACCGGGACGTTATTTATATATTGGAGAAGCTATGTATAAGACAGGATCTCCGTCGTTGCGAACGAAGTGAAGCAATCCAGGAGTTAGTGGCAG
>CAYGTS010000075.1:0-12577 GCA_964352905.1 uncultured Legionellales bacterium | reverse complement strand
CTAACGCACTGCATTATGCGGCGTGGAGTGGCTCGGTTCAGGCGGTGTGCTTTGTTCGTCGATTAAGCCACGAATTTGACTTATCGCTCAACCCTGATGTGAGCAATAATCAAGGTCAGTCTGCTTTTTGGTATGCCGATCAGTCAAACAATGCAAGGCAGATTAGGGAAATTCTCGAAATGCCTATTGAAAAACTGTTAGCAGAAGAATACCCACACGAAAGAAGCCAAACTCGATCACAGCCTTTTTCTTCAACATATGTCATTAGTTAGGTAAAAATGAAGTTACAAAGACGAAGTTAAAAGAGGGGCTTTTGACAATTCGCTAGGCTGAGGCGTAGCTCATTGATTTTTAAGCACCGCAGCGCAGTTTACACGTTAGCAAATGAGCAGCGGAGCACAAAAAATAAATGAGATACGCCCAGCATAGTAGAATTGTCAACAGCCCCTAGCGTCACTTGCGTCCTTCTTCAAAAATACCATCAACTTTAGCCGCACAAATAAAATCATTATACGATAAACCATCGATGGCATGAGTTGTGTAGTGTACCAAGCAATGATTATAGCCAACTTCTAAATCAGGATGATGGTTTTCACGATGCGTCATCCAGGCAATTGCATTTACAAATGCCATGGTTTGGTAATAATTCTTAAAGCGAAAATCACGGCTAATGGCTTTATGATGGTTACTTACTTGCCAATCCTGATCTAGCTTTGCCAATTCAGTTGCGATTTCTTTTTCTGACATGGGCGGCACACCCGCTTCACAAGGCAAGCAATGTTTTTCACTAACAGGGTTGTTCATGTTGTGGCTTCTCCAAGCTAAATTTAGGGGGATACTCGCCTAACTCGCGAGCTTTATTAATTAAGGCAAATAGATCAACATTTAAAGATTCAAATAATGCTTGATAATCATTAATCACAAAATAAATGGGTTGCAAGATATCAATGCGATAGGGCGTGCGCAGCGCTTCTAAAAAATCGAGCGGCTTGCGCGCAGGAAGTTCACTTTCAATTGCATAAACGGTTTCTTGTGCGGAAGATAATATTCCGCCACCGTAGCATTTCACGCCAGCTGCCGTATTAATTAAACCAAACTCAACCGTAAACCAATATAAACGTGCTAAACGTGCGTGATCACGCGGATCAGCATTAATACTAATTGCACCGTATTTTTGCATGAAATCAGCATAAACAGGTTCAGTTAGCATTGGGCAGTGACCGTAATATTCATGGAAAATATCGGGTTCCTGCAAATAATCCAGTTCTTCACGCGTGCGAATAAAACTGGCTGCCGGAAATTTGCGTTCGGCGAGTAGTTCAAAAAAACGATGGTAAGAAATTAATGCGGGTACTGCCTCAACTTGCCAGCCTGTTGCTTGGTATAATCGTGCCGAAATCGTCTTTGGTTGCGGAATTTCGTGTTCGCTCATGTTTAAAATCTGTAGCCCATCGAGATATTCTTGGCAGGCGTATTTTTCAACGAGTTTATTTTGGCGCACGATTAAATCATGCCAAATCGCATTTTCTTCATCAGTATAGGGAATAAAACCATTGTGATCTGCTTGTTTGGCAATGTATTTACTGACTTTTTCTTGGTTCATTTCAGGCTCCAATTTGTGCGATAGTATGTTGCAATGCCTGCAAAAATCGCTGATTTTGCGCATGGGTGCCGAGAGTCACGCGCAAATGATTGGGCATATTATACGCCATCAATGGGCGTGTGATAATACCTTGTTGCAACAACGCCTGGTAAATCGGCATCGCTGCTTGCTGTAAATCAATCGTCACAAAATTAGTGACAGAAGGAATAAAACTTAAACCCAGTTCGGCTAAGCTCTTTACTACAAATTTCATCTCCGCATGGTTTAAGTCTAGCACTTTTTGCAAATGAGCCGTATCTTGCAATGCAGCAATCGCAGCCATCTCTGCCGGGGTATTAATATTAAAAGGTAATTTAATGCGATTTAATAAATCCGTTATTTCGGGATGTGCTACAGCATAACCCATGCGCAAGCCAGCCAAACCATAAGCTTTTGAAAATGTTCTAAGCGTAATTAAATTAGGAAAACGTTGCTGTAATGCAATGCTATCGGGGTATTCTTTTGCAGTCACATACTCGAAATACGCTTCATCGCTAACAACAAGAATGTGATTCGGTAAGGCTTCCAAAAAATCAATATAGTCTTGTTGGGTGAGCCAAGTACCGGTTGGGTTATTCGGGTTTGCAATAAAGACCACAGTGGTGTTTGCGTTAATGCAATCTAAATAGGCTGGCAAATGATGAGCGTAATCGCGACTTTTTGCCGCAACCGGTGTTGCATGACAACCCAGTGAAATAATCGGATACATGGCAAACCCATATTCTGAATAAACGTTTTCGGCCTGTGGTCGCATAAGCAGCTGGATAATCAGTTGGATTAAGCTTTCTGAACCGCTCGCTAAGGTTAATTGATTGCTGTTAACATTTAATTTTTGCGATAGCGCTTGTTTTAACAAAAAAGCACTGCCATCGGGATAAAGATTAACTTCAGCTAAAGCGTCACGTGCCGCAGCTATCGCAAGTGGTGAAGGGCCGAGTGGATTTTCATTGCTGGCTAATTTAATAATATCGGTTAAACCCAATTCACGCTTAAGTTCAGCAATCGGTTTGCCAGGGATATAGGGCTTTAAGCGCTGGATTTGCTCACTGACTTGAATTTTTAAATTAATCACGACATTGGTTCTCTTTGATTATGACTAGTAATGGGTTGCAAAAAAACATGAGATCATTTAACGTTATTAAACTGCACTAATCTTATCCCATTTAAGGAAAAAATGGTATGTCTAAGCCAATTCAATTAACCATCAATAATTCAGTTGCCGAAATCAATTTTAATCGCCCTGAAGCGATGAATACGTTAAACGCTGAAATGGCACATGAATTACATCATGTCACTAATCAAGTACGCATGGATCAAAACATTCGTGTGGTGTGTTTAAAAGGCAATGGTAAAGTCTTTATGGCAGGTGGTGATATTCATTTTTTTAAAAAAAATCTCAATGAGATGCGCCACACCGCTCTAAACATCATGCAATTATTAAACATGATTATTGAAAATCTTAATCAAATGGCAGCGATTGTAGTAGCGAGTGTGCAGGGTGCGGTGGCAGGTGCTGGGGTGAGCATTATGAGTGCCTGTGATTTAGTCATCGCGAGTAAAGAGACTAAAATTACCACGGCCTATAGCAAATTAGGCCTAAGCCCTGATGGTGGTATGAGTTATTTTTTACCGCGTGTTGTGGGAACAAAAAAAGCCATGGAACTTTTACTGTTGGCTGAAACAATTACTGCTCAGCAAGCGCAAGAATGGGGTATGATTAATTGGCTAGTTACAGAAAATGAGCGCGAAGATTTTACGCAAAAATTAATAAAAAAATTAAATCAATCGCCAATACTCGCACACCAATCAATCAAAAAATTAGTGAATCAATCGTTTGAGAATAATCTCACACGACAATTACAACAAGAAACCGAGGCTTTTTTAGCCTGTGCCACGAGTGATGATTTTAAAATAGGTGTAGATGCTTTTATAAACAAGATACCTGCTAACTTTCAAGGAAAATGAACATGAGTAATTTAAAGGGTAAACGCATTTTTATCACCGGTGGTTCACGCGGTATTGGTGAAGCTATTGCCTTAAGAGCTGCAAAAGACGGTGCTAGCATTACGATCGCCGCCAAAACGGTTAAGGCTCATCCCAAATTACCTGGTACGATTTATAGCGTTGCTAAAGCCATTGAAAAAGCAGGAGGGCAGGCGTTACCCTTGCAATTAGATGTGCGCGATGACGAGGCGATTACGCACGCCATGGCTAAAACTGCCGAGCAATTTGGTGGGATTGATATTTTAATTAATAATGCTAGCGCAATCTCACTCACAACAACCTTACAAACGGAGATGAAACGCTTTGATTTAATGTTTGATGTGAATGTACGCGCAACATTTGCTTGTTCTAAAGCGTGTATTCCGTATTTGCAAAAAGGCAATAATCCACATATTTTAACCTTATCACCACCGTTAAACATGCAGGCGAAATGGTTTAAAAATCACGTTGCCTATACCATGTCAAAATACGGGATGAGTATGTGTACTCTGGGAATGGCGGCAGAACTAGCAGCAGCGGGTATTGCAGTGAATTCATTATGGCCTAAAACAACCATTGCTACTTCCGCGATTGCGGTAAATTTTCCGGGTGAAATTTTAAAGGCATCGCGCAAGCCAACGATTGTTGCCGATGCCGCCCACGTTATTTTAACGCAAGAGGCTAAAAGCTGTAGCGGCAATTTTTTTATCGATGAAACAGTCTTGCGTGATCATGGTGTGAAAGATTTCTCAGTATATGCAGTCGATCCTAAGGAAAAATTGTTTAACGATCTTTTTTTGGATGACTAAATATCACTTTTACGATCAAACCTTGCCCCTGCGAATTATCATCTAATATGACTTGCGCTTGGTGCAGGTTTGCAATCTGTTGCACAATCGCAAGTCCTAAACCACTACCTGGGCTTTTTGATCCTAAGATACGATAAAAACGTTCAAATACGTGTGATCGTAATTCTTTCGGAATGCCGGGGCCATTATCACACACGCTTAATTCAACACTGTGTGATTTTTCAGTTAAGTTAACTTGAATAGCACCCGATTCTGGTGTATAGCGAATGGCATTATCAATTAAATTACGCGCTAAAATGCCTAATATTGTCATAATACCCTTAATATAAATCGGTTCTTGCGGCCCAATATATTCAATTTCAATATTTTTTTCCAAAGCAAACGGTACTAAATCAGCTATCACATCAGTAATAATTTTGGTTAGATTTAATTGTTTCGTTTCCTGTGAAATACTTTCTGGCACAAGACGTGATAGTGTTAACAATTGTTGCACAATATGAGTGCTGCGATCGGCACACGCAATTAAATTTTGTAAAGCGCTATTGCGTTCCTGTTCATTATTCGCAATAAGGGCGACTTGCGCTTGGGTTTTTAAGGCAGCCAGTGGCGTGCGTAGCTCATGCGCGGCATTTCCAGAAAATGATTTCTCACGATTGATACCTTCCTTTACGCGTGACAAGAGTTTATTTAATTCAAGTAATAGTGGTTTGATTTCTATTGGTGCAGTGGTTAAATCCATTGGTTCTAAATAATTCGTGGCACGCCGGGTTAATTCATGGGTAGCTTTTTTGATCGGGTATAAACCATGTGCCACAATATACCAAATTAATAAACCTAAAAAAGGATAACTTAGTAACACAACATATAAATCATTCAATGCAAAATTATGGTTAAGCTTATTACGTAAATAAAGTTCTTCAGCAGTAATAATGGAGTGACCATGTTTATCAACAAGAGCAAAAGTGCGCCATAAATTATTATCGATTGTTATATTATGAAAGCCTTTTTTTATTTTATTTAGTGATAATTTTGGTGAACCAGGCGTATTTAATAAAATATTCCCGTGCTTATCCAGAACGACAAATTGATATTTATTTTGATAAGCGTAGTTGTTATCAAATGTTTCTTTAATAACATTTTGAGTTTGCTTATAGTTGAAATTTTTTTGATTGAGTAATGCTCGTATATTAAATGCAGATTGCGATAATAAATGATCCATATGTTGGTTAATCGTTCTTTGGTCGGTAAAATAATTACCAAATGTGCTTAGAATACTGATAATGGTTATGGCAAGTAGGAGGTTGATGAGCAGATAGCGTTTTATTGAAAAACTCATTGTAACTATTTATCCTGTAGATGGGAACGCCAAATCTGAACGTTCTTGGTAAATTCACCTTCAAATTTGCTGAATATATACAGCTCATTTTTCTTTTTCAACCATATAACCTACGCCTCGGATCGTGCGGATATAATCGGTGCCTAATTTTTTGCGTAAATTATGGATATGAACTTCAAGCGCATTACTATCAACATCCTCACCCCAGCCGTATAAGGTTTGCGTTAAATATTCACGTGCAATGACTCGGCCAATGTTTTCTAGTAATTTTTGTAACAGGGCAAATTCACGGCGTGGAATATTCAACACGTGATTGTCTTTTGTGACTGTGTGAGAAGCTGGATCGAGCGTGATCTTGCGATAATGAATGAGAGGTTCAGCGCGTGATGTTAAGCGTCTTTGTAGCGCACGGAGCCTGGCGCATAGTTCATTTAAATCGAAAGGCTTAGTCACATAATCATCTGCACCGAGATCTAATCCTTGCACGCGCTCTTCAATACTATCGCGTGCAGTTAAGATTAAAATCGGGATAGCATTCGCACTATCACGCAAGTTTTGCAAAATTGTTAAACCAGCAACTTTTGGTAAGCCCAAATCCAGCACAACTAAATCAAAATTTTCATCGGCTAATGTTTTCTCAACAGCTTGACCATCTTTTTGCCAATCAACCGCATGCCCATCATGAGTTAATCCAGCGACCAATCCACTGCCTAGTAACTCATCATCTTCAACCAATAATATACGCACTCTAAACCTGCCCTAGTTGATCCAAATACTTTTCGGCATCCAGCGCGGCCATGCAGCCAGTACCGGCAGAGGTTACTGCTTGGCGATACACATGATCCATCACATCGCCAGCTGCAAAAACACCCGTAACGCTAGTTGCTGTGGCATTGCCTTGAGTGCCACTTTCAACTTTAATGTACCCATCATGCATTTCTAGTTGATCCTGGAAAATATCGGTATTGGGTTTGTGACCAATGGCAATGAAAACACCACTTAATTCAATTTTTTTAGTCGTCTTGGTTTTAACATTTTCAATGACAATGCCAGTCACGCCCATTTTATCGCCCGTGACTTCTTTCAAAACGTGATCCCACTCAATTACGACATTAGCATTTTTAGATTTTTCAATTAATTGCTCACTTAAGATTTTTTCAGAGCGAAATTGATCGCGGCGATGAACCACCGTGACTTTTTTAGCGATATTGGATAAATATAATGCTTCTTCAACCGCCGTGTTACCACCACCAATCACACAGACTTCTTGATCACGATAGAAAAAGCCATCACAGGTGGCACAAGCTGAGACACCTTTGCCCATATACGCTTGTTCGGATTCTAACCCAAGATAAAGCGCAGAGGCACCCGTGGCAATGATCACAGCATCGGCTGTATAGCGATTATTTTCACCTACCAGTTGTAATGGGCGTGTCTTAAAATCAACTTGGGTGATGTGATCAAAAATAATTTGTGTATTAAAACGCTCGGCATGCTTTAACATGCGCTCCATTAACGCTGGCCCAAGCAAGCCTTCAACATCGCCAGGCCAATTGTCAACGTCAGTCGTCGTCATGAGTTGGCCACCTTGCTGCATACCGGTGATAATAACAGGGTTTAAATTGGCACGTGCGGCATAAATGGCAGCAGTATAGCCGGCAGGGCCAGAACCTAGGATAATTAAACGATGGTGATTCGTACTCATTTTTAATCTCTTTCTTTTGTCGTAATGGATGGGGTAGGGAGAACATTTTAGCTGGCATTGCCAACGAAGTGAAGCTTGTACTAGGAATTTAATCGTGCGTAGCAGCAATTCCCGGTGTAGCGCGGAACAGCCATATTTGGGCAATCTCACATAAAAAACACTAAAAAATATACTTATGTACAAACTCCGCTATTTTTTAGTGTTTTTAATGTGACCTTGCCTCAAATCTAACCGTTCTTGGTAAACCACAAGCTAAAGGGGCGAGCAGTTCCTTGAGTCATTCAACATCACGCCGCGAATTACTGCGTGCGTAGGGTTGAAAAATGCTTACCCTACAACGTAATATAGAGTGTTTGCATTATAAGATTAGGATTAAGCGTGAAGAAAACACCACGAAATAGCAGTAAAGAAAGCCAAGTGACTAAGACACATATCCGTGTTACGGAAGGGGTATTCATTTTAACCGTTGCATTATCCTTATTTCTATTTGTGGCTTTAATCACATATCACCACAGCGATCCTGGCTGGTGGCATGCCGCAACCCATAAAGCGATTGCCAATCGCACGGGTTGGGTTGGTGCGTGGTTTGCTGATAGTTTTTTAGTCTTGTTTGGCTTTATGGCGTATGCTTTTCCGCTCATGATTGCTTACACGGCTTGGCTTATTTTGCGTGAACACAAAAAAGCCAATAGTTTGGAACGTGACTATACGTTATTAATTATTCGTGGCATTGGTTTTTTGTTGTTACTCATTGCGGGTGCGGCGTTGCTGAGCTTGCATGCTTTTTCACAGCATTTTTTACCCTACCGTGGCGGTGGTTTACTCGGTAACGTGATTGCAGATCACCTAGTTCCCGTTTTAAATTATTTAGGCACAACCCTACTGTTATTTGCTATTTTATTAGCAGGCATGACCTTAATGACCGGCTTATCTTGGATTTCATTGACTGAACATACGGGAAAAATCGTGATTCGATTGGCAACCTGGTTGGCGAAGCAAAGCCAGGCATTGCATGTTTTTATCCAAGATTATTTGGCGAATCGCCGCCAAGCTCAATTGGTTTCAACCCCACAAGATAAGCCTAGGACTAAAGTAGAGCCACAAATCAAGCAAGCCTTGCCCCTTAAGATTGAACCTAAGGTTGAGCTTAGCATAAGCCAAGCACCGAAGTTGGAACCCACCATTAATCTCCCAACAACCCATGTTAAACCAGCAAAGCGCGCCAGCACGGAACGACAAGTCAAATTATTTGATACTGATGCTGATAATAATTTGCCGCCATTAAGTTTATTAGATGCTAGCAATGGCCAGGCTAAACAAAAGGGATTTTCAAAACTCGTTTTAGAAAAGATGTCGAAAGATGTTGAAGAGCATCTTAAAGATTTTGGTATTGATGTGCTGGTGGTTGCCGTTCATCCAGGGCCAGTCATTACCCGTTTTGAATTGCAACTTGCACCGGGAATTAAAGTGAGCAGAATTTCAGGTTTATCAAAAGATTTGGCACGCTCATTGTCCGTTGTGAGTGTGCGAATTGTTGAAGTGATACCCGGTAAATCCGTGATTGGCTTAGAAGTGCCAAATGAGCATCGTGAAACGGTTTGCTTGAGCGAAGTGCTGAATACCGAAATTTTTGAACAGGCACGATCGCCTTTAACCATCGCGTTAGGCAAAGATATTGCTGGTAATCCAATGATAGTTGATTTAACTAAAATGCCACATTTACTGGTTGCTGGTACCACAGGTTCAGGTAAGTCAGTGAGTGTGAATGCCATGCTGATGAGCTTGCTGTATAAAGCCACGCCGAAGGATTGTCGTTTAATCATGATTGATCCTAAGATGTTAGAACTATCAATTTATGACGGTATTGCGCATTTACTCACCCCCGTGGTGACCGATATGAAAGAGGCGGCCAATGCCTTGCGTTGGTGTGTTGGCGAAATGGATCGCCGCTATCGTTTAATGGCCGCATTAGGTGTTAGAAATTTATCCAGTTTTAACCAAAAAATTAGTGATGCCGAAAAGAAAAATCAACCAATTACTGATCCTCTTTGGAAAGGTAGTCCTGATGAACAAGCACCCTATTTACAGCGGTTGCCGTATATTGTGGTCGTGATCGATGAATTAGCCGATATGATGATGGTGGTTGGTAAAAAAGTTGAGCAATTGATTGCGCGAATTGCGCAAAAAGCGCGCGCAGCTGGCATTCACATGATTTTAGCGACGCAGCGACCTTCGGTAGATGTTATTACGGGTTTGATTAAAGCCAACGTGCCAACTCGAATTGCTTTCCAAGTGTCATCTAAAATTGATTCGCGTACCATTATCGATCAACAAGGTGCTGAGCAATTGTTAGGGCACGGTGATATGCTATACTTGCCACCGGGCAGCGGTGTGCCTATTCGTATCCATGGTGCTTTTGTCGCGGATCATGAAGTCCACAAGGTTGTTAAAGAACTGAAAAAACACGGTGAGCCGGATTACCTAGAAGAAGTGTTAGCGGTGAATTATGAGAGTGATCTTGATAGCAATCCTGAACAAGAAGGTGATGCGGAAAGTGATCCACTTTATGACCAAGCGGTGCAAATTGTTATCGAAACGCGTCGTGCATCAATATCCAGCATCCAACGCCGGCTCAAAATAGGGTATAATCGTGCGGCCAGGCTGGTTGAGCAAATGGAAAGTGCCGGTTTGGTGGGGCCTATGGAATCAAACGGCATGCGTGATGTTTTGATTCCAAATCAGAGCTAGTTGAGGAAAAGAAAAAATGCAATTAATAAAAAATGTTACAATCATCATCGCATTCAGCATGGCGATGACGCAGAGTTTTGCCGCCAATGCCGGACAACAATTATTAAATCTGTTGGGCAACATTAACGCAATGACCGCTAACTTTACCCAAAAAGCCGTCGGTGGTAATGCCCAATTACGCCAAAATACGGCGGGCAATATGGCGCTAATGAAGCCGGGGCGCTTTTTATGGGATATTCGCCAACCCTCTGTACAAAAAATTGTTGCTGATGGCAAAAAACTATGGATTTATGATGTTGATTTACAACAAATTACCGTGCGCAATTTGCAGCACAGTTTAGGCAACTCACCTGCATTAATTTTAAGCGGTGATAATAAGCAATTGCTAAAAGCGTATAACGTACGCGAAGTTGCGCGCAAAAATGGCCAACGATTTTCGCTTACTGCTAACAATCATAATGAAGTCTATCGTGCGATCGATCTTTATTTTGCCAACGGCATGCTGCAAAAAATGGATATTGTTGATAATTTAGGGCAACGTTCCATTATTAGCTTTAGCCAGGTAAACTACCACCCGCGTTTAGCCAATAATATGTTTCAGTTTAAACCACCACGTGGTGTGGATGTTATCCAACAATAATGGTAACTACTTACTCTGTAGCAGGGAACGTCCATATTTGGGCTAAAAACAGCGAAAATCTTTTATCGAAATGCTCATTTATAACTCATAAACTGCGCTTTCTCAAAAATATTTTCGCTGTTTTTATCGCCAAATCTGAACTTTCTGGTAAATATAAAGCTAAAGGGGGGGAGCAGATACCAATAATGATAAATAGTTACCCATTAACCATTAAAAAATTGGATAAAACTTATGTTAGATAATAAATTATTACGCAATGATTTAGAAAATACCGCAAACGCTTTAGAAAAACGTGGTTTTAAATTAGATACTAACCGGTTACAAACATTAGAAGAGCAGCGCAAAATATTGCAAACTCAAACTCAAGAATTGCAAAATCAGCGTAATACCTTATCGAAAAAGATTGGTCAACTCAAAGCAAAAGGCGAAGATATTACGGCTATTTTAGCGCAAGTGGCAAGCCACGCCGAAAAACTGAAAGAAAAAGAACAGCAATTAGATCAATTATTAAACGCAATTCATGAAATTGTGAGTGCAATTCCCAATTTATTGCATGAATCAGTGCCTGTTGGTCGCAGTGAAGAAGATAATCGGGAAGTTCATCGTCATGGTAACGTTCGTGATTTTGATTTTATCATTAAAGATCATGTTGATTTGGGTGAACAATTAGGCATGCTGAATTTTGATCTTGCCAGCAAACTAACGGGTAGCCGCTTTGTAGTGATGCAAAATGATTTAGTTAAGTTACATCGCGCGCTGATCCGCTTCATGATTGATGTTCATACCAAACAACATGGTTACCAAGAAATTTATGTGCCCTATATCGTTAATGCCGAAAGTTTATTTGGTACGGGCCAATTGCCAAAATTCGCAGAAGATCAATTTAAATTGAGTGGCGAGAATGATTATTATTTAATCCCAACAGCAGAAGTGGCTGTAACTAATATTGTGCGCGATACCGTGGTTAATGCAAGCGCGTTACCCTTAAAATTTGTTTGTCATTCACCGTGTTTTCGCAGTGAGGCTGGCAGTTATGGCAAAGATACGCGTGGCATGATCCGGCAACATCAGTTTGAAAAAGTTGAGATGGTGCAGATTGTTAAACCAGAAAATTCTTACGAAGCACTGGAAGAGTTGGTGTCACACGCTGAACAGATATTAAAACTACTCGAATTACCTTACCGTCGTGTTGTTTTATGCAGTGGCGATACCGGTTTTTCTGCAGCAAAAACGTATGACTTAGAAGTGTGGATCCCCTCACAAGAGGCTTATCGTGAAATTTCATCATGCAGTAATTGTGAAGCGTTTCAGGCGCGTCGCCTAAAAGCACGTTACCGTAATGAAAATGATAAGCCAGAATTCTTGCATACCTTAAATGGATCTGGTTTAGCGGTGGGCAGAACCTTGGTTGCCATCATGGAAAATTATCAAGAGCGCGATGGTAGCATTAGCATACCGGCTATTTTACAGCCTTATATGGATGGTATGACGGTTATTAAGCAGTCATTCCCGGCGTGATGTTGAATGACTCAAGAACGGTCAGATTTGAGGCAAGGTCACATGTAACTATTCAGTAAACTTAACTGTGAATTTGCCAAGAACGTTCAGATTTGGTGAACAACTACAAAAATATTTTTGAGAAAGCGCAGTTTATATGTGAATAAATGAGTACATTTTTTAGTGTTTTTAATGTGAGATTGCCCAAATATGGCTG
>CAYGTS010000074.1:0-12860 GCA_964352905.1 uncultured Legionellales bacterium | reverse complement strand
GCCAAATCTGAACGTTCTGGTAAATATAAAGCTAAAGGGGGTGAGCAGATACCATCGCCTTTAATATTTCGCTCAATGCCACAAACCCCTGGATTGCTTCACTGCGTTCGCAATGACGGAAAATCTTGTCATTGCGAGGAGCGTTAGCGACAAAGCAATCCAGGGTTAGGATCTTTAAATTTGCAAAATTTCACTGTGTTTGCTAGTCGTACCACCATAGCAACATCACCTTTAACATCTCACTTAATGCCACAAACCCTGGATTGCCGCGCTTCGCTTGAAATGACGGAAAATCTTGTCATTGCGAACGGTATAGTTGATTAATAATTTGATTAACCACTTCGCGCACTAATTCTTGCTTAATTAATAATTCTTCATTCGATGAGCCTAGCATTTGATTGGCACTAGCAGTCATGGTGCTGCTTGCACTAACAGTATTAACAGGGATCACCGCGTGATTGTTATCATCAACAATGGTAAAGGTCACATTATAATACAACGTGACTGTCATAAATTGCACACTGCCAGCGAATAGTGTTGAAGGTTGATTAGTATTGAACAGCTCATTGATTATTTTTAACGTATAACGTGCTTGCTGCGGGTTATGAACCATTTTAAAACCTGATTGGCGTAACTCGCTGCGCAGTAATTTTGTCGCCGGTGCGTAGTTGTTACTGCTTGCAATATAAAGTGTGCGTAATGCTTGCGGAATGCTGTTAATCGAACGCAAATGGAAGCCACAGCTACACAATGCTAAACACAGAGTTAACAATAAAAAATATTTATGTTTAATCAGGCTATAACAATATTCACGAGCTTGCCGGGGACAATAATAATCTTTTTGCATTCTTTACCTGCTATAAAACGGTTAACATTTGGTTCATTAAGCGCAATATTTTCAATTTCAGCACGCTCTGCGGCGCTTGAAACTACAATTTTACCACGTAGTTTACCATTAACTTGCACGACTAATTCAATTTCAGCGGTTTTTAATGCCGATTTAATAATTTTCGGCCAAGTACTTTCGGCAATATTGTGGCCAAATTGTAATTCGCGCCATAAGTGATGAGTAATATGCGGTGTAATAGGGTAGAGCACGCGTAATAAGATACTAAACCCACCTGTAATAATGCGTTGAATAATTTTCGATAAGTCTGCAATTTCATTTTCATCCGTTGCCAGATCAGATGCTGAAGGGATCTCATTTAGCAAATTCAATAATTTCATGTTGGCAGAAACAATCGTATTAAATTGGCAAATTTCCATATCATGACAGGCTTTCTTTAAGATAGCATGAATTTCTTTATGAGTATTGCGTAAATTGCGCAAACCTGTTTCCGAAATCGTACCACCTTTAGCAATCTCATCCCATTCGATGGGTGTGAGTTGGCCTTTATACATTTCGTTATATTGCGTTATCTCATCATGGTGTTTACGTGCAAAAGCCCAGACACGTTTTAAGAAACGATAACACCCTTCAACCCCTTGATCGGACCACTCTAAGTTTTGATCAGGCGGGGCTGCAAACATTAAAAACAAGCGTAAGGTATCACTGCCATATTGATCGAATAAGGCTTGCGGATTGACCGTATTGCCTTTGGATTTTGACATTTTGCTGCCATCTTTTAACACCATACCTTGCGTAAGTAAACGTGTGAAAGGCTCATTTGAGTTGACTAATCCTTCATCACGTAACACTTTATGAATAAAGCGAGCGTATAAAAGGTGCATGCAAGCATGTTCTATACCACCGATATAATGATCAACTGGCGCCCAATAATTGGCGCGATCATCGAGCATGGATTTTGTTTGATTGTAGCAAGCAAAGCGTACGTAATACCAAGATGACTCCATAAAGGTATCAAAGGTATCAGTTTCACGCGTTGCTGGCTGGCCACACTCTGGGCAAGTGGTATTAAGAAATTCGGGTGAATTTTTTAAGGGTGATTGTGTGCCGGTAAATTCGATATTGGTGGGTAACACAACCGGCAAGTCTTTTTCTAAGACAGGCACATCACCACAATCGTTACAATGAATCATAGGGATTGGTGCACCCCAATAGCGTTGTCGTGAAATGCTCCAATCGCGCAAACGAAAAGTGACTTTACTCCGGCCACGTTTTAAATTTTGTAATTTTTCAGCAATTTCTTTAAACGCACTAGAAGAGGATAAATTCTCAAATTCACCAGAGTTAATTAATACGCCGTATTCTGTAAAAGCCGCTTGTGTTAAATCGATTGTTTCATCGTTAGCAGGTTTAATTACTTGCTTAATCGGTAGGTGATACTTTTGAGCAAATTCAAAATCACGTTGATCATGCGCTGGCACTGACATCACTGCACCACTGCCGTATTCCATGATGACAAAATTGGCGATCCACACCGGAATTTTGTCACCCGTTAAGGGATGAATGACATGTAAATTGGTAGCAATGCCTTTTTTCTCAATAGTGGCTAATTCAGCTTCAGCCACTTTAGTGTGGCCGATTTGTTCGATAAATTGTGCAATTTCAGGATTCGTTTTGGCGGATAATTTCGCTAAGGGATGTTGTGCTGAAATGGCAAGATAGGTCACACCAAATAAAGTATCGGGTCGTGTTGTAAAAACCGTAATAGGATCCATTTCATCATTGGCGAATGGGAATAAAATCTCAACACCTTCAGAGCGGCCAATCCAATTGCGTTGCATGGTGCGAACTTGCTCTGGCCAGTGTTCGAGTTTATCAATATCGTTTAATAATTCATCCGCATAATCAGTGATTTTCAAAAACCATTGCGGAATTTCGCGTTGTTCAACCAACGCACCTGAGCGCCAGCCGCGCCCGTTAATAACCTGTTCATTCGCTAGCACGGTTTGATCAACCGGATCCCAATTAACCACGGAATTTTTGCGATAGACTAAACCTTTTTTGAACATGCGGATAAACAACCATTGTTCCCAGCGGTAATAATCAGGATCGCACGTGGCCAACTCGCGGCGCCAATCATAAGCAAGCCCCATGCGTTTAAATTGCTCGCGCATGACATCAATGTTTTGTACAGTCCATGCGGCTGGTGCTACCTGATTTTTAATCGCGGCATTTTCCGCCGGTAAACCAAATGCATCCCAGCCAATTGGTTGCAAGACATTTTTACCCAACATGCGTTGGTAACGAGAAATGACATCACCCAGGGTATAGTTGCGCACATGGCCAACGTGCAAGTGACCGCTAGGATAAGGAAACATGGATAAACAATAAAACTTTTCTTTACTTAAATCTTCCTTAACTTCAAAGACTTGGTTGTCTTCCCAATAGGCTTGGGCTTGTTTTTCTAATTGCTGTGGCTGGTATTCTGCTTCCATTATTGTGATCTGCCTTACTCGTTTCAGGGATCAGAAAGGATAACGCTTATGAAAAATTCTGCAATGCTTTTTTGGCAGTAATTCCCGCTGTAGCTGGGAACAGCCATATTTGGGCGATCCACGGCAGGGCTGGATATCGTCACCTTTTTAATCTACTCATTGTAAATAGCATGCCAAGGACGAGCAGCAGCATGTAGATAAGGCTAAGACTACCAATGAGCATAATCGGTGTCTTGCCAGCCATAGGAACAACCTTGCCGGTTAACACGGCGCGAGTAAATTCGGGCAGACTTTTGATGACCTTGCCTTGATTGTTAACAATCGCGGTGACACCATTATTGCCGCTAGCTAATAGGTATCTTCCCGTTTCGATAGCGCGAAAACGTGCCGCTTGGAATTGTTGAAAGCTAGCAATCGAATGCCCAAACCACGAGTCATCACTGGCGGTGACTAAGAGTGTGGCATCGTTGAGGTTTTCGATGACGTAACTGGGGAAGGCGATTTCATAGCAAATGAAGTTGGCAAGTTTTACCCCTTGTACGTTTAAATTCGGTTGGTGTAATTTTCCGGGGGTGATATCGGTCATTGGCAAATTAAAAAATTGATTTAAAGGACGCAAAAAACTTTGCAGCGGCACAAATTCACCGAACGGCACTAAATGGTGCTTGAAGTATTGGCCGTGGCCTTCACCTAAGACGAGCATGGAATTATAATAATCATTGCTATGCGGCTTCGCGCTGGGAATGCCGGCTAAAATAGTAGTATGATGTTGTTTTGCGACATCGCTTAAAGACCTTAAAAAGGCAGTTAAGCCTTGTTGTGGATAGGGGATTGAACCTTCGGGCCACACGATAATTTGGTGCTGCCAATTGGCTTGGGTTAGTGAATAATACGTGTTAATAATTTTCATTAAGTAATCGGGTTGCCATTTTAATATTTGCGCAATGTTGCCTTGCACTAGCGCTACGCTTTTTGCATGATCTGTTTTGTGTGTCCAGTGAACGTGACTAAGTTGCCAACCACTCGCTAAAATCGCAATGAACAAAAAAATGCAAAAAAATAAAGTTCGGCCACGCACATAAAGTAAATTCACGAGTAATGCACTTAAAAATAGGCTTATAAAGCTAACACCGTAAACGCCTACGATGGGGGCAAAACCCCGCAAGGGTGAATCAGTGTGACTGTAGGCTATTAATAACCAAGGTAAGCCAGTTAAGACGTTACATCGGATCCATTCTTGTAATACCCAAAAGGCAGGAAAGGTGAATAAGCGTTTTACCGCAGTATTGTTTTTTAAAAAACGTTGCCACGCCAAGCATTGCAATGCGGTAAATAAACTAACAAACAAAATAAAAGCAGCTGTGACGAGTGATGATGCAATGATGCCAGAATTGCCATAGTTGTGAATGACGACAAACACCCAAGACACGCCCAAACCAAACAAGCCAATGCCATAACAAAAGCCCAACCTAAAAGCATTAGGTGATTTTAATAACACGTAAAGTAAGAGTGCGGGCCCTAAAATGGCTAATGGCATTATATGAAAAGGCGCAAAGGCAAGCGTTGTCATCGTACCGGCAATTAAGGCTATTGCATAATGATAATAACGCGTGCGAGGTGATGTGGTTGCAATCAGCGTGCTTGGCATGTTTTTTCCTAATTTATAACTCATCCAATGGCATCGGTGGTTCAGGTTTATGTGTTGGTCGTAAATGCAGTTTGGGTTGTTCTAAAATAGAGCGCACTGCTGTATAAAACATATTAAAGTGAAAACTAAAATCAATGAAATGAAACCCAGGATGCGCATGAAAGACTAAATCTAAAATGCTATAGCCTTTTTTATGTTTTTCTTGTTTGGTTAATTCTTCGATGATAAGAGCTAATTGTTGCGAATTGGCTGCTAATTTTTCTTTAAGACTTTCATAAAAACCTTTGTGCTGTGAATTGTCGAGTAACTCTTGTTCTAATAATTTTTCAATCGCTTGGCTGGTTAAGCTGAGTAAATGTCGTAAACACTCTAAGAGATGCGCATGATGCAGTTTTTCAAGAAAGCGATGTTGATTTTTTTCAAAGGTCTGTTGTAAAATTTCTTTACTATGCGCAAACTTCTCTTCATTCAGCAATAGCACATAATGTGAATTACGCTCTAAATAATCAAGATATTTCTCGCTCAGATTAAAATCATGCACGATACAGTGTAACTTTTCGCTTGTTTTATTAAGCTCAAGCAGATCACGGGCTTTTTCATGCGCAAAGTGCAAGATCTTTGTGGCATGCTGTAATGCTTCACGGAATTGATGTTCGTGTTTTTGTTCAACGAATTTGTGATAGCTGGCCTGACTGGCTTCACTATTATAAGCTATATCTTCCAATGTCGTTTCTAAGTCGTGAAGGAAAAAATCATCATGCATGTGTTTAGCCTATAATAGTATATTTTAATGGGTAACTGCTCACTCCGTAGCAGGGAACGTCCATCTTTGGGCTAAAAACGGCGAAAATCTTTTATCAAAATGCTCATTTATAACTCATAAACTGCGCTTTCTCAAAAATATTTTCGCCGTTTTTATCAACCAAATCTGAACGTTCTGGGTAAATACTGGCCTAACGGGGTGAGTAGATACTTTAATGGTATACTAAGGCGACTCGATTTTAATTGCAAGGAGTGTCTCTAGCATGGTTATTTACGAAGTTAACCTCACGATTGATCAAGCAATTTTTGAAAATTTTTTGGCCTGGCTAAATGAACATATCAAAAAAATGTTAACCTTTCCTGGGTTTATTGAAGCCAAGCTTTATGAAGTATTGCCTGATCAAGCAGCTATTCAAACACCACAGCAGCTTATCACGGTTGCCTATCGTTTGGATTCTTTAAATGATTTACAACATTATTTGGCTAATCATGCTACCAAGATGCGACAAGAGGGGCTTGAACGATTTGGCCAGCACTTTAGTGCCACGCGACGAATTTTAAACGAAATCTGAACGTTCTGGGTAGGTTCACCTTCAAACTTGCTGGATAGATACTGTTAATTTTAATAAACGCACTTTACGATTATCGGCATGTAACACTTCAAATTCATATTGTCCTAGCGTGATTTTTTCACCGCGTTTGGGTAAGTGACCAAATTTATGCACCACTAACCCACCAATAGTATCGAAATTTTCATCACTGAATTTGCTATTAAAGAACTGATTAAATTCTTCAACCGGTGTTAAGGCTTTAACAATATACATGCCATGGTGTTTTTTAATATAGGACTCATCATCCACATCAAATTCATCTTCAATTTCACCAACAATTTGTTCTAAGATATCTTCAATCGTGACGCAACCGGCAACACTACCATATTCATCAACCACAATGGCCATATGGTTATGCGTTTGGCGAAATTCAGCGAGCAATTTATCGAGGCGTTTACTTTCTGGTACAAAATAAGCCGGGCGAATCATTTCATGTAAATCAAAATTCTCTGGATTACTAATCATGTGCAAACAATCTTTGGCCAGTAAAATGCCAATCACTTCATCACGATTATCGCCAATCACAGGAAAGCGCGAATGCGCTGATTCTAAAATGATGGGTAAAAAGATTTCAGGAGCGTCATTTTCAGCAATCGTGATCATTTGCGTGCGCGGGATCATGATATCGCGTACTTGCATTTCTGAAACGAGTAAAACACCTTCGATCATGCTTAAGGCATTGGCATCAAGCAATTTGCGTTGTTCGGCATCGCGCAATAATGTGACCAATTGCTCGCGATCTTTAGGTTCGCGTAATAGGGCTTGGCTTAAACGTTCAAACCAGGATCGTTCGTTGATTGCTTCTTTCATTGTTTTTCCTCGGTTCCATAGGGATTAGCAAAACCTAAACGGTTTAAATAGTCAATTTCAAGCGGTTCCATAATCGCGGCATCTTTAGCACTGATATGATCAAAGCCCAGTAAATGCAAGCTACCGTGAATCACCAAGTGTGCCCAATGCGCAATGAGTGGTTTATGCTGTTGTGAGGCTTCTTGCGCTACGATTTCAGCACATATGACTAAATCACCCAGCGGTTTTTCGGTTTTATCGAACATAAACTCTGTGGGTAAATCAGCAGGGAATGACAAGACATTGGTTGCGCGATTTTTATCACGATAATGTTGATTTAATTGTGTGATTTCAGCTTGATCAACAAGGCGAATACAAACCGAACCTTGTGCGACATGCGGTATTAATGCCGTATCAACCCAAGTTTGTAATTGTGCTAATGTAGGCAGGTTTTTGTCAGTGCAACAAATTTGCAAATCAATTTCAATGCTCATCGTTATTCTTGACTACCATTCTCATATTTATCGTAGGCGCGCACGATTTCTTGCACAATGGGGTGACGAACCACGTCTTTGGCATTAAAATGTAATACACTAATGCTGGTGACCTCCTTTAATACTTCAACCGCATGCTTTAATCCTGATAAAACGCCTTTAGGTAAATCAACTTGGCTAATATCACCGGTAATAATGGCTTTCGATCCAAATCCAATGCGTGTTAAAAACATTTTCATTTGTTCTTTGGTGGTATTTTGGCCTTCATCTAAAATAATATAGGAATCGTTTAAGGTGCGGCCACGCATATAAGCTAATGGCGCAATTTCGATAACATTACGTTCGATTAATTTCGCGACTTTTTCAAAACCCAGCATCTCGTAAAGGGCATCGTAAAGCGGTCTTAAGTAGGGGTCAACTTTTTGAGTTAAATCACCCGGCAAAAAGCCTAAACGTTCGCCTGCTTCAACGGCCGGGCGCACTAAAATAAGGCGTCTCACGTGATCTTTTTCCAACGCATCAATTGCACAAGCCACGGCTAAATAGGTTTTGCCGGTACCAGCAGGGCCAATCGCAAAGCTGATATCATGGGTCATGATATTTTGTAGATAAAGCTGTTGATTTTTGCTGCGCGCCTTAACTAAGCCTTTTTTGGTTGGAATAACAATTTCATGTGGTTCGGGTGTCTCAACTGTTGCTTCAGCTTGGCTTTCTTGCAGTGTTAAATGGATTTTTGCCGGGGTTAAGTTCGCATTTTGTGCGGCGGTTTCATGATAAAGTTTATTTAAAATAGCGGCTGTTCTTTTGATTGTATCGGCATTGCCGGTGATTTGAAATTGATTGCCGCGATTATGGATTTGTACGCCAAGTTGCCGCTCAAGTTGTCGCAGATGTTCATCACACTGGCCGCAAAGTTCAGCTAGTCGGCGGTTGTCAGCGGGATCGAAACTAACATTTTTGGATTGTAGTAATGTACTCAAGGATTAAGGGTGCTCCGTTTAACTTACCAATCTATTATAAGAATAGTTCATCCCATTGTAAAATGCATTATCGGCTTTGATCAGTAATATCAGAGTCGCCAAAAAGTTGTGTTAATTTATTGGTTAAGTATAAAAACAAGCGTTAGTATTAACATATATAATGCTCATATAATAATATGCAAGAATATAAATTCTGTTTAATCAAGTGATTATAACCAATGTTGGCAAGCTATGGACTTAGCAAGGATTATGTGCAAAAATCGTAACTACAAATAGCATCTTTTTACCAAAGATGATGTTCTAAGAATAAACCATAACTAAATGAGGCTATAAAATGAATAAATTTAAGAAGACGCTTTGTATAACTCTTGGTGTGATGCTTGGTTCTACGGTATTTGCAGGCTTGCAATATAACCCAGAACAACTGCGTCAGTTTTCAAAGACGCATGTTTGCGAAAATTGTGATTTAACTGGTGCTAAGCTTAATGGCGATAATTTTAGTGGTGCTGATTTGCTGGGTGCAAAGCTGGATGGCTCTGATCTTAGCAATGCCACTTATTCCAACAGTAGTTTTAAAAATGCACTTATGGATCAGATAGGTGCTGCTAATACGATTTTTACTGGTGCTGATTTCTCTAATGCAACACTTAGCCAGTCTAACTTTGCTAGCGCGGTCCTTACTAATGCGAATTTTAGTGGTGCTGTTGTGACAGGCGCAAATTTTGAATCAGCTAATTTCCTTGGTTCAAATATTACAAAAAAGCAATTAGCCAGTGCGAAATCGATTTGTAAAGCAATTTTGCCTGATGGCACGCAAGGTAAATGCTAGTAATTATTCAGAAAATTTAAAGATGAGCCATTGGCCCAGGGCTTTTGGCTCACTTTTGTTTGTGAAGATTGTGTGTTAACGTACGGCATTCTTTTAATCATCAAATGGCCTGTGGTATGGGCCATCACTGTAGGAGTTAATAATAATGCCAACCATTACTTTGTTAGATGGGTCAATTAAATCATACGCTGATCCGGTTACAGTCTTTGATGTTGCCAACGAGATCAGCAGCAGTCTTGCCAAAGTAGCTCTTGCAGCCAAAGTTGATGACAAGTTAGTCGATTTAAGCCATGAAATTGCCAATGATGCCACGCTTGCGATTATTACCGAGAAAGATGATGAAGCCTTAGAAATCATGCGCCATTCTTGCGCGCATTTACTCGCGCATGCCGTGAAACAATTATTTCCAAAAGCGCAAGTCACGATTGGGCCGGTGATCGAAGATGGTTTTTATTATGACTTCGCTGTGGCCGAAACATTTACGCCAGATGACATTAAAAAAATTGAAAAACGCATGCAGGAATTGGTGAAGAAAAATATTCCTATCGTTCGTAAAACTATGGCACGTGATGAAGCGATTGCATTTTTCAAAAATATCGGTGAACACTATAAAGCACAAATTATTGAATCAATCCCCGAAAATGAAACCCTAAGCCTTTATCAACAAGAGGACTTTATTGATCTTTGTCGCGGCCCGCATTTGCCGAGTACCGGCAAAATTAAAGTCTTTAAATTAACCAAATTTGCCGGTGCATATTGGCGTGGTGATGCAAAGAATGAAATGTTGCAACGCATTTACGGTACTGCGTGGTTTAAAAAAGAAGATTTAAACGATTATTTATATCGTCTCGAAGAAGCCGCAAAACGTGATCACCGCAAGATTGGTAAGCAACAACATCTTTTTCATTTGCAAGAAGAATCACCAGGTATGATTTTCTGGCACCCAGAAGGCTGGACTGTTTATCGTATTTTACAAGATTATATGCGTGAGAAACAGTTCGCAGCGGGTTACCAAGAAATCCGCACACCGCTAATGGCCGATCATGGGTTATGGGAAAAATCAGGGCATGCCGCTAAATTTGCCGATGAAATGTTTTTAACTGAAACTGAAAGTCGCAACTATGCGGTTAAACCCATGAGTTGCCCGTTTCACATTGAATTATTTAAACAAGGGTTAAAAAGTTATCGCGATTTACCGTTGCGCTATGCCGAGTTTGGGCATTGTCATCGTTGTGAACCTTCGGGTGCGTTACATGGTATTATGCGTGTGCGCGCATTTATGCAAGATGATGGGCACGTGTTTTGCACGCCAGCACAAGTTAAAGACGAAGTAATGCGGTTTAATGAACTCTTAAAATTAGTTTACCGTGATTTTGGTTTCGATGACATCATCGTTTTATTATCAACCCGCCCTGAAAATCGTATGGGTGAGGATGCCTTGTGGGACCGGGCCGAAGCTGATTTAGCTGCAGCACTCACTGCCACCGGTACGGACTATAAAATTAATCCTGGCGAAGGTGCCTTTTACGGCCCGAAAGTGGAGTATTCGCTTAAAGATTGCTTAGGACGGATTTGGCAGCTCGGCACAATCCAGCTAGATTACTGCTTGCCCGAGCGCTTAGGTGCGCAATACGTTGCGGAAAATGGCTCACGCCAAACACCTGTAATGTTACATCGTGCCATTTTCGGTACCTTTGAACGCTTCTTAGGGATTTTGATCGAGCATTATGCGGGCAAATTTCCGCTGTGGTTGGCGCCAACTCAAGCAGTTATCTGCAATATTACGGATAATCAGCTTGATTATGCGGCAGAAATTGCAAAAAATTTAAAAAATTATGGTTTTAGAGTCAAAACAGACTTGAGAAATGAGAAGATCGGCTTTAAAATCCGTGAGCACACTTTACAACGTGTGCCCTATCTTTTGATCGTAGGTGATCGAGAGCTAGAAACCCAAACCATTGCTATCCGATCACGCAGCGGCGATGATCTTGGTTCGATGCCATTTGCGGCATTGCTTGATCATTTGCAGCAAGAACTGAAGCAATTGGGAAGGGTGTCATAATAGTAACATTACTTGGAGGATTGGGAACATTAGCGAGAAAAAAGTACGGGTGAATGATCAAATTAATTCACCAAAGATCCGATTAATCGGGGAAGATGGTAATCAAGTTGGTATTGTTGAGCTGAATGATGCGTTATTTCAAGCGCAACAAGCTGATTTAGATCTCGTCGAAATATCGCCGAATGCTAATCCGCCAGTTTGCCAAATTATGGATTATGGTAAATACCAATTCCAAAAGAGTAAGCAAAAGTCGTCTGCACGTAAAAAGCAACGGCAAGTTAATGTGAAAGAGGTCAAATTTAGACCGACTATAGAAGAAGGCGATTTCCAGGTCAAGCTACGCAACCTGATTCGTTTCTTAACACAAGGCGACAAGGTAAAAGTAACATTGCGTTTCCGTGGGCGTGAATTATCGCACCAAGAAATTGGTATGGAAATTATGCATCGCTTACAGAATGAGCTGCAATTACACGGCATCATTGAGCAAACCGCCAAAATGGAAGGCCGCCAATTAGTGATGGTAATTGCACCAAAAGTGCAAGCAAAGGCTAATTAAATTTATACTCACAGAATTTCATTAAAGCCGCAGCATGAAAGCTGAAGAGTATAGAACCTTGTTGATAAAATAAACGCTTCTGAAAAGAAGTAAACGAGTGATTTTCTCCGCCGCAATGCGAAGTAATGATCTCAACATTAATGCGAGTATGAAAATGCCCAAAATGAAAACTAACCGAGGCGCTGCCAAGCGTTTCAAAAAAACGGCAAGTGGACGTTACAAACATCGTTCCGCAAACCGCAATCATATCCTTACTAAAAAGGGTCAAACCCGCAAACGTAATTTACGTGGCTTACGCCTCGTGAAGAAATGCGACACATTAACCATTCGTCGCATGTTGTGCGAACAGTAAGGAGTGAATTATGCCTAGAGTAAAACGCGGTGTGCAAGCAAGAGCACGCCATAAAAAAGTTTTAAAACAAGCAAAAGGTTATTACGGTGCGCGTTCGCGCGTTTATCGCGTTGCCAAGCAAGCGGTAATTAAAGCCAAGCAATACGCTTATCGCGATCGTAAACAGCGTAAACGGCAATTTCGTGCTTTATGGATCGTGCGGATTAATGCTGCTGCACGTGAATTTGGTTTGAGTTACAGCCGCTTTATTGCTGGTTTGAAAAAAGCCCAAATCGAAATCGATCGTAAAGTGTTAGCTGATATTGCAGTATTTGATAAAGCCGCTTTTGGGGTACTTGCTGAAAAAGCAAAACAAGCATTACCTGAATAAAACAATTGTTCCGTCATTGCGAACGAAGTGAAGCAATCCAGGGAACAGAGAGATGCGCGTGTTAA
>CAYGTS010000073.1:0-12883 GCA_964352905.1 uncultured Legionellales bacterium | reverse complement strand
TCACTGCCACTCGCCTCTGGATTGCCGCGCTTCGCTCGCAATGACGGATTGAGACGCACTCACTCGCCAGATTGCTCAAAGCTAACGCTCCTCGCAATGACGCAAACATTTCTTATGCGTAACGTGATATTCAAATTCATCCCAAAAATGTTTTAGCATTGCGCCTACTGGCCAAGCAGCGGCTTCACCAAAGGCACAAATAGTACGCCCTTCAATATTTTTGGCAACTGAACGTAATTTTTCTAAATCACCGGCAACACCGTGGCCATGTTCAATTCGATGCACCATGCGTGCAAGCCAGCCAGTACCTTCACGGCACGGCGTGCATTGGCCACAAGATTCATCGGCATAAAATTCTGAAATATTGGCCAAGGCTTTTACCATGCAGGTGCTTTCATCCATAATAATCACCGCACCCGATCCTAAATTCGATCCAGCCTTTTGCATGCTATCGTAATCCATATCCACATCCATGATATTAGCAGCTGGCAAAACTGGCATAGAAGTTCCGCCTGGAATCACGGCTTTTAATTTACGCCCATCACGCACACCACCAGCCATTTCTAAGAGATCACGAAAGGGTGTGCCTAAGGGAATTTCATAATTGCCAGGGCGGGTTACATGACCGGTAACACTAAACACACGACTGCCACCACCATCAGGACGGCCCAATTCTAAAAACCATTTGGCGCCTTTTTCTAAAATCACCGGCACTGATGCCATAGTTTCAGTATTGTTAATCGTGGTCGGTTTGCCATAAACACCAAAATTAGCTGGAAAAGGTGGTTTAAATCGCGGTAAACCACGTTTACCTTCGATTGAATTCATTAACGCAGTTTCTTCACCGCAAATATAAGCGCCTGCACCTAATAGGTTATGGATTTCAATATCAATACCAGAACCTAAAATATTTTTGCCTAAATAACCTGCGGTGCTGGCTTGCGCTAACGCTTTTTCACATGCCATGAATGGTTCCCAGTATTCACCGCGAATATAGTTGTAGCAAACACTTGCCCCCATGGCGTAGCAGCCAATTAAAATACCTTCAATTAATTGATGCGGATTGTAGCGCATGATATCGCGATCTTTGCACGTGCCAGGTTCACCTTCATCGGAGTTAACCACTAAATATTTTTGTCCAGGCGAATTTGGATTCATGAAACTCCATTTTAAACCGGTGGGAAAGCCCGCACCGCCGCGGCCGCGTAAGTTGGCCTCTTTTAATTGGGTAATAATTTCTGAAACCGGTGTTTTTTCTTTAATGATTTTTTCAAAAACTTTATAGCCACCAATACTGCGATAAGTTTCAATATCGGTAGGATTATCTAAATGTAAGGTGCGGTAAGAGATTGCATTCATCATGGCTAGGTTAATTCCTCGATCAATTTATCCAACTTCTCTTCATTTAAATGCTCATGATAGTCACGGCCAATGTAACACGCTGGCGCATTCACACAAGCACCTAAGCATTCAACTTTTTTTAGAGTTAATTTACCATCTGCTGTGGTTTCACCTACATTGATATTTAATTTTTGCTCGAGATGCTTAATAAGTCTTTCACTACCATTGAGCATGCAAGAAATGCTATTACACATATTAATTTTATGTTTACCAACCGGTTCTAAGTCATACATGGAGTAGAATGTGGCGACTTCAAAAATCGCAATTTTAGGCATATCTAAATAATCAGCAACCGCTTCCATTAATTCATCAGATAACCAACCTTTTTCATCTTGCACAATGCGTAACGCTTGTAATGATGCTGATTTTTTTTGATCAGCCGGAAATTTTGCGATCCAATGATCGATTTCTTTAATGCTTTTTTCACTGATTAATTCAGTTAACTTTTTGTTATCCATGTTGCTACCTTATCTATCGATTTCGCCAAATACGATATCTTGACTGGATAAAATTGCCACGACATCGGCTAACATGTGCCCTTGCGACATTTCATCTAAACCCGCTAAATGCGGATAACCCGGCGCGCGTATTTTAACGCGATAGGGTTTGTTGGCGCCATCAGAAATTAAATAAATACCAAATTCGCCTTTGGGATGTTCAACCGCAGCATACGCTTCGCCAAGCGGCACACAATAGCCTTCTGTAAATAATTTAAAATGGTGAATTTGTGATTCCATATCGGTTTTCATTTTCACACGATGTGGTGGTGTCACTTTATGATCATCTAAAATCACAGGCCCCGAATTTTGGCGCAGCCAAGCGACACATTGTTTAATAATACGATTGGATTGGCGCATTTCTTCAACCCGCACTAAATAGCGATCATAACAATCGCCGTTCGTGCCAATCGGAATATCAAAGTCTAATTCGGAATACACCTCATAAGGTTGCTTTTTGCGTAAATCCCAAGCAACGCCACTGCCACGTAACATAGGACCAGTAAAGCCCATGGCTTTAGCACGTTCAGGCGTAACAACACCAATGCCCACGGTGCGTTGCTTCCAAATACGATTTTCGGTTAACAGGGTTTCATATTCATCAACACATTTTGGAAAACGTTCGGTAAAAGCGGCAATAAAATCTAATAACCCGCCTTGGCGATCCCGATTTAATAAATCGGTGTCTTTTTGACTACGCCATTGTGATTTTTGATATTGTGGCATGGTACCTGGCAAGTCACGATAAACACCACCAGGGCGGTAATAAGTAGCATGCATGCGCGCACCACTCACTGCTTCATAGCAATCCATTAAGTCTTCACGTTCACGAAAGCAGTATAAAAACATCGTCATGGCGCCAATATCTAAGCCATGTGCACCAAGCCAGAGTAAATGATTTAAAATACGTGTGATTTCATCAAACATCACGCGAATGTATTGCGCTCGGATCGGTGGTGTAATATTTAATAATTTTTCAATAGCGAGCACATAAGCATGTTCGTTACACATCATCGAAACGTAATCAAGTCTATCCATGTAACCAATACTTTGATTAAACGGTTTGGTTTCCGCTAGTTTTTCAGTGGCACGGTGTAATAAACCAATGTGGGGATCGGCTCGTACAATCGTTTCACCATCGAGCTCTAACACTAAACGTAATACACCATGCGCAGAAGGGTGTTGTGGCCCGAAGTTCATCGTATAGTTTTTAATTGTTGGCATATTAAGCACCTCGCTCCTTATCCGTTGGATGAGCGTAACGACTATCCTCTCGAATCACTTTTGGCACCAATACACGCGGTGTTATCTCAACTTTTTCATACACCACGCGTGCTTGTTTGGCATCATAACGTGGTTCAACATAACCGCTTAAGGGGAAATCTTTGCGGAAAGGATGCCCCATAAAACCATAGTCGGTTAAAATGCGGCGCAAGTCTTTATGACCACTGAATAAAATGCCATAAAGATCGAAGGCTTCACGCTCGTACCAATTCGCGGCTGGCCAAACGTTCATGGCAGAATCAATGATTAAATCGTCGTGTTCTAAATAAGTTTTTACGCGTAAACGAAAATTATGAGTCATGGATAATAAATGATAAACCACGGCAAAACGGGGTTTATGCCATGCATGCACGGTAATTTTTTCATCCTGTTTAACGCCGCGATCAAATCCATTGGCGGTTGCTTTATCGGTGGTCCACTCATCTTTGCCATAATCTAAATAATCAACGGCACAAAGATCGATGAGTTGTGTAAATTGAAAATCGGCTTCATCACGCAAGCGTTGCAACGTATTAATAATATCTTGCTTAGCTACTTCTATCGTAAGTTCATTATGTTTAATGATAGAGTCTTGAATGATTCCAGCGAAATGAATATTAATTTGTTCGGCTAAACGTTGTAATTTTTCCATTTACTCCTCTCCTACCTCAATGACATTTTGCCGCTTGATTTTATTTTGCAGCTGGATAATACCATAAAGCAGCGCTTCTGCAGTAGGAGGACAACCTGGTACGTAAATATCAACTGGCACAATGCGATCGCAACCGCGCACCACTGAATAGGAATAATGATAATAACCACCACCATTAGCGCAAGATCCCATAGAAATCACCCAACGCGGCTCTGGCATTTGATCATAAACTTTGCGTAATGCAGGTGCCATTTTGTTACACAAGGTACCAGCAACAATCATGACATCAGATTGGCGGGGGCTTGGGCGGAACATGACGCCAAAGCGATCTAAGTCGTAACGCGCAGCACCGGTATGCATCATTTCAACTGCGCAACAGGCAAGCCCAAACGTCATCGGCCACATAGAGCCGGTTCTCGCCCAATCCACTAATTTTTGTACGTTGGTTGTGACAAATCCTTGCTGCTGTTCTGATTTGGTTACTCCCATTCCAACGCTCCTCGTTTCCATTCATAAATAAAGCCTAGTAGCAACAACAATAAAAATATGGCCATGGATAATAAACCACCCCACCCTAAATGACGCAAGACAATCGCCCAGGGTACGAAAAAAGCGGTTTCTAAATCAAATAAGATGAACAAAATGGCAACCAGATAAAAACGCACATCAAAAGGAATGCGTGCATCTTCAAAGGGTTCAAAACCACATTCGTAAGCAGATAATTTTTCTTTATTGGGTTTTTTAGGTCCTAAAATCCAACCCGCCATAACGGGTGCTACGCCAATGACTAAACCAACACCAATGAAGATTAATATTGGTAAATATTCTGCTAGCATATTTGCTTCCCCTTAAATTACTGCAAAAGCGCTTTGATCGTTGCGAGTCCGTAGAACGACGCAATAACGGGATCTTCGTCGTTGCGAGGAGCGTTAGCGACGAAGCAATCCAGGAAACGAAGCAACTGGGGTTGGTGTTTCTCATTACTTTCCAGTCGCACTGCGGGTATTAACCTGCATCGCCTTTACTATCTCACTCACTGGCCACTCGCCTCTGGCTTCGTCCTACGGACTTGCAATGACGAAGATGCTAAAAAAATCTGCCGAAAGCCGGACTCGAACCGGCACGGCTAATAGCCACTGCCCCCTCAAGACAGCGTGTCTACCAATTCCACCATTTCGGCATTATTTAACTCTTTTGTTGCACAGGTGTCTTACCAGGTAATTGCAAACTATCTTGGTTAGAGTGTGCTGCAAAATAACCTAGCAAAAGACTCGTACAAAAGAAGGCTATCGCAAAACCAATCGTTATTTTCATTAAAAATGAGCCCGAACCTTGGCTACCAAATAACGTTTGTGATGCGCCGCTACCAAAGGCAGCACCCATATCGGCTCCTTTACCGTGCTGGAGCAACACTAACACAATTAAAAAAATCGAAATGATAACATGTAATATTAATATAAGTTGTTGCATTTTTTTATCTCGCTGAATGATATATTTCAACAAACGCGACTGCATCCAACGATGCACCGCCAATTAAACCGCCATCAATATCGGGCTGGCCAAATAATGCTTTAGCATTATTTGGCTTAACGCTACCACCGTATATAATGCTTAATTCCTCAGCTATGGCCGGGGATTGCTGCGCGATATAGCGACGTATCATATGATGAACGTATTGTGCTTGATCAGGGCTTGCCGTTTTACCTGTGCCAATTGCCCACACCGGTTCATAGGCAATCACGGCTTTTGCAAATAAAGTCACATCTTGCAAGTTCATTACTTGATCAATTTGTGCCTTGATAACCGCATTAGTCATACCTTGTTCGCGCTCACTTTCTGTCTCACCCACACAAAGGATGGGTATTAAACCATATTTTTGCGCTTGAATAAATTTCGCAGCAACAATTTCTTCACTTTCTTGAAAAATATGGCGTCTTTCAGAATGCCCAACTAAAACAGTGCGACAACCACAATCCTGTAACATAGCACCACTAATTTCACCCGTGCTAGCGCCTTCTTCACGAAAACATAAATTTTGCGAACCGATTTTTAATGCGTTTTTAGTGGTGAGTTGCTTAACATAATCAATGTAAATAGTGGGTGGGAATACAATGCACTCAACATCGCTGTTGAAATCAATTTTGAACTCAATGCCATTGATTAATTGTTTGATTGAATCTTTGTTGCCATGCATCTTCCAATTGCCGGCAATGATTTTTTTTCGCATTGCTACTGTTTACTCTCTATTCAATTTGCCGCTAAGGGTACAACTTTATGACTCAACTTACAAACTATTTTCAGCTTTAACGACATCGGCTAATTGTTGCGCATAAAGATTAACCAAGTTGCGATCTTGCGCTTCAACCATGACTCTCACAACAGGTTCAGTCCCAGAAGGACGCACCAATACACGACCCCGTCCTTTTAATTCTGATTCAACTTGTTGCACCGCTTGTTGCATTTTTTGTGAATGATTAATCATTTCAGGGTGTTCGCACGGAATGTTGATCATTAATTGTGGAAATTTAGTCATGCCAGATTTTAGTTCATGCAAAGTTTTGTTCGTGGCACGCATCGCTAGTAACACTTTTAAGGCTGATACAATACCATCACCGGTTGTGGTTGCATCACGGCAAATAATATGCCCAGATGATTCGCCGCCCAAAATCCAACCGGTGCGGATTAATTCTGCGGCAACATAACGATCGCCAACGGCAGTACGAATAAAATCAACACCACAATCTTGTAAAGCCAGCTCTAACCCCATGTTAGACATTAGCGTGCCAACAACACCGCCAATTAAATGATTACTTTCTAAGTAGCGTTTAGCAATGATGAATAATATTTCATCGCCATCAACAACTTCACCTTTATTATCAACTAAAATTAAACGATCGCCATCACCATCCAGTGCAATGCCAATATCAGCTTGTTCTGCTTTAACTAAGGTTTGCAAAATTTTAGGATTGGTTGAACCACAGTGTTCGTTAATATTAAAGCCATCGGGATTAACACCAATATCAATAACATTCGCGCCTAATTCACGCAAAATCATTGGCGCAATTTTATAGGTTGCGCCATTGGCACAATCAACAACGATTTTCATCCCACTTAAATCACTATCGTTTTTAAACTGGCTTTTACAAAATTCAATGTAACGCGCCTCTGCATCATCCACTCGCATGGCCTTGCCTAGTAAATGTGGGGCCACCACCGTGAGCGGTTCATTTAATTGCTTTTCAATTTCAGCTTCAATGGCATCATCCAGTTTGGTCCCCTGCGCATTAAAAAATTTAATGCCATTGTCTTCGAATAGATTATGCGATGCGCTGATCACAATGCCACATTGCGCGCGTAAGCTTTTGGTTAAATAGGCAATACCAGGAGTTGGCATTGGGCCTAGTAGATATATATCAACCCCAGCTGCAGATAAACCTGCTTCAATCGCAGATTCAAACATATAGCCTGAAATACGCGTATCCTTGCCAATTAATGCCTTACTTTCACCAGCACGCGCAAGCACTTTACCAACAGCCCAACCGAGTTTCACAAAAAATTCAGGGGTTAAATTATCTTTACCCACCCTACCGCGGATCCCATCGGTGCCAAACACCTTTTTTTTAGCTGTCATTTAACCTTATTCCTCTTCTAACACCGCTTGTGCGATGCGCACTGCTTGCGCCGTTTCTTTAACGTCATGGGTGCGAATGATGCGTGCACCATGACTGATTGCCATAACGGCTAATGCTATACCACCTACTAAACGATCTGCAACCGCTAAATCTAAGATGTTGCCTATTGTGGATTTGCGCGAAACACCTATTAAAACCGGCGATCCCAGTGCCACAAATTCGTTTACATGATGAATAATAGCCAAATTCTCATTATCGCTCTTGCCAAAGCTACCACCACCAAAACCAGGATCAAGCATGATTTGTGATGCCGCAATGCCTGCTTCAATACAAACTTGGCGTCTTGTGATTAAAAAAGATTTAATCGCCGCAATGCTATTGTGAGATTGTTTATGATCTGAATTCGCCACACCGTGCACATGACTCATGTGCATTAAAACGATTGGCACAGCTAATTTGGCAGCCATGGCTAAAGCGCCAGGCATTCGTAATGCGCGCACATCATTAATCATATTCGCACCCGCTTGCACTGCTGCTTGCATGACGAATGGCGATGAAGTATCGATTGAAATGACGACATCTAATTCGCGGTGAATTAATTCAATCACTGGCACAACACGATCAATTTCAGCTTGTGGATCCTGCTTTAGTTTTGCTAAATTCGGATTGGTTGGCTCACCACCAATATCAATAATCGTAGCACCACTTGCATGCATGTCTTTGGCGCAAGCTAATGCGGATTGCGGATCGCTCGTAATGCGATTTTTTCCACAAAATGATGCCGATCCCGTATTAATAATACCCATGATATTCGGTCGCGCTAGATCTAATTGCTGCTCACCACATTGAAAAGGCTGAGCAGCAACAGGTTTAAATTGGTAATGAAGATTGTTAGCGTATAGCATGTAGGCACCGGATAGTATTGCAAAACTCAATGGTAACTATTCACCATGTAGATGGGAACCCCCCTATTTGCGCTAACAAGACGAACCTTAGCTAAAATTTACATTTGAAGTTGTAGCGGGAAATTTAATGTTGCTACTGCTTGTTTATAAAACGTTTTCGTTGCTTGTGCACGGAAAAAAGAAAACCTATCACCCCAACTGTGACTAGCTTGGCAATTTGTAGATGTTCCTGCTAAAATATCAGATACTTTGGCTAAATCATTATCAGAGGTGTTGTTAGCTCTAATACAAGAAGAGAGTTTCTGCATTGCATAAAAAACGCGATGCGGAATACGATAGGTTGTAGTTTTAACTCCATTCCTAAAAGGATATTTTATACCTCCCATGCCCATGACTTGCTGATCCCAAAACTTAAGCGTATTCTCATCACGTAAATCAAGCCAAGCGTGAAGTGTTTTTGTTGTTTCCTTTAGCCTAATCGTGCAGTTTAATTTATGATGTAACTCCGTCGTTTTTTTTTCTGCATGCTTGGCTTGAACTTTTTGAGTAGCTAACTGAATAGCTTTTTTTTTAGTTAGGTACATTTTTCACTTATTCTCGGTGTAACAATATTGGTACAGATAGTAACACATTTCTATCTTAGCTGCACAGCATAGCCGTGATAAAATATACTGAGCAGTTTGCCCAACATACCAGTATTATTACGTTTTATTATGGTAAGATGCAGTAATTCCCGGCGTAGCGAGGAACAGCCATATCCCCGCCTTTGCGAAGACTGGCGTTTGTGCTAAAAACCACCTGGAAAAACAACCAGTATGTCGGATAATTATCGACATACTGGAGATTTTTTATGCATATAGCGCAAAAGCTTTATTCATGATAAAGCCGCCGTACAACTTTGGGATGCGGCTTTTTTTTACAAGTTTGATCGATAAGATTCAATACCAATAATTACTATTTTGATTCCGTACCTGGTACTGAATTAATATTATCTGCTTTTGGTGAAGATTTATCACGTTTCACCGGTTCTGCCTTGTCGCTATTAGCAGATGGCGGTTTGGATTGATCATCATTCCAATCAGCTGGTGGTGTAGGCGCATTACCTTGCATGATTTCATTGATTTGTTTCTCATCAATGGTTTCATACTTAATGAGTGCTTCTGCCATGAGATGTAACGTACTAAGATTATCCTGCAAGATTTTTTCAGCGCGTTTATAGTTAGTATCGATAATATGGCGAACTTCCCCATCAATCGTAGCTGCTGTGCCATCAGAAATTTCTTTGTGCTTCGTTACTGAATGACCTAAGAACACTTCACCATCATCTTCACCGTAACTCAAGGGTCCTAACTTATCAGATAAGCCCCATTTGGTAACCATGTTACGCGCAATTTGGGTGGCACGCTCAATATCATTCGAAGCACCAGTGGTGACTTGATCAGGCCCAAAAATAATGGTTTCAGCTAAGCGCCCACCGAATAAGCTGCAAATCTGGCTGTTTAAACGCTCTTTGGTATAGCTATAACGATCTTGTTCGGGTAAAAACATGGTAACACCGAGTGCGCGACCACGCGGAATAATTGTAACTTTATAAACGGGATCATGTGATGGCACTAAACGGCCCACGATCGCATGCCCTGCTTCGTGATAGGCGGTCAGTTTTTTCTCTTGTTCATTCATAACCATAGATCTGCGTTCAGCACCCATTAAAATTTTATCTTTGGCCTTTTCAAGCTCTTCTTGGCTCACATATTTTTTATTGGAACGCGCTGCAAATAAGGCAGCTTCGTTAACCAGATTCGCCAAATCGGCCCCTGAAAAACCTGGTGTTCCACGTGCGATGGTTAATGCACTAACATTTTCGGTGATAGGCACTTTACGCATATGAACTTTTAAGATTTGTTCACGCCCGCGGATATCGGGTAACGGTACCACGACTTGGCGATCAAAACGGCCAGGGCGCAATAAAGCAGGATCTAAAACATCAGGGCGGTTGGTTGCAGCCATGATAATAATACCTTCATTACCTTCAAAGCCATCCATTTCAACGAGTAATTGGTTTAGGGTTTGTTCGCGTTCATCATGGCCACCGCCTAAGCCTGCACCACGATGACGGCCTACAGCATCGATTTCATCGATAAAAATAATGCAAGGCGCATGCTTTTTGGCCTGTTCAAACATATCACGCACACGTGAAGCACCAACACCCACAAACATTTCAACGAAATCAGAACCTGAAATAGTAAAAAATGGCACTTTGGCTTCACCAGCTACCGCTTTTGCTAGCAAGGTTTTACCGGTACCCGGTGAACCAACCAGTAAAACGCCACGCGGAATGCGGCCGCCTAAGCTTTGGAATTTGCCAGGATCGCGTAAAAAGTCAACAAGTTCTACCACTTCTTCTTTGGCTTCTTCACAACCAGCAACATCAGCAAAGGTTACTTTAACTTGATCTTCACCAAGTAAGCGCGCGCGTGAGCGCCCAAACGACATGGCGCCACGACCACCGCCGCCCCCTTGCATTTGGCGCATGAAGAAAATCCAAACAGCAATCAATAAAATCATAGGGAACCAGTTGATGAAGATATGCATCAGCAAGCTAGGTTGTTCCGGTGGCTTACCGTTAACTTCAACTTTTTTGGCCAATAATTCATTCAGTAAAACGCTATCTTCAGGTACCGGCAAGTAGGTTGTAAATGATGCACCATCACTGTTTTTGCCAGTAATGACACGATTTTCAATCATCACGGAACTCACTTTATTGTCGTTCACATTTTCAATAAAAGCGGAATAAGGGATCTTCTGCATATTAGCGTGGCGCGGGCCAAAATTGCTAAACACCGAAATTAAAATGATGGCAATGATTAGCCACAGGAATAAATTCTTTAACATGTCGTTCAAGGTGGGTACCTCAGTTTTTACAGCTCTACTTTAATACTAATATAAAATCTGTTGTTATACCAAAAGTTTTACATTATTTTGATGACTTTCTTAAATTACGTGCCAACAAATAAAATTCTTTTGATTCTTTGCGTGATGCATCTGGCTTACGTATTTTTACCTCGTTGTAATGGCTCTTGATCGCTTTTAGATAGGAGTCGACTTCGGCTCCCTGGAACAATTTGATTAAAAAACAATTAGCCCGTTGATTTACCGCAAAATCTAATGCTAATTCAGCAAGATAGACACTTTTTGCTTGATCAACAACTTTGTTGCCACTCATATTCGGTGCCATATCAGACAGCACCACATCAAGTTGGGTTGTGTTTAGTAATGCTTGTAGTTCATTCAGGCAGGATTCTTGCGTAAAATCCCCTTGTATGATGTTAACCCCCGCGATGGCTTGCATGGGTAGGATATCCAATGCAATAAGGTTGCCTGTGTCACCTATCAATGAGTTGGCAACTTGCGCCCAACTGCCAGGGGCTGCTCCAAGATCAACAACAGTCATGCCTCTTCTAAAGATATGGTCCTTTTCTTGTATTTCAAGTAACTTATACGCCGCACGCGATCGAAAACCTTGCGATTGTGATTTTTTCACATATTCATCGCTATGTTGCCGAGAAAGCCAGCGCTGTGAGGATTGTTTACGTTTCATGGGTATTGGTGTATTGGTATAGTCAGTGTTTTTGTATTATGATGCGCGATTATAACGTATTTTAAAGAAGATTTAACTATGCCACTTTCAGAACTCCAAAAACGCCAATTAAAAAAACGCGTTCATCATTTGCAGCCTATTGTGATTCTTGGTCAGCACGGTTTAACCGAAAGTGTTGTAGCCGAGATTGATCGCGCCTTGCTTGATCATGAACTTATCAAAGTGCGTGTGAATGCTGCCGATAAAGATGAACGTGGCAGCTTGACTAAGCAAATTTGTCAAACGCTCAATGCTGAGTTAATTCAATCAATTGGCCACATTATCGCGATTTATCGCTTTTCTGATAAGCTGCAGAAACAGGGGAATTCGCATATACTGTAATTAGTTTGTAGGAGATCACCATGCAATATAAATTAATTTTTGGCAGTATCCTTTTTTTATTTGCGTCGCTTGGCTTTGCCGCAACCATAAACATTAATAACCCTACACTACCGCATATGCCGTCCCCGGTACCCAATACCACGGTTTCGAATAGCTTGGGCACGGATTATCAGGCATTCCACAGTGCGAGGCCAAATGTTACTATTTCAACCGATAATAATGTGCAAGCACAAACGCAATGGTGGTTGTATCAGCAACAGCAATTAATGTTGCAACAAAATTTAATTAGGCAACAACATTTGCAGTTAAAGGCCATGCAACAGCAACAACAGCAGCAGTTAGATGCTAGAAGACAAGCCAGAATTAATGAAATCATGAAAAGTTGCAATGGTGCAGAATCTAATAACGCAAGCCCTGGCGAACAACGTCTCTGTCAATCCATTGAAAACCACCAACGCTTTGGATTACCGATGCCCTCAGATGGTCAGCTTGGGATTGAGTAACAGCAATTCCCGGTGTAGCGAGGAACAGCCATATTTGGGCAATCTCACATT
>CAYGTS010000072.1:0-12999 GCA_964352905.1 uncultured Legionellales bacterium | reverse complement strand
TAATGTGAGATTGCCCAAATATGGCTGTTCCTCGCTACACCGGGAATTGCTGGCCGCAGAATGAAAGCCGAAGAGTACATACTTTTCGGTTCCCCTAGCCTTTTGCCTCGCCACAGGCTATAATAACGACTTTATACCTACAAAAAGGCTTAAAGCTATGTTTAAAAAAATCAGTACCTTAGCAATCGCAGCAATGATCAGCATGCCGCTATTGGCAGCAGCAAAATCAGCAAAAAATGATAAAATTCAAAATCCTAGCACAACGTCTTGTGCCCTACAATCAGGCAGTTGGCAAGGACATTATCGTACCGTTGCGAGCAACACCGGTACGGTGACTGCGACGATTCATGTTGATGACAACGGTAACATTAAAGGATCTTATAGCACTAATAAAGAACCCGCTAAAGCCTTAGTTGGCGTGTGTCATGGTAATGATATTGCCATTGATGGCGGGATGAATGGTCGTTATGAGAACAATGCCATGAGTTTAAATTATAAAAACCTCGTCGCGATCCAGTTGGTTAAGGCTTAAGTTGACAGGTTTATAAACTTTTCTTCGAGGGTAACTGCTCACTCCGTAGCAGGCAACGTCCATCTTTGGGCTAAAAACGGCGAAAATCTTTTATCGAAATGCTCATTTATAACTCATAAACTGCGCTTTCTCAAAAATATTTTCGCCGTTTTTATCAACCAAATCTGAACGTTCTTGGTAAATACTGGCCTAACGGGGTGAGTAGATACCTTCGAGGAACGATTGCCATTCCATCCACGGAATGGCAACAATATTTTTAGCGATTTCACGCCGAAATGGTGTTCGGCACACAATCACAGCTTGTTTGGCTTGTTGATATTCTTGCATAAAAAGCTGTAAATGCCGCGCATCTTTCACGCTTGGATTTTTTGTCCACTTTTCACCATGTAGATGGGAACGCCCTGATCCCCGCTTATCAAGAGGACTGGCGTTTGGGCTAAATACGGCGTATTTTGAAAGTGCACTATTAAAAATACTGCTATTCCCGCCGTAATGTCTGATTACTCAAGAACAGTCAGATTTGAGGGAATTGCTGTTAAAAATACTGCTATTCCAGTTTGCTGGCGGTCTTAGGCCAGGCGGTTAACACCGCTTTAACCACAGTGGCAAGTGGGATAGCGAAAAATATTCCCCAAAAACCCCAAAAACCACCAAAGATTAAAATTGCCATGATGATAGCAACCGGATGTAAATCCATTACTTCAGAAAATAATACCGGTACCAGCACGTTCGCATCTAAGGTGATAATAATGGTGTAGGCTAAAATTAAATAGAAAAAGTGTGAAGACAAACCCCATTCAACAAGAGCAATAATCACCACCGGAATGGTTGCTAGCACGGCACCAATATACGGGATAATCACCGATAACCCAACAATCGCAGCCAATAAAACCGCATAGGGCATACTCATTAAAGCAAAGGTAATGTAGGTCACCACGCCAACGATAATGGTTTCAGTAATTTTGCCGCCAATATAATTACCAATTTGCTCATTCACTTCTTTCCACACTTGCAAAATCAAACGGCGATCTTCAGGTAAAAATTGGCGAAACCAATTCACTAACAGGGCTTTATCCATTAAGAAAAAATAAATTAATAAGGGCACTAAGACTAAATAAACGATTAACGCAATAATCCCCGGAATCGATGAAATCGAGAAGGATAAAACAAGTTGTCCAAATTGCGCGAACTGTGATTTAGATTCAGCGATAACATGTTGCACTTGATCGACAGATATGTAATCAGGATAGTTCTGTGGCAAACGCATTAATAAGGCTTGCACTTGATTGAGCATATTAGGAATTTCATGCACGAAGTTGCTGATTTGCTGCCACAAAGTTGGCATCAAACCAAATAAGGTTAGCACCACTAAACCTAAAAAAAGCACAAACACAACAATCACGGCAAAGCCATGCGGTACTTTGCAACGCTCGAGAAACGCCACCACGGATTGTAATAAATAAGCTAATACTAAACTAACAATCGCGGGGGCTAACATGCGCCCCATGAACAAGATCACCAGTAAAATAACCACTATTGAAATCAGCAGCATTAGCGCTTCTGGTTTGGAGAGGTATTTGTTATACCATTGTATTAATAACTGGCGCATAAATCTATCTTCTGCAAAATCTCGATCATGCGTAACGCAGTGGTAACCGCTTCAGCGCCCTTGTTACCTTTACTACCGCCACAACGCGCAAAGGCTAATTCAGCATTTTGCGTGGTTAAAATGCCAAAAATAATCGGCAATTGATATTTTAACGCGACTTGTTGGCAACCTAAACTCACCATTTGGCACACGTAGTCGTAATGATCGGTTTCACCTTGGATCACTGCACCCAGTGCAATTACTGCTGCATACTGGCCGGTTGCTGCTAATTTATCGGCAGTTAAAGGGATTTCTACCGCCCCTGGTACCCAAATCGATGTTACTAACTCTTGCGCATAATCGAGTGTGCGTAATTGATTAATTGCACCTTGGTATAATTTTTCCGTGATCGGTTTATTGAACTCACTGGTAACAATCGCAATGTGATTATTTTTTGTCATGTTTTTCGCCCAAACTATTTTGTAAAAGATGGCCGAGTTTATCACGTTTCGTTCTTAAATAATCGATATTCTCTTGATTAGGGGTGGCTTCAATTGCTTCGCGACTTACCACTTCAATCCCATAACCATCAACACCGTATAATTTACGTGGGTTATTGGTAAGTAAACGCATTTTCTTGATCCCAAGTGCGCGTAAAATTTGCGCGCCAATCCCATAATCGCGCGAATCAGCGGGAAAACCTAAGCGATGATTCGCTTCAACCGTATCAAGACCTTCATCTTGCAACGCATAGGCACGAATTTTATTGGCAAATCCAATGCCACGCCCTTCTTGTCGCATATACAACAACACACCTCCCTCTTTCGCAATTTGCGCTAACGCACAATCAAGTTGCCAACCGCAATCACAACGCATCGAACCAAACACATCGCCGGTTAAACATTCTGAATGCACGCGTACTAAGCACGGCAGCAACGGATCAACTTGCCCTTTGACTACGGCAATATGTTGTAAATGATCAATGCTATCTTCAAATACGACCACTTCAAAATCACCCAATCCGTGTAAGGGTAAACGCGCGCGCGCAACTTCGGTAATTAAACTTTCTTTAGCACGCCGATAACGGATCAAATCATTAATGCTGGCAATGTTTAAATGATGTTTTTTGGCAAAAACAAATAAGTCATCCAAACGCGCCATGTGACCATCATCTTTGATGACTTCACAAATCACCGCCGCTGGTTTTAAGCCAGCCATTCTGGCTAAATCCACACCGCCTTCACTGTGACCCGCCCGCACGAGCACGCCACCATCGCGAGCACGTAGCGGAAAAATATGACCTGGCATGATAATGTCTTCGGGTTTAGCATCATCAGCAATCGCAGTTTTAATGGTATGCGCGCGATCAAAGGGGGAAATACCGGTAGTAATACCCTCTGCGGCTTCAATCGAATAGGTAAAAGCAGTTTGCCAACGCGTTTTATTTTCTTTAACCATTAAGGGAATATTTAAGCTATCGATCTTATCACTGGTCATGGATAAACAGACCAAACCACGCGCGTGCGTAATCATAAAATTAATGGCTTCAGGCGTGGCATGATCGGCTGCAATCACTAAATCACCTTCATTTTCACGATCTTCATCATCGACTAAAATAATCATTTTGCCTTGTGCCAGATCCTGAATAACGGTTTCGATTTTAGCAAGCTTGTTCATATTATGCCTTTATTTTGTTGATAGAAATTAAACAGGGTTTTAACAAAATAATCATATTCAATGTTAACTTTGTCGCCCACGTTTAATAAATTTAAATTGGTGATTTTAAAGGTGTGCGGAATAATCATGCAGCTAAAAGAGTCTTCGGTCACTTCGTTAATGGTTAAACTAATGCCATTTAACGCGACACTGCCTTTCGGGATAATAAAATTTTTCGCTAACTCACCGTGTAAACTAAAGTGTATTTCGTGATACTCGGCTAAGGGATTTATTGCAATAACTGTCACCATGCCATCAACATGACCTTGCACTAAATGCCCCATTAGGCGATCGTTTAAGCGCAAGCAACGTTCTAGGTTAACAACATTGCCTTTGTCTAAAAAGTGTAAATTGCTGCGTGCCAAGGTTTCAGGCGAAATATCAACAACAAAACACTCATCTAAAATTTCAACCACAGTTAAACACACGCCATTAACAGCGATGCTTTCACCTAAGCTTAAATCTTGAAATTGGCAACGGATCGTCACGCGATAACCTTTTTTAGTTTTGGTAATTGCTATGACAACTCCGCCGTGATCAATTAAACCGGTATACATGTTTTACCTTTTACCCTCCACCCTATAATCAATCTCACAACAAATATCCGGTGGATAAAGGCGCCATTGTAACTGATTTGCGCCTTGGAACAAATCATATTGGCTGTCAAATAGGTTATCTCCGGCCTCATTAATCACCTTGGGTGCAATATAGAGATAACATTTATTTACCAGCTGTTGCTGCAATAATTGCCGTGCCAAACGCGCACCCACTTCAACCCATAGCACATGCAAGCCTAATTGGCTGATATACTCCAAGACTTTGGCTAAATCCAAGCCTGCGGTTGTTGCATCTATGGCTACACAAACAATACCAGCAGCTAGAAGTGCCTGTAATTTTCGCTGATCTACTGCCTGTTGGTGCAATAACGTGATGCGCTCTGCGGTTTTCATTAATTTGGCACTCACCGGAAAATCTAAATCCCGATCAATCACGAAAACCGGCTTTTTGATTGTCTCATCCACTAGGCGCGTATTAAGTTGGGGATCATCCTTCAGCACTGTTTTAACAGAGGTTAAAATAGCATGACTGATTTTGCGTTGTTGATGCGTAAAATAATGACTTGCTTCACTGGTTAACATTAAGCGTTGTGGCCGTTGTAACGCGGTGATCCCGTTTAAACTCATCGCGATTTTTAGTACCACAAAACTTTTTTTGGTTTGTTGCCAATAGCGATATCCTTGATAAAATTCAGTGATTTCCGGCAGCTCACGTTGTTCACAGAAAATACCCGCTTGTTGTAATGCCGCTTGGCCTTTACCGGCAACGAGTGGATTGGGATCACGTTCGCTAAAATAAACACGGCGGATCTGTTTATTAATAATTAAATCGGTGCACGGCGGGGTTTTACCTTGGTGACAACACGGTTCTAAGGTCACGTATAGATCACAACCGCTGGCATCATTCATTGCTGCTAAGGCTTCACGTTCGGCATGTGGGCCGCCCGCGTAGTGATGATAACCCGTTGCAATCACTTGGCCCTCCTTAACCAGCACCGCACCAACGGCCGGATTGGGGGCAGTTTGGCCCTCGCCACGTCGTGCCAGTTCTAAGGCTTTTTTTAAAAAATCTGTTTCTAACATATTTGCTACCTTAGCAACGCTTCAGTTATAATTGCCAACCCAAAATTGATAATAATGGAACCGCACATGAAAGTAAGCAATGATGATATCAAACAAATTGCTCATCTAGCACGCTTAAGTATCACCGATGACGAAATAACGCTGTTTGCCGAAAAGTTAACCAATATTTTAACACTTGTAGAGCATATGAATGAAGTGGATACCAGCAATGTCGCTCCCCTGTATCACCCGCTTGATCAAGTGCAACGTTTGCGCGCCGATAGCGTGACGGAAACGGATCAGCATCAGCAATTTTTAGCCTTAGCGCCGCAGCAAGCTGATGATTTATTTTTAGTGCCTCAAGTTATCGAATAATAAAAGGATCCACCATGCATTCCTATTCTATTTCGCAATTAATCCAGCAACTACGGGCTAAAACTTTTAGCGCAACTGAACTCACACAGCATTTTTTAGATCGTATAAAACAATTTAATCCTGCGCAAAACAGTTTTATTACGATTTGTGAAGAACAAGCGCTAAAGCAAGCGCAGCAAGCTGATCAACGTTTAGCCAGCGATCACGCACACCCTTTAACCGGGATCCCGATTGCGCATAAAGATATTTTTTGCACAGAAGGTATTAAAAGCAGTTGCGGCTCAAAAATGTTGGATAATTTCATTGCACCTTACGATGCCACGTTAGTCGCTAACGGCCATCAAGCCGGCATGGTGATGCTAGGCAAATTAAATATGGATGAATTTGCCATGGGTTCATCCAATGAAAATAGTTTTTATGGCCCTGTCACGAATCCGTGGGATCCACTAAAAATTCCTGGCGGATCATCCGGCGGCTCAGCGGCAGCCGTTACAGCGCGTTTAACGCCTTTAGCCACTGCCACTGATACGGGCGGTTCCATTCGCCAACCCGCAGCAATGTGTGGTGTTTCCGGTTTAAAACCCACTTATGGCCGTGTCTCACGTTATGGCATGATTGCCTTTGCTTCAAGCCTCGATCAAGCCGGGCCCATGGCTGCGAGCGCCGAAGATTTAGCTTATGCAATGAATGTCTTAGCAGGCTTTGATGAAAAAGATTCAACCAGCGTTAATCACCCCGTGCCTGATTACACAGTGGATTTAAACAATCCCATTAAAGGCTTAAAAATTGGCATTGCCACAGAATGTTTTGGAAAATCACTGGATCATGATGTTGCCAAGAAAATTGAAGAAGCCATGCTTGTGTTAAAAAAATGTGGCGCAGAATTTGTTGATATTCACTTACCGCATGCCATGTTATCAACGCCTGCTTATTATATTTTAGCACCAGCCGAAGCTTCGAGTAATTTAGCGCGCTTTGATGGTGTGCGCTATGGCTATCGTTGTGAAAACCCGCGTGATTTAAATGATCTTTATCAACGCAGTCGAGGGGAGGCGTTTGGCGATGAAGTAAAGCGACGCATCATGCTTGGCACTTATGCCTTATCCGCTGGATATTATGATGCGTATTATGTGAAAGCACAAAAAATTCGCCGCTTAATTTGTGAGGATTTTAAACAAGCCTTGCAACAAGTTGATGTCATTATCAGCCCAGCAACGCCAACCACGGCGTTTGACTTAGGCAGTAAAACGAATAATCCCGTCTCGATGTATCACAGTGATATTTATACGATTGCCATTAATTTAGCCGGCTTACCTGCTATTTCAGTACCGTGTGGTTTTAGCAAGAATTTACCCGTTGGCTTGCAATTAATTGGCAATTACTTTGCTGAGCAAAAATTATTAAACATTGCCCATCTTTATCAACAAAATACTGATTGGCATCAGCGCGTTCCCACGCAATTTCAATAAGTGAGTAACAGCATGCAGTATGAATCAGTGATTGGGCTAGAAGTCCACGTCAGATTACAAACCAACAGTAAATTATTTTCAGGTGCCGCCAATGCTTATGGCGCTTTGCCTAATCACCAAGCTTGCGCTATTGATTTAGGCTATCCTGGCGTATTACCGGTTGTGAACGAACAAGCTATCAACATGGCAATTAAATTGGGGTTAGCGATCAATGCGACTATTGCTAAACATACTGTGTTTGCTCGCAAAAATTATTTTTATCCGGATTTACCGAAAGGCTATCAAATCAGCCAACTCGATTTACCGATCGTGCATGATGGTTATTTAGATATTGAGCTCGAAGATCAACGCACTAAACGCATTACGATTGCGCGCGCACATTTAGAAGAAGATGCAGGTAAATCAACTCATCTTGCATTACAAAATTTAACCGGTGTTGATTTAAATCGTGCTGGTACGCCGTTAATTGAAATAGTCACCACACCAGTGATTGAAAATGCTAAACAAGCTGTTGCTTATTTAAAAAAATTACACAGTTTGGTACGTTACTTAGAAATTTGCGATGGCAATATGCAAGAAGGTTCTTTTCGTTGCGATGCGAATGTTTCAATTCGTCCTACAGGTGAAAAAAAACTGGGTACGCGCACTGAAATTAAAAATGTTAATTCGTTTCGCTTTATTGAAAAGGCGATCGATTATGAAATTGCACGCCAAATTGATATTATTGAATCAGGTGGTAAGGTGGTGCAAGAAACGCGTCTTTATGATGCTGATCTTAATCAAACCCGCAGCATGCGCAGTAAAGAAGAAGCAAATGATTATCGTTACTTTCCCGATCCGGATCTATTACCGATTATCGTGGAACAAACACAAATTGATGCCATTCGCAAAACCTTACCAGAGTTACCTACCGCGAAATATCAACGTTTTATTACGCAATATCAATTAAGCGAATACGATGCCGATTGTTTAATTGCTGATCAAAAAATCGCCGCTTATTTTGAAGACGTGGCCAAACAATGTTCAGCCAATGCCAAAATAGTTGCGAATTGGATTATTGGCGATCTTTCAGCTGCGCTAAATAAACATGAATTAACCATTGCACAATCTCCCATTACAGCAGAAAATTTAGCGCAATTATTAAACAAAATTGCTGATAATACGATTTCAGGAAAAATTGCTAAAAATATTTTTGAAAAATTATGGCAAGGTGAAAAAGATGTTACTGCGATTATTGCAGCGCAAGGTTTAACACAGATTTCTGATACTACGCAACTAAATACCATTATTGATGAAATATTAAACAATAATCTACAACAAGTGACGCAATACCGTGAAGGTAATGAAAAATTATTGGGTTATTTTGTGGGACAAATTATGAAAGCGAGCAAGGGTAAAGCCAATCCGCAAATAGTGAATGAACTGTTATTAGAGAAATTAGCCAAAAAATGATCAATTTTAATTTTTTTCTGCATGAATAATCGCAATGCTATTTTCATTTAAGTTAATTTCGTTTAAAGTTTTCATCCCAGGCTGGCAAAAAGAGTGAGAGATCTCTCACCGCGTTGGCTGTGGTCTTAGCGTAAGATGAGGCGCATGAAATTACTGTCATTGAGAACGAAGTAAATCACTCCAGCAGCAAGTGGCTTTGAACAAAAGATTAAAAGTAATGCTTGAAAGGACAGTGGCCCAACTAGCAAATGCTCTAAATTTTGAAAAATCGAAGATCCTTTCCCTGGATTGCTTCGTGTGCCACGCTCCTCGCAATGACGCAGTTTAGTTTTATACAAGGAACATAAAAGCATGATGCAAAAAAATAACCAAACATTACCCCCTCTGGCCTTATGGGCAATGTGGATCATTGCTGCATTTTTTTATTTTTATGATTGCTTAATTCAAGTCTCACCCAGCGTCATGGGCTCTAATATCATGCATGCCTTTCATTTAAATGCCAGTGGGCTTGGCTATCTTGCCGCGATTTATTTTTATGCGTATGCAAGCATGCAAGTTCCAGTGGGTATTTTGCTCGATCGCTTCGGGCCACGTAAATTATTAACCACTGCTGCATTCACTTGTACCCTTGGTGTTCTTATTTTTGGGCTTGCGCACCATATTGCCATTGCCGCATTAGGCCGTTTATTAATTGGCTTAGGCTCAGCTTGCGCTGCGATTGGTTGTTTAAAAGTGGCATCAAGCTGGTTCCCCGTACAACGCTTTGCGATTTTAGTTGGTCTCATGATCATGATTGGCATGCTGGGCGCCACTTTTGGCCAAGCACCTTTGGCCTTTTTAGTCGATGCTGTTGGCTGGCGCTTTACCATGATGCTATTTTCCATTGCTGGTGTAATACTAACCTTATTGTTATTATTTCTAGTAAAAGAAGAGCAAAAACCCGCACTAGCACCACAAAGTAAACCGGTTTCCTGTTTTACTAATTTGAAAACGTTAATTAAAAACCGCAAAATTACCATCGCCACACTCTATACTGGTTTAGTGTTTGCGCCGCTACCTGCCTTTGCTGCATTGTGGGGTGTGCCCTTTTTAATGCGTAATTGTGGTTTATCAAAAACCGATAGTGCTGGCTTAATTTCATTGATTTATTTAGGCTGCGCGCTGGGCAGCCCACTCTGGAGCGCGTTTTCTAATTATATCGGTAAACGCCGCCAACCATTATTACTCGGTAGCGTAGGTGCCTGCGTTAGCATTAGTATTGTGCTATTCAAACCAACAATTTCCTATTATTTCCTCGCCAGTTATTTATTTTTATTTGGTTTTTTTGCCAGCAGCTTTTTACTGGTATTTGCAATAGTACGAGAAATCACCCCCAACAATATTACCGCCACCACATTTGGTTTTGCTAACATGCTAACCATGCTGGGCACGGCCATCTTGCAAGCTTTAATTGGCTACTTGCTTGATTTGTTTTGGCAAGGTGGCTTTGAGGCGGGTATTCGCATTTACAGTGCTCATACTTATCAAATGGCATTGCTAAGCATTCCATTATGCTTTGTGTTGTCGTTGCTACTGTTGCCCTTTTTGCATGAAACCCACTGTCGTATGAGCAGCTCTGAAGAGTCCTTGAATACCGCAAGCTTGCGCGCGCAGTTGAGCAGCGAAGTGTATACGTAATCAGTCATTCACATGCGTGATGTTGAGTGACTCGCTGCAAAATAAAATCCAGCAATTCCCGAGGTAATGCTGAATTACCCAAGAACGGTCAGATTTAACGCGAGATTGCCCAAATATGGCCGTTCCAAGCTACAGCGAGAATTACTGAACAAAATCCATCCTAGCCCACTGCACTAGATTCAGGTAAAATACACGCCTTTATCAATTATCAATATACAGATCAAACCATGGCAACGATTCAAAAAATTTATATCAAGACCCAGGGCTGTCAGATGAATGAATACGATTCATCGAAAATGCTTGATGTCTTACGCGATTCGCACCAAGTGATGCTAACGGATGATCCGCTGCAGGCTGATATTTTATTGTTAAATACCTGTTCTATCAGGGAAAAAGCCCAAGAGAAAGTGTTTTCTGAATTAGGCCGTTGGCGTAAGCTTAAGGCCGCTAAACCACATATCGTGATCGGTGTGGGGGGCTGTGTTGCCTCACAAGAAGGTGACAATATTCTGCAACGCGCGCCGTATGTTGATATGGTATTTGGCCCGCAAACTCTACACCGCTTACCGCAAATGTTGTCTGATGTTAAACAACAAAAAAAATCGGTGGTAGATATTAGCTTTCCTGAAATTGAAAAATTTGATTGCTTGCCTACCCCCAAAGCCGATGGCCCGAGTGCCTTTGTTTCGATTATGGAAGGTTGCAGTAAGTATTGCAGTTATTGCGTGGTGCCTTATACCCGCGGTGAAGAAATTTCACGCCCGTTAGATGACGTACTGGCAGAATGCGTGGCGTTAGCTGAACAAGGTGTGCGCGAAATTAATTTTCTGGGCCAAAACGTTAATGATTACCGTGGCAAAAAACACGATGGTGGCATTGCAACCTTAGCCGATTTATTAGCCTATACTGCGACTATCGATGGTATTGAGCGGTTACGTTATACAACCTCACACCCACTTGCTTTTTCCGATGATTTAATTCAAGCCTATAAAGAAATTCCCGAATTAGCCAATCATTTACATTTACCGGTGCAAAGCGGCTCGGATCGTATTTTAGCGTTAATGAAACGCGGTTATACTGCACTGGAATATAAATCTCGCATTCGCAAATTACGCAAAATCAGGCCTGATATCAGTTTATCCTCTGATTTTATTGTGGGTTTCCCCGGTGAAACTGATCAAGACTTTCAAGCCACCATGGATTTAGTTGAGCAAATGGATTTTGATCATTCGTTTAGTTTTATCTATAGCCCACGCCCTGGCACACCCGCGGCTGATTTAGCCGACGACACACCAATGAGTGTTAAAAAAGAACGTTTGGCCATCTTACAAGCGAAATTACGTGAACTCGAAATGCAAAAAAGCCAAGCGATGATTGGCAGTGTGCAACGCGTTTTAGTCATGGGCTATTCACGCAAACAAGACCAGCAGCAATTAGCTGCACGCACAGAAAACAACCGTATTGTGAATTTTATCGGTCAACCGCGCATGATTGGCAATTTTGTTAACGTTACAATCACCGAAGCCTTAACCAACTCATTGCGCGGCGAAATTGTGACTAAAGAGATTGTTAATAATCAATGAGTTAAAATTTTTATTTTTCACAAGATGACTTATGCTATTGTTGGACTGGGCTTGTAGCAGCGGATCAAAATAATCCAATTGCATTGACTAAAAGTAACTTGGTCCCTGGTGCCGCAGCGGATTGCTTAACTAATAATCCCTATACAGGTAGCATTAGTGGTACTGACATGCCTCATAGTATCGGCCAACAACCTGCAGCAACAACTTGTGAAGCAATGCATGTGAAAGGCTTTTTTGGTCCTTATTTAAAACTCTTTTGTCACCTGTAACCTATGCACGCACAAGACAGGATGGCAGTTAAAAATTAACCGCTACTCACCTTGGTCTCGGTGCTTCAGATCTGCTTGCGCGCGCTTTTTCTGCGAATGCATCTTTAAGATCCTCTAACTCTATCAGACTATTGTCTGCCAAAGCACTAGTCTGCAAAGCCTGTTTTAAGCATGCGATGGATGAAAGATGAACGTGCTCGTCAACAACTTCCAAGCCATAGCGAAGACTTTCTCGGGCAAGACTTACAATGTTTTCCATACTATCTCTCAACTGAGTATACTCTTTTGCTACCATTTCATCACTGCATTCTAACTCGTTATAAATCTTCGCCATTTCATCTGGGATCTGGGAAAAGTCACTGTATTTATTTTCTGCATAACCAAGAAGCATATGCGAAACTTCTGTATAAACAAACTGTTCAAGATCAGCTTGGTCTGCCTCTTGATTCTCACAAAAATTATGAATTAACGTAATGAAATTTTCGGATAATTCCTCCCCCTCTTGCATTATAATATTCTCGGCGTTTTCTAATTCGCGGTATCTAGCGGTAAAAGCATCATATAGGTTATTTACTTCATCATCATCTTCTTCTTCTTCTTCTACTTCATCATCTTCTTCTGTATGCTGCTGCATTACCCATTCTTCAATATATTCATGTATTAGACCTCACCGATCCCCTCAAATTAGCGTAAGAAGCGTGCAAGATTGAAGGAGATAT
>CAYGTS010000071.1:0-13038 GCA_964352905.1 uncultured Legionellales bacterium | reverse complement strand
ATTTTCGCCGTTTTTATCACCAAATCTGAACGTTCTCGGTGAATTCACCTTCAAACTTGCTGAATAGATACCAATATTGTATTAATTGCAGCAATTCCCGCCGTGAAGTCTGATTATTCAAGAACAGTCAGGTTTGGGGCCTCTTGCTGCTGTATTGGACTTTGGAGCGAACAACAGGTGGGATTGTTCATGCCATAAGATGATGTTGGGGTCGTGATCGCATTTTATAATGCTACGCCTAACAGCGAGCCGATACCTGCGCTTACAAACATCGCTATTGTTCCCCAGATCACAACACGCAATGAACCTATTAATATTCGAGCTCCACCAACCCTTGCAGCCACAGCTCCAAGTAATGCTAAAAATAGAACTGCCATTATTGATACTGAAGGAATAAGGTAGATTCTAGGAACAATAAAAAAGATTAATAAAGGTAATAATGATCCAAGAGTAAAACTGCAGGCAGAAAACATTGCTGCCTGCAGTGGGCGCGCCTTTGTTACTTCAGTAACTCCAAGTTCGTCGCGAGCATGTGTGCCTAATGCATCCTTAGCCATCAATTGCTTTACAACTTCTTCAGCAAAATCACGCTGCAATCCACGATTAATATAGATAGTGGTTAATTCTTCTATTTCACTGGGTAAATTTTCTTGCAGCTCTTCCTTTTCACGTTTTAAGGCAGATTTTTCAGTATCTGCTTGAGAACTTACTGATATATATTCACCTGCCGCCATAGACATGGCACCAGCAATTAATCCGGCAATCCCTGCTACAAATATTCCATTATAGGGTGTATGAGCAGCAGCAACCCCAATCAACAAACTCGCAGTTGAGATAATACCGTCATTTGCACCCAATACTGCAGCACGTAACCAACCAATTCGTTCTATTCGATGATATTCTTTATGTTGCATATAGAGCGAAACTCCTCTACAGAATAAATCTGTGTCAATTTTTTACCAGTAATTCCCGCTGTATCAACTTATGAGCTTATTTAATACTAATATAAGCATCGCCGTCAACACGGCTGTCCCATTAACGTACTAAGAAATCTGACAAATCAGCCGCCGTTTCCCCAACGGCGTAAGGCCCCTCCCAGCGAAAGCGGGGATCAGGACGTTCACCACTACGGAGTAAGTAGTTACCTCAAAAGTAGTATTATTAATTTATGTCAGTAGACATACGTGGCTGTAAATTAATGCGTCGGGCCTGTCACTCAAGCCTTCAACCTCATCACACTCCTGATCCAGTTTTTCTGGTAAAAACCGGTCAATCAAAGCACTATTCTCCTGAGCGACCGAGGCAATGATATTGGATGCCTGAATTGATGATGCAATATGAATGAGACGGACACCCTAAATAAGAGAGAAAAATTCCAAGTTTAATTTTAGGCTACCACCACTCGATCTCGTCCTTGCGCTTTTGCCTGATATAAAGCAGCATCAGCGGCAGCAATTAATGTTCTAGCGTCATTTCCATGCTCAGGAAAACTTGAAATACCTATAGAAATAGTCATCGAAGGAAGTACACTGCCATTAAACTGTACCTGCATTTTTTTTACTTTTACAAGAAATTCATTTGCTTTGATTCGCGCCGTTTCCATAGTAGTGTTAGGTAATAAAATTAGAAACTCTTCGCCACCATAACGATATTTGTAATCATAAACACGAAATTCAGTTTTTATTAACTGAGCAAAGGATTGCAGCAGAGCATCGCCGGCTTGATGACCGAAATTGTCGTTAATTTTTTTAAAATGATCTAAGTCCGCCAACAGAAGAATTAAGGAATACGATCCCCGTAGGGCTCGTTTTATTTCTAGACTTAATGTCTGCTCCAGATAAAGTCTATTTAATAACTGGGTCAGTGGATCATACATAGCTTGATTTTGTAAGATATCTTGTAATTGTCTGGTAGCAACCAGCGATTGAATCAATGCTGCTGATTTAATGTCATGATGGGTCCAAGGTGATGAGTTGTTTTCAACTTTTTCTAAAAATCGTTCAAAAGAGTCCCTTGGAGAATAGAGTTTTCCATCACCTTCAATAGGTTGGCCAGGATCTCCCGCCCAAGCTATCATATTGATGAACTCGGGTTTATAAAACAATAAATAATGATTTTCTAACTGGGTGATTTTAATAGCAAGAACCCCACAAGCTGTATTTTTAAAGCCAGAAGCAACCTCATACTCCAAAGGAAGCGAATCTGTATAGTAGCTGGTGAGAAAATCTTTTTTATCTAGCCAGGAAATTAACTCAATAATCGCTTTATCATCGGGCGTTTCACCGTAATTTAATAATTTATTTTGCAAATAAACCGATATCCCTGTGGACGATACCAATTGCATCAATTCGTTATTATATTCTGCCAAAGCATCTGAAAGTGATTTGCTGCGCCTAAATATGTTCATGAGTTCAGTGTATGTTGCACCAACTTTCTGTTCTTCATGAAAATTCTGAATAGCTTCAATAACGAATGCCTGAGTTGCAAATACGTTAGCAAAAAAAACAAGCAGTTGGCGATGACTTTGGGAAAGGTATTTAGGATTGCGATGATGACAGGCAATTAAGCCCCATAATTTATCTTCTTGCAAGATAGCAACAGAGAATGCAGAGCAAATTCCCATATTACTCATATACTTAACATGAACTGGTGCTACCATGCGTAAGTTGCTATTGTTTAACTGGATAACCTGATGTTTTTCTTGACTTCCTATCGAGACGATTTTAACTGGTTTTTCTAATATAGAGGGAATGTATCGAAAAAAAAGTCTTGTATACATTTCTCTAACCGAAGCAGGAATATCTGTAGCTGGGAAGCGCAACCCAATATAAGAGGGCATCTCTTCATCAAAAGCTTCACCAATTACGATTCCTGTATTATCAAGGCTATCAAATTGATAGATGATGACGCGATGGTAATCAGTTATCGTTTTAATTTTTTTACAGAAGATTTTTGCCAAATCATCAATGGTTTTGCAATGTAGTGCCTCTTTCATGGTGGCCATTACAGACTCATTGAAAAAAGAATATGGACTGTATTGAACATTCGGGTCACTATTTCGTTCGATTTCTAGACTAATAATCTCCTGTTCCTGGCGAATAAAAAATAAAATTGGAATTTGACTTTGCGGCGTTGACCAAATAGCGGGTTTATATTGGGAGCATGGAGTCGTCAACCAGAGGGCAATATCATCTTCTGAGCGCTCTGGTTTTAAAAAATGTAAAATATCGTGGTCTAATAAATCTGCGAGGGGTGTTTCTAAAAAAGTAGGCGCATTTTTACTGTATTGAATAATCCGCATTTTTAAATCTAACTCCAACCAAACACCATACGGCTGTATTTGACTCAAGTCACCAAGCTCCATGCTATTACAAAGCGCTATATTTGTGTTTTTTTCGTACTTTTTAATTGTCATTTGAAATCATCCATTCCTGATTCATCCAATCAATCAACGTCGTGTAGGTCATGGACGCTGAAACCAATACTTGCTGCTCTTGCAACGCATTTACTCGATTTAAAAGGTCACAAAAATCACCCCACATTTTCATGGTGTCCGAGCCATAACTATTGAAGTATCGAGCGCCATATTGAGCACTAAGTCCAAATCGATCTTGCAATATCCCTGCAATAACCTGCCCGCCTAAAGTTGCTCCTTCTATCACATATAAATAGCCTATGATTTGCTCTCTGGTGATAAGGGGTGGCAGCATAAGGGGTGGCAGCACTTGACATTGCTTATTATCAGTGATCCCGAAATCTAAAAGGTCGCTTATCAATCGGCTCGTTTTTTCTCGACCATCCAACAATGATGGCCAAGACGAATTAAGAATACTGCTTTCACAAGGCAGGATATAAGCATGAAATTGCTTCAACAATAGATGATAATCTGCTAAGTTAATGGACGCATTGATCAATTGATTCAATATGCGCGCGTGCTCAATCTGTTGATGATAAAGCTGTGTTTCTCTTTTAATCGTTGGTGCACGTCCATTGCTGGTTTCCTCATCAATTTACTCCTTAATAGCTAAGCCAAATCAACGTTCTTCTGAGGGTGCCTCCTAAAACTTAGCTTCCTCAATGTTTCACTTTACTCTCCATGTTTAGTTTAAGCTAAAAATAACAATTGATCTAACAACTTGTAAAATCAAAACTTCCTACGCCATGGCAATGAAAATCAACAGCGTTTAAAGCCAATTGCTGTACCTGCTTAGAAGCAGGCTTTATCGTTATCATAGTATTTCTCCAAGATTCAACTCAGATATTAAGGAAATAACGGAGTTGATACAATCATTACAATAAAATGCCATAACCTGATTGAGATTTTTGCTATATGCGATAGCTAGAAATGAATAGGTTAGATGACAATATCAAACTAAAATCGTAACTGCTCGCCCCTTTAGCTTGCTGTTTACCAAGAACGTTCAGATTTGGCGATAAAAATGGCGAAAATATTTTTGAGAAAGCGCAGTTTATGCGTTATAAATGAGCATTTCGATAAAAGATTTTCGCCGTTTTTAGCCCAAAGATGGACGTTCCCCGCTACGGAGTGAGCAGTTACCTAAAATCTTTAGAATGCCTGCTAACAGTGATACACCCTAGTTTTTATAAGTGCCTGATTATACCTCGTTAGCGTAACGAGCGGAACTGAGTTAGTGACGTTCTGAAGGTAACCAATATTTATTATTCTTCTTGAAGTGTTATTTAAAGATATTGTGTTAAGCGTGAAATCACTGCATAAAAGTAATAAGAGAATTAATTCATAGCAATAATTATTTTTCAAGAAGTTTTATTGAATGCTTTTTAATTTTCGCAAATAAGGTTTTCTGGATACAACCTATAAAAAACTAATTAGAAAATTTTAACTTTTTTCAAAGTTAAAAAAAATTGGATGAGCTATAATCCTATTAGTTAGCAGCTGTAACTTTTGATAAAATTTATCAAAGCTAACATCATTTTTGTCAAAAACCATAGAGACAATAAAATTTTTATAATTTTCGATCCAAATAGGATCTTGTCTCATTGTTTTAATTAACTTCAAATTCTGCAAGCTGTAAAAGGCTTGTTATTTGATTTCGAAAATCGCGTAATTTTCTGCGTTGCTCTGAACTTTCTAATTTTTCTTTATATATTTTTTTTAAAATACTTAGGATTATCTTTAATTTTTTTTTGACGAAAGAAAGTGACTGAACAAATTCCTAAAATTAGCATGACAATCGCTAACCCACAGTAAACCTTACGAATACCAAATCCTAGGATTAAAAATCCACTTGAAAATGTGCCCATTGTTAATGCAAGATTTTGTAAGGCCCCTGTTATACCAGAAACACATCCAATTTTATTCATTGGTGTTTCTTTTTTAACAATATAACTATAAATTACTAATAAAATACCCGTTCCAGATCCTATTATAATTGCTGAAAAATATAAAAAATACTGGGGCCAATTGCTCTGATAAAGTGCGACTCCCAGTATGCCTATACTTAATAATAAGAATCCACAAAAAAAATAAAACCCATGCTTTTGAACGTGTGTTTTGCGACTCAATATTACGCTTGTCGTAACCGCACCAAGACCATCTAGACCCATAAATATCCCTAAAGCATTCTCTTGCTCAGGTAACAAATGCGCTAGAAAAAGTGCCAGTTGTGCTTGCCTTACTAAGCTGCAAAAAAACCATACGGATACAAGAATAATAGTCATTCGAAGAACACGAGTATCCCAAATATATTGTGCTCCAGATACCATATCTTTCACCCAGTGATTATTTTTAATCTCAGTTTTTTCAATCTCGCCTCTTGGCAAACCAAACAAAATCACTGCCGAAATCAAAAAACTAATTGTATTAATTGCTAAACACCATCTTGCAGGTGCATGAATAAGCACTGCAGCCCCCACCATTGGGCCTAAAACCTTGCACATTTGAAACATAATCGTAATATAGCTTGTTGCTTTTAACAAATGTTCATCACTAACTACATGCTTAACATAAGCCTGTTGCGCAGGGATATTAAAACTTATCGTACAAGATCTAAGGAATAAAAGGACTAATGCTTGTGTACTACTCCCACTAAAAAATAAGCCTGCAGTAAATATTCCTGATAAAATATCTGTATATAACATCAAATTACGCTGACTTACTCGATCGGCCATCGTTCCTGTCATTGGTCCCAATATGACTGAAGGTAAAAAGTAAAATAGAAGCAATATTCCCAATAATATAGGTGAAGCATTCCATTCATGAACAAATATAACTTGTAGAGCAAATATATCGAACCAATCTCCAAAGCTGCTAAAGCTAAAAGAAGCAAAGTATCGGGTAAATTGAGAATTCTTCCAAATATTCATCTGTAAATTGATAACCTCTATTTTTTTTCTGAAACTTGTAACTTTTTTTTCAGGAGAAATAGTCGTAGCAGTTAATTCTTGCCTTGAACTTGAACCAGTATGACAAAAAAACTTAAATCTGAAATGGAGGATATATTTTTCGGCATTGAAAACCCTAAATTAACTTGTATCCATTGAGTTATTGGTAAATTCTTGCGAATAATTTTTTCAAACTCAGGACTCATCAGGACTAACAACAACTCTGTTCCAGTTTTTTCCGATTAGTTATACCCAAAGCGATTAGAAAGTAGGTTCTTTCTTCTTCCGTCATTGCGGTTGCTACGCGCGTGGCAATCCAGGGAGAGGATCTGCGATCTTGCAAATTTAAAAAAACTTGCTAATCGAACCACGGCATTAACTCACATTACCGTTAACATCTCATTCAATGCCACTCGCCCCTGGATCAACCACGTCGCTACGCTCCTCGCAATGACGAAACTTCATGATTATTCTGCAGTTAATTGCATAAAATTTCGTGGGATACATCAACCCGCAATGATGACGATCCCTGTGACCTAATTTCTAATCGTTTTGGGTATAGATGGGTAATATAGTAACTTCTAATTAAAAAAAATTGATCGCTAGATATTTAAATTGTAGTTCCTCAAATCAAAATTAGAGGTGACAGCCCCCAATATTGAAGAAGCGTTGTCACATCTGATTTAAGTTACAATACTTTATTACTATCAATATCAGACTCCAGCATAGGCTGTTGCCATTGCCGTATTCAGGTTTATTTTATCTGTTCGCCAATCTGTTATATTAAATTTTCCCCCATAAAATGCATTAGATTCTGGGTAAAGCCTATTATATTGCTGTGCGGCTTCAATAAGTGCTTCTCCTAATTTACCGCCAGGATATTCACCAAGTAAGAGCATTCTTTCTTGCTCCTTTGACTTGGTATATAAAACTGCAGCAGCTTCGAAATTTGAATCAGCTGCATTTAAAAACGTGATAGCAGCTTTTAACTTCTTATAAGTTAATTCAAAGTTATTACTAAAATCTGTATGTTTCAAGCGATATAAAATATATTGCGCTACTTCCTTTTTTAAAATTTTTCCATGTTCGACTGTCTGCCTAGCTGATTATCAGCTAGTCGTTGCAATTGAGAAAACCCCATATTCAGCGTAAGCGTAGCTAAATCAGAATTCTTACTGCTTTGATAGTGAATAAAGAATTTTGATTCATTCTCTTTATTTTCATATGAAAGAGCAGATCCAGAAAAATAACCTGTGGCAAATTTACCTTTTCCTGAAAAAGGGTTTTTGTGAAAAAAAAACATAAATAATGAACCTTTTATTACCGACTGACTATATTCAGAATATTATACATGAGATTTGCATAACCCAAATAGGTAAATATTACTTATTTCGTATCTGCTCATCCCCTTTAGCTTTATATTTACCAGAACGTTCAGATTTGGCGATAAAAACGCCAGTCCTCTTGATAAGCGGGGATCAGGACGTTCCCTACTACGGAGTGAGTAGTTGCTAATGGCATTGATTAAGGTAAAATCTCGCACATGAATATCATTAGGATCAAATTAGATGAGTATAAAATTTCGTCATTGCTTGGGATTTATTTTGTTTTTTCAAGTTTACCTAGCAACAATTGTTTATACCAAAAGTTGCCCTGTAATTGACTTTAATTATAAAAATTATCAAGATCTAATGTTGGTACCTGTCACTATTGCTCAGAAAAATTATCCCATTATTGTTGATAGTGGTAGTCAAGATGGCATCAATTTACTTCGTCGTGTTTTACTCGCTCATCATAGCAAGCCTTTGCCGCTAAAATCGAAACAGAGCATGGATTTGCGTAAAACTGTTTACCGTACTGAATATTATAAGATTCACACTCTTAAATTAGGCAACTGTTTATTTTCTAATTTGAAAGTCAAAACATTTCCTGAAAAATTTGGCATTTTAAAAAAGTCATTTAAAAAAACTGATCGTTATGGTAATTTAGGCTGGGCGATACTCGGAAAATATAATATAACCATTTTACGCAAAGAGCATCGTATCATTCTTACTCGATCGCTGAATCCTCCTATGCATTATCTCGCTAAAATCAAATTTACCCATACGGCAGAAGGGATAATTTCTTCAGTGCGTATTGGTCAGCAAAAAATTACGGTATTATGGGATACAGGTACTAATATTTCAATGATTAAGCCGCATGTGCTTAATTCCACAATCACCCACTGCCCCAAGGCAAGAACACTAGGCAAGCATTGTCAAATGCAATCGTTTCCAATTATGGCGTCTTTAAGAAGTCTTCATGCTTATCTTATGCCACTAGCTTTTTCAGCTGATTCGTTGGTGGGATCTGATTTTTTAAATCATTATGATGTGTACATTGATAATCAGCATCAGATTATTTATTTTATGCAGGCTTAATTATTTTGGTTTAGGGACGCATCTTTGGCGCAGTAGCTTCTTTGGGCCCTTCAAAAATTTTAGTTAAACCTGTTAACATCTTTTCAATTTCAGCAATAAAATCATTTATATAAACTTTGAACGTATCTGCTCACCCCCTTTAGCTTTATATTGGCCAGAACGTCCATATTTGGGCTAAAAACGCCAGTCCTCTTGATAAGCGGGGATCAGGACGTTCCCTGCTACGGAGTGAGTTACAAATATGGTATTTGTAATAAGTGTGACTACAACGCAGACTGTGCTTCCAGGGTTTCGCGTACAGCCAGCATCCGCCTTTCGAGCCGTGCACGATCATGGGAGGCTTTGATGGTGCGATTGGCTAGCTCGGCAATACACTGCAGTTGTTCATCGAGCGCTCTTAGATGGTTGGTATCAGTATGACAATCTAAAGGGACATCTACTGACTGCCTTAAAGCCGCTAGCATCGCCAGATCTAAATCTCTCACAGGATTTATGCTATTAGCCCCAAGCGACTCTAACAGCTTAAAAGATAAAGGGTTACCATGCCCACAATGCGCTGATACTTTGAACATCACGTTCTGATCGATATAATTCGCTGCCCGCATTTTTCCGAGCGCCATTAACAAGCCTTCATCGTAGATAAGAAATGAGCGAACCCCCAAATCTAACCCTCTATAGATATCAGCAATTGCCCTAACCACTTGTTCCTGACCACGTAATCGATAAGAGATAGTTTTGCCTTCTGGAGATGCTGCTGTAGCGCTGGTGTCATAGCGAGCCCTTGGACCAACCGACATAACTAATTGGCAATCGGCACTGTTAGCTAATGCAACCATCTCTTTGATTTCTGCTTCTGTATGCCTGAAAATACCGTAAGTTTCTGTGATGCGATTGATTTTAACACCCAAACGATTACTCTCATTGATTGCGGTTTCCATCGCAGCAATGGAATTAATGCTAGGGGTTTCTATACGAAAGTGTGCACCATCCTCGAAGACACTTTTAGAGGTTGGCAAATCACGCAAGTCCCCTGATGGAAAATTTAATTTCTCAAGTTTTTTTCTGATTTCGTCGAACATTATTTCCAATGCTCCTTCCTAAGAATGAGTCAAAAGCTCGCCTACAATAATTCATTTTAATACAGAAAAAATAATATAACAATCAACGCTCAACTCGGTGTGGTGATGCCTTAAACACATAATCAAATAAATGAAAAAGGGTACTCGCATTCAAAGTGTTTACCTCAATCGATCGCAGAGATGATAATAATCAATGTGTTTGGGCTGCTGGCACTAAGGTTGCAGAAGCAGAATTAGATGAAAATAGTGCTTAGGTCATAATTTCTTGCATCCTTGAAAAGTAGACCCCATATTTCTGATTGAGCTGTGATAAATGCGCTACTTCAGGACGTTTAAAGTGAACTTCTTCGCGATCGATTAGCGTACTTTTAGGCGCATCGATCCCTAAACAAACAACACCACCCTGTTGACTTAATACTTTAACGACAGTTTCATCTTGATTACCAATACGAATAACTTGACCAGATTGTAACTGCTCGCCCCTTTAGCTTGTTGTTTACCAAGAACGTTCAGATTTGGCGATAAAAATGGCGAAAATATTTTTGAGAAAGCGCAGTTTATGCATTATAAATGAGCATTTCGATAAAAGATTTTCGCCGTTTTTAGCCCAAAGATGGACGCTCCCCGCTACGGAGTGAGCAGTTACACCAGATTTACGTTGTAAAACGAGCATAACCTTTACCCCATTCCTTCTTATTATTACAACCCTATTGAATGAGTCATAGAGAATAAAATCTCACAATTAACCAGCCTTGTAAATTAATATAGAGAATTTATTTGCAATACTAGACAAAAAAGAAAACTGATTTTATAATAACACCGTAAGTTAATCACAATAGGAAATTTACCATGTCAGAAAATATTCGTTTTGGCGCTCGTCTTAGAGCCGCACGTAAAGCCGCTGGATTTTTAACTGCAAGAGAGTTCATTGATAAATACGATATTCCCAAGTCCACTTACTCACAGCACGAAACTGGTAGCCGTAACCCGGAAGATGAATGTGTAAAACACTACGCTAAATTACTCAACGTGCGTTATGCTTGGCTCAAAGATGGTGATGGCTTACCCTTTGCTAGAATGAGTGAAACTAAAAAAACCACTATGCAAGAAGAGTTGCTTGATATTAGTCCCGTAAAACAACAAATCACAGATGTAACCTTGCTGACCAAAATCTTTGATGAACTATTACAGCAGCATGAAATGCAAAATACCAAACTGAACACCAAAAAATTAGTAGCTAAAGCGGTGAAGGCTTATAATGAAGCCATGAAAAATGGTAAAACAAAAGCTGAGAGGATCAAGACTGCATTAAAACATGTAAGATAGCACAATCCTATGCGCTATCTTAATTTTTTCATCAAGCGCCTATTCTTTTTTATAGTGTTAAAAAAAGAGTAACTATTCACCTTGTAGATGAGAACGCCCATATGTGGGCTTTCTCATCTACAGGGTGAATAGTTACGAAAAATATTTTTAAGCTCTTAAACCAAGGACATGATTTACTTGTTCAATATTTTGATAGCAGTCTTCAAAAGACAATATCTCTTCATGTAATAGGTATGAAGCTGCTATACCATGAACTAAGGTCATTTGGTGATTAAGCTCTTTTTGAATTTCAAGATTACCATTCAGCTTACCTTGGTAAGTAACTTTTTTAGCTAACGTTTGTTTTTCTCCACAAAGTGATAGACTATTTACAAGCGAAATCATTTCAACTTCAGTAAAAGCAATCTTAGTCCAATCAGCTCCTTTATAAATCTGACTAATTTTAATTAGAACATCTTCATCTACGGTTGAAGATGTATCCCATCGATCAACATATTCTAAAAGTTGATCTATATCTTTATAATCAAAAAGACTTAGCGCATAACTTTTAGTTTGTGTATTTAAAAAATCATCATGAAATTTTTGTAAAAGATTTAATAAATCCAACACTGCAGCAGATGTTAAATTAGCGCGTTGGGCTAGCAATGCATTAGAAGTACTCATTATTTCTTCGAAACCTTTAGAAAAATCTTCTACAGAAACTTCCGTACCTTCTAGAATTGATTTAGTTTTAGCTATATGTTCTGTCATCATTGTTTTTAGAGTTTGAATTGATGTATTTTTGTTTGCTTCTTCCACTTCTGTTAATTGCGAACTATTAACAAAAAAATGTAATAGCTCATCAGGTTTTGTTGAGAGTTTTGCTGGTATGCTTTGTAATTCTGATCGAAAATATCGACTATTTATAGATATATTATCAATATTGTCATATTGAGGATAACTAAGTTCCCTAGCAATAATATGATATAATTTAACTCTAAGAGTACTCTTACCAACACCAAATAAAGTTACCCTAGGCTGCTTTGTTTCTTCGTATAGTTTTATCAAGTTTTCCATAACGTCTTGATAAGTTGATTTTGGGGTATCAACCAGCTCTTTTAAAGACTGTATCTTTTGGGATTGTTTTTTGTCGTTAAAAAGATATTGTTGTAGAATTTCGGTTATTCTTTTTTTGGCATCATTATCAGAAGTTGCTGCTCCTGTAAGATCAGAAGTTGCTGCTCCTGTAAGTTTAACTATTCTTTGATGTTTTTGTTGTTTGGAAAGAGTATTATTTTTTTCGTAAGCTGCAAGTTCTTGTAGGGTAGGCATAGGGATCACCTTTCTATACTTCGACGTTATTATTAAATTTTAAGTACCCTTTTATTATAGCGGATTTTCCTATTAAGTCGATTAATTGTTAAGTAGTAGTAACTTCTCAATAATCCGGGGCATTTAAGCTGGAGCGGCAACAGCTTGGATGATGAGTTGAGAAAGTTGAGGGATTTTTTTTTGTCCTGGATATGCGATCAAGCAGATAGTCCCAAAAAGGCACTCCCAATGCGTATTCCAATCATGTTGCGACACTGATTGCTAAATCCTTACAATGTTAACACAAAACCAGAAGTTGATGTGTTTTAAAACTTTCGGAGAAAATTGGTGCAAAATTTGCGAAACCCGCCCAAGAAGTATTTTGGGGTGGTTACTCTGGTTATTTTTCGGATTTAGATGGTTATCTATAGGAAATCGCTTGGAATCCGCATTTTTGGATGGGGTAAATAACAGCGAGATGATTTTTTTAAATCATCTCGCCATGCTCACCGATCCCCTCAAATTAGCGTAAGAAGCGTGCAAGATTGAAGGAGATATTG
>CAYGTS010000070.1:0-13239 GCA_964352905.1 uncultured Legionellales bacterium | reverse complement strand
TTGCCTCAAATCTGACCGTTCTTGAGTTATTCAACATCACGCCGGGAATTACTGTACCATAGGCCATTGCAAAATATAATGGCTGTGTAACAATAGCGGATAGATGAGTATAATAAGGAAATTATTATGTTTGCAAACATCCCAGATAATCTAGCTCCTTCAATGAGCCTTTCAAGTTCCTTTAAACGACTTTTTCGTCGCCACGCATTGGAACAATTAAAGATGGCAGTACAGAAAGAAAATCTGCCAGCTATTACTCAATTAGCAAAAATAGTGTCGATTGACTCGTTAAAAGCATTAATTAAAGCGGCAAATGCGAATCAACAAATATATTCAGCTTTAAAACAGCCTGACTTAATCACCCATTGGCAACAGCAATTAACACGACTACGCGTACCGAGTTTAGATTTTTCCTATCAACCTAACCCGCGGCAACATCCCTTTGATCAAGTGTTTGGCATTATGACGTTTCGTTTAGCCTTGCTTGAGCGTGATAAAGGTAAAGAGCCGTTTTCTGAAGCGGTTCTTAATTATTTGATTCGCAGTGCCAATGCTGGGCATTTTCAATCCCAGCGCATGCTTGCCGAGTTTGTCATTGATAACTTAGCCAAGAATGAGCCTAATACTAGTTCTGCTTTTGTTTTGGAGCTTGCACAGCAAACCGCCAAGGTTTTTAAAACCCCAGGTTGTGTTGTTGCCGCTGATCTATGTTTAGAGTTTGCTGCTTTTTGTAGCAAAAAATCTGATGAAAAACAGGCTAAATCTAGCGTGGAGCGTACTTTAACGTATTTGTATCTTGCTAAGGCCTTAGTAAATGATTCATCACTGGAAATGCACAATGCTTATTATGGCTATAAACTGACCGAAGCCTTCGCCAAGTCTAAAGTAAGCTTTTTTTGGAATGACTTTAAAGACTGGGATAGTTTAATTGCGCAATTTATTCAATACTATAATATTCAGCCCGAAACCACTACGTATTGCAACAGCTTGGCATGTGGTTTACAGGAGCAAATCAGCAGTGAAGATAAGCACCACCCAGCGCCACGCGTTGTGAGGTTTTAATTACTCCTTCCCACTCTAGTTAGTTTTTGAGAGACAGATGTGATCTGTGCTCCTGGGGGGGGGATAGTCGTGTTGTGCGCAACTATCTTGTGAGGGTGAACCTTTACTGGTTGTCCAGTTTTCGCATATTCTCCTTCGCAACCGTTTCCAACAGGATCCTCGTCGCTGCTGTTACTGCCACTACTGGATCTTCGGCTTATAGCAGGGGGGGAGTTATCTAAAATAGCCGTTACGAAAGCAGTTGAAGAAGAAGAAGAAGAAGAACTTGAATTCACTTCTTTTCTTGATTCATCAAAACAATTAACAAATTGATCAAGAAATTCTTTTTCGAAATTAGCCTCATTTTTTCCAATGTTATCAACTTCAATCTTATAAACACTTTTAATTAATAGATACAATTTGCTTTTTTTATCCAACTTCGAGATCACTGCAGGAGTGGAACCAAGTAATAGTATGTCTCGTAACTCTTTATTTGCTTTAACTGCGCTAATAAAAGTTTCATCAGTAAAAATTATGTCTTCTGTATTAGAACCATACGTATCAAAATTAGAACCATACGTATCAAATAAAGCTTTTAGAAGGAGCTGTTTGGCATTTTTTGTAATATAACTTTGATTAAGACTATGAAATCTATTTTTCAACGCTTCACGGCAATCTGGGGCAGCTCTTTCAGTATCATAAACTGCTACAATTAGCTTATACAATGAACTCTCTTTCTTAATATCATTTAACTCGTTCTTAATATCATTTAACTCGTTCTCTGTTAAATAACTTAACAAGCCATAGCGTAAAGCTGGATCTTCTTTAATTGCTTTAACGAAGTTTAGATCAGCAAAAATTGCTTGGTTACGGTTAGGGTTAGGGTTAACCAAATACTCGCGTAAGACGACATTAACCTCCTCTTTGGTATAAAAAGCTTTGCCCTCTTTAATATGTTCTGCTTTGAGTAACGGTGGTATCTGCTCATGCTCATGCTCCTGCAAAAGCGGTTGCTGCGCATTAGAATTGTTATTTTGATCTAAGCGATTGCGCTTCCATGGCCATGAATAAGAGCTTAGTTTATGTAGCAAACTTTTAACCCATACTTTCAACCTGCTGCCGCGGGTTTTTTTGTGCTCTCTTTTAGTGTTAAGCGTATAAGGAAGATCACGATGAATTGGCAACCCTGGGCGAATTCTAGCAACAAAGTTTAATTCGCGCGTTACTAAATCTTTAGCAAATTTAGCAGCTTTGTTATCTTCTAAGGTTGCGTTGGAAAGTGTAGTGAGCATATCACTCAACTTGCTATGACGATCTGTATTTTGCCAAGTCATGCATGAATTAAAGTAGGCCAACAAGTTATCATCAATCTCTTGTAAGAGGGGATGATAATGCGTTGCGAATAATTCACGCCACTCGTTGTAGGAGTCTTCAGTAAGTGCGGAATAATAGTATAATGCAGTACAACCTAAATTCAACGCGCTAAGAATTTTATCCACGGCTTGAGGTGACAATACTTTCTGCTGCTGTTGTGGCGTGAGGCATACGTTCCAGGATAGTTTACTTTGCGTTAACGCAGCTCGCAGTTCGTAATCTGTAACTTGAACTTCTCGCCGAAGAGTTGGTAGCTGAACCAAATGACACATGAATTTAAAAGAGTCATTCGTGCTAGTCTTTACGGCTTCATTTAAGTTGGCAAATAAACCGTCGCTATGATCTAACGCTTGGCATCGTGCTGCGCCTGCTAATGCTGCTCCTGCTCGTGGTGCAGTAAATTCAGCTTTTCTAAGAAAAGATTCTGCTAAGTTATCTGCTGTGGGGTTAAAAAAAGAACCATCCACAGGATGCTTTTCCTTATTATCTTCGCCATTGTATGGCGCTAAAAATAAGGCAGAATTTTGATCTTCAGGATTTTCCAAATGCCAGTTATTTTCTTTGGCTAGTGCCATGCAGGCATTAAAGGCAGCATCTGTTATCTTTTTAATCTCACTTACTGTACTATGAAGTAAATTTTCAAGTTGTCGCAATTCTTCTTTAGTATATTGCTTGCTATCAAGAGTAACTTCCATACCTATTTCGGTATCATCGTGAAACCCTTTTTTTGCCATTGCGTTAACTAAACTTTTTTGTGCTTTTTTGAGTTCTTTTTGTAAAGATTCTATTTCTATCTTAACGTCATTGTTACCTAAATTTTTTGCAGGTTCTAGCAAGTCACCAGCACGCGTCATAAGCTTGGAAAGGTGCAATTGTAGCGCCTTTTCTTTATTTATGCAGTGTTTCAGTTGCGGATCTACTAAGACTACGCTGGTTCGTTTAGCCCCACGGCTAATCATCTCTTCCACGTAAGTTTTTGCAGTTACTTCTTGATCATTTGCCGAGTACATTCTACTCACCTCATAAGCTTTATGCCGCTAGTATACCATATTTTTCGCAAAACCTAGCATTTTTGAAGCAATTACCCTGATCAAACCCGTGTTTTTGGCTAATGATAAGGGACCTTTCGCGATCCCCAATGGCGAAAGCAATAAGGCTTACTTGCGGTTATTCAAAATTCCTTAAGCTGCGCTTAAGGTTTTACTTCCTTTCTGCTAGTAAATTGTTACAATGACTCAATAGCTTAGGGATTATAGGCGCAGGTGATACGATGCAAAAGGCTCCCCAACTTGATCTTGATGCAACTCATTTTTTAGCGAATGTTAGTCATGATTTAAAAACGCCCTTGCACGCGATTCTTGGCATGGCTGAAATTTTACAAGTGCGGCGCCACTATCCTGAACAAGCCGAATATCTCGAAACTATCATGCAATCTGGCAAGATTATGCTTGAGTTAATCGAAGAGTTAACGGCTTTTGCCACACTCGATTCCGGCCAATTTATCACCCACTGCGAACAGTTTAATTTAAGCCATCTCATTGAAAATACTATTCAATCGCTGGCTAATCAAGCCATGCGAAAAAGCATTAAACTGATTTTTTCCTATGATGAAAATGCGCCACAACAGATTCTAAGCGATCCACAAATCATTCGCCGCATTGCCTTAAACTTAGTGAGTAACGCCATTAAATTCACCACCAGAGGCTATGTTTTAGTTGCGGTGAAATGTTTAAATGTTGAAAATGATATGGCTAAATTACAAATCATGATCAAAGATACCGGGCAAGGTATTGCACAAACCGATCTGGCGCATATTTTCGAACGCTTCTATCGCGCTGCAAGCACATCTGAGAAGCATGCCGCAGGCAATGGGCTGGGGCTTGCCATTGCCAAACAAATGGCCAAACGTTTGCAAGGTGATTTAGCTGTTGAAAGTACGGCTAATAAAGGATCTAGCTTTTATTTTACGTTTACGGCAAGGCTTACTGTTGGCAATGAACAACTACGCGTTAAAGCAGAACATACTGTTTCTCACCCACAAGGAAAATTACGCGTTCTCTTGATCGAAGATGATATTTTGGCACAAAAAGCCAGCAGCACGATGCTGCAAAGTTTAGGCTGCCATTTAACTACAGCCGCTACGGGGCAGGCTAGTTTAGAGCGAATCGCACAGCAGCAGTTTGATTTAATCTTATGCGATTTGGGCTTACCGGATTGCGATGGTTTTGATTTAGTTAAGGCGATCCGCGGCAAAACAAGCACCCCATTATGTGCCTTAACCGCAACAACCAGCACTGCTGAGCAGCGCTATGCGTTTGAACTTGGCGTAAATTATTTTCTAGCAAAACCGGCATCACTGGCTGATTTGCAGGCGATCATGCTGCAGTGCCAGCCACTTCAGCATTGTGAGCAAAGCCTATAGGTTGGAATCACTCGTGATTTTATAACACTTTCATCATGCGCCGGCGCGTATTCACCTTAGCCCCGTACAATGAAAACTCATCGATCCCCACATAGCCTAGCTTTTGGTACATTGGCAAGGCTTTGTCATTATCTAAAAAAACCACTAAGTGAGTTTGCGCCATGCCGGCTTGGCGTGATTCTTTTTCGAATAAGTGCATTGCCTGTTTAGCGTAACCATAACGACGAAACTTAGGAAAGATAAAAATATAAAGTAAGACTGAAATATTATACTGTGGTTCGATCTTAAACCAGATATAACCAACGTTGATATTATTTTCATTAAACAGGTAATAAACACGATCGTTTTCTTTGTTAGTTTCATTTTTGATATAGGAGTAAACTTCGGTTTTCGCACCGTTACGTGCGGCCTTAAAATCAGGAAACTCTTTTACTCGCAATAAGTCTTCAGCGTACATTTTGATGGATTGCTTCAATAAAATAGTGAATTCGGCTGGGGTGGTTATTCTAAATTCTAGCATTAATAGCCCTCTAAGCGTGGATTAATCGTTTTTTGCAACCATTCAGTAAATGTGAAGGTGAATTTACCGAGAACGTTCAGATTTGGGCGTTCCCATCTGCAGGGTGAATAGTTACTGTTTTTTTTGAATGTATATTCTTTTTATGCCCAGATTGCAAGCGCTTTTTTTATGGTAACTACTCACCCCGTAGCAGGGAACGCCCATATTTGGGCTAAAAACGGCGAAAATCTTTTATCGAAATGCTCATTTATCACTTATAAACTGCGCTTTCTCAAAAATATTTTCACCGTTTTTATCGCCAAATCTGAACGTTCTGATCAATATAAAGTTAAAGGGGGCGAGCAGATACTTTTTATGCTAACAAACTCCCGTATTTTGCAGCCTTGTCATATTTCCTTAAGTTTCCAAAGGTATAGTGGCCGGGACTTTTGGTATAACTCTAATTAACCCAAAAAGGCTAAAAGCTAACTTTATGGCTTATCCACTGCTTAAGACAGATAGCAACAAGGATGTTAAAACTAATACCGGTGAAAATTCACCGCAATACCAGCCCCCCCAAGATTTCTCACAAGACCCAAATAATTTATTCACTTTTCGAGAAACTCAAACCAGAGTTGATAACTTCTTAATAAAAGTAAAAACCACATGGCGTGCTATGGGGGCGTTGGGTTATTTTCTGGCTCTTTTTAAAGTTTTTAACTCTACACTCAGCGCCCATTACAAAGTCCAAGGTACACTACATGACTTTAGTTTGCCACTTAACGAACTACTTGAACCACTGATTGCTTACTCTAAAACCATTACTGCTGCCACCACTAGCGCCAAATCAACAATAGAAGGCACTAACAACCCTGAATTATATGAAGATGATTATATCCAAAAACTAATAGAACGCGATCCGGATGCATTTACCTATCAGTGGTTACCAAAATGTTTTCAACTTTGCTATAAAATGCTGCAGGATAATACTAACCCAGAAATTGCTAAAAAAACCAAACAAGCCTTATTAGATTATCTTATTTATTGGGAATATTGGGCCATACGCCGTGATCTTGCTGATGCCGATACGCTAGAATTAACCGGAAAAACACGTGATGATTTTTTATATGATCGCATGCAAGTGCGTGATCATTTTTTGCAATTAACTCCCAGCTCTGATGAGATAAACACAATCTGCTATTTAAGAGAAGAGGTAACCGATTTAATCCCTGAATGGAAAAGATATCATAAAACTAAACATCCTAATGAGAATGTTGAACAACAAATTAATCAGCAACAACAACGCTTTGATTTCTTAAAAATTAAAGCTAACATTAAACAAGCTTTAGAAGAAAAACAGCTTGCTAAAAAGGATGAACTTGCTGATATCTTAGCGAAAGGTACGCATCGTGCTTATTATAATTTAGCTATTTTAATCTGCAAATTTGGTGAACGCGGGCTAACGCGTGATCAAATTTTAGCAATAATTAACGGTGAAAATACAAATAACGATGATAGCAACGCAAAAAGATTCAGGGATTCTATTCAACATGAATGGAAAAGAACTCAGGATGAAATTGATGAAGCTTTATTGCCACAACTTCTTGCTGAGTTTGAAAATAAATACAATGCTATTTGTTCAGAAAACTGCAGTACTACAACAAGTTGCAAGCATAAAAGAAAATTAACGCCTAGAAAAATCAAGGAAATATTAGCAAGTGGAGATCAGCTAAAACCACAATATAATGATATAGGTAACCAAATAAAAGTACGTAGACAAGAGCTTCACGCCCCGCTTTCTTCTATTAAAAATGAGCTTAATAATAAATTAAAAGAACAACTACGTTTTGAAATTGAAACTCAAAAAAATGATGAAAACTATGCCAAAAAAATCACCGAGAATCAGGATGCGATAGATAATTATGTTAAAAAGCAAATAGCTTACCGTGCCAATTTACGACAAAATTGTCATATGCAAAAGTACGAACGCGCGGCGGTTAATTCATCGAAGCTTTTTATTGCAACGATTGCAATTATTTTAACTGCTGAGGCACTCTTTTTTGGTGAGAAAAGTTTTAATTGGTTATTTGTCTCTGTTTTTCATTTAGCTGCACCTGGTGTTATTGCAATGTTTTTTTTAGTGGCGTTAGGGTGTTTAACCGCGCTTTTAAGTAATTGGCTTTTTTCAGGCCCGCATATTAAAGATCAACTCGCACGCTTTGCGCGCCAATTCGATCAACTATTCTATTATTTTAAAAACTCCAATAGCCATTATAAATATCGTAATCTTGGGTTAACAGCCGTTTTAACCGGCTTCATGACCTTTGCCTCACGTTTTTTAATTTACATGGTTTTTTTATCGTTGCCCTTTGCAGCGGCCACTAATCCTATTGCAATCATCTTTTTAATTTTATCTGCTGTGGCTTCTGTATTATTATTAAGTCGCACCGTACAAAAACGCTTAAATAACAAAGCCAAAGAACAGTTAAAAGCTGAGAGTAAGCGGAATTTAGCACTTGAAACAATATTTTCTACACTAACTACTTTTTTTGCAGCATGCGTACAACATTACCAAAATGTTCCTTTCATAAAAAGATTCACTAAAAGCCTTAAATCCACACTCTACTTTGCACACCTTTCTCTGCCACTCATACCGATCTTGGGTATCATTGCTGCGTTGGCCAGTCTTGGCGTTGATTACTACCAATATCACCAGAATACTGATCCTAATAAGGCAAAATTTATCCCTAGCAAAAAAACCTTGAGCTTACTCCAACTCTCATTATTCATGTTGGCAGTGAGCTTGGGTGCGAGTCCTGCAGGATTTGCCATGCTGGCCTTATTATTTGCGCTAACGCTTTATCTTGCCTTTCAAAGCATGAATAAAAAACTGACTACCGGCAAAAAAATTGCTGGCCTGGTTGGTATTATCATTGCTTTTGCTTCTGCGGCCCTAGAAACTTTTGGTGATTTTTTGGGTATGACGGTTGAAGGTATCAAACCAATTGCTAGCGCTATCATTTGCTTTTTTGAATTTGTGGGCTTAGTTTTTTTCTATCTTTTAGGTGCTTATGATGCTTTTCCCAAACTATGGGAAAACATTAGTAAGAAATTAGATAGCCTGGTTGAGTGGTTTAAAACAAAATTTAACGGAAATGAAACTCCACCGGCTAAGCTTTCTCCTACGGCTACGCCCGAAGACTCTTCTGATTCTGATAGTTCTGATCATGGATCCGACCCTGATAGTTCTGATCCTGAATCCAACTCTGATGTTGAATCTAGTAGTAGGCAAGATGTTCCCCGTCGTAAAGTAGTACAACCGAACACCCGTTCCTGGTGCTGTATTTTTGGAAACAGAGGCCGCCCCCAAAAAGAACCTCTTTCCATTAACCCCACCCATTCCCCCAGACACTCTTAAACTGCAGGTCTTTAAAAAAACCGCATTTCCCTAGCAAATTGCATACTATCATCTATAATGAGGGTTAACGATAATAAAAAACGGTAAGGGGTTTTCACCATGCCCAATCAATCATCAGATCTAACACTGGCAACTCTCACTGCCAATAATATGAAGCTCGCAGCTGTCGCTGTTGATACCTTACTCGCATATCTCCTTGATTGTGCAAAAACAGCTAATAGTGAAAAGGTAATGTCACTGTTATTAAGTCAAAACTTTAGTCTTAATTCTTGGATAACTAATTTAAGCTGCGCCATGCCAGATGACCAAACCTTATCCTCACAAATACAAGCATTACATGACTTGCATTATCAGCAAGCCGCAACACTTGGCATGCAACATCCTGAAGAAATAGCTAAAAATCCTTTGTTACAAGCGATCCAAGCTAAAATTGGCGAACTTAAACAATTGCAACAAAAGAAAGGCGAGTTTAAAAGAAAAGTAGAACAACTACAGGATATATCTGCCTTACTGCGTGACTGGGCAAATACTGCTAAAACGCTACAAACCGATCCAAGTAATACTTTTTACCAAAACGAATTAGCTGCAGTACGTAAACGCGTTGAAAAAAGCATTAACTCAACCTTAATGAAACGCACTACAACAGCAGCAGCGCAAACTGCAAATGCCTTACTAGAGACACATGCTAAAACTTATGCTGAAATTGCTGAGGACTTTGCCAGAAACTTACGCGTTTTTAATGAAACAGTTCAGCCTACAGAGTTATTAGCAGCTTATGAAAAGGCTACAACAGCAATTCAATCCTTGCAAAATGAGTTTAATACGAATGAGATCAGCCTGATTAGCGCAAAGCTAAATGCGTTAGAAAAAACCTTGCAAGAACATTTACCCATGTTAACACTCCTGCAAAAACAAATGCACTTACTGGAAGCTATTCCATCTCGTGAACGCTTTTGTTTAGCCAAAAGTTATATTGCCTCAACCCAGTTAGTCGCTATACTCACAGGCCCTCTTAGTCAGTCGCAGCGGGAAAGGCACAGTAGCCTCATTCAAAATGCGATACACCCAGAGCAGGCAAAAAGTCTCAGTAACATTTTAATGGCAAAATCAGCCTATGAAAATTTAAAAAAACAATTGCAAGACCACCTAATAGAAAAATCAAATTTGGCTCCACAGCCCATTATTCCACTGGAAAGAAATCAACAGTCGTGGGGCCAGCGCATCACTGCATTTTTTCAAAGATTATCGTACCGATTTTTATCTTTTTTAAAATTACTTCGCACTCCTAAAGCTGGGCAAAATACTGAAACAGTCATGGCGCAATTGGGTATTACTCCTGAGCAATCAGAGGAAACTCGGCAGCAGCGTGCACAAGCAATGGAAAACAATTTAAGGTTACTTCACGATATTGAAAAGCAACTGCAGGCGATTGCCGTTAAGCCTTCTAAAGATGCGCTAGCAAAAGTAAAGCAGCAATATCAGCTGGTTATCCAGCAACCGCAACCAGAAGAATTTCAAGAAAAAATTGATCTCATTGCAGATCGCCTAGCTGCGCTTGAAAAATTTGATTTAACTATTCAGCCTTCCACAATCAAGCATGCTAGTACTATGGGACAGAAGAAAAATCCGCCTTCACATACAATTTAAGGGGTATATACCCAAAGCGATTAGAAATCAGGTTCTTTCTTCTTCCGTCATTGCGAGCACGAAGTGCGAAGCAATCCAGGGGCGAGAGCCAATGAATGAGATGTTAAGGTGATATTAGTTAATGCGGTAAAATCGATAGCAAGCACAGTGAAATCTTGTAAAATCGAAGATCCTAACCCTGGATTGCTTCGCACTTCGTGCTCGCAATGACGACGATCCCGGTGACCTACTTTCTAATCGCTGGTATATACTCACAGGATTTCATTTTGCGACGCGGCGTGCGCGCGCTCGAGCAGCGGAGTGTATAATTAATACATGAGCAGCGAGACAAGTGCACAACAAGGCTCGCCGCATGAAAGCCGAAGAGTATATCACTGTGGCAAATAAACCTCACCACCTAGGCAATCTTGCGCAACACCGGTGGTACTGGGAAATGTTAGCGGTAATTGATCTACATGACGCGCGGCTAAATACGCAAACAATTGCGCTTCAAAGGATTGATTATGCCAGTGCAGATTATCAGCAGTAAAAATTTCAACCCCTTTAAACTGTTGGCTAATTAATTTTTCAAAGCTTGCTTTGATCACCGGATGGTGCCAGCCACCACCGGCTAAGATAATATTTTTAAGCTGAAAATCGTTGGCCGTTAATTGCAAACTGGTGACTAAATTCATCGCGGTAAAATAAGCAAGATTATAGCAAACATCATGTTTATCGTAGTTGTAAATAATTTCTGGTAGAAATAAATCATAACTATCCAGTGACTTTGGTGGTAGCTTTTGATAAAAATCCGCTAAAAGGCAAGATTGCTCTTGTAAGCAATCGATAAGCTCCTGGCGATATTCTCCGCGAAGTGCGATTTTACCATCTTGATCATAACTTGTTTCAAATTGGCTTGTAATTTTCACATAACGATCTAATAGTACATTACCAGGACCGGCGTCATAGGCAATTAAATCTTGATCCGTTACCAAGGTTACATTAGCGATACCACCACAATTAATCACCGCAGCAGGTTGTAATTTATTTTTCTTAACTAAGGCTTGGTGAAAAACGGGAGCTAAAGGTGCGCCATGCCCACCATGCTCTAAATCCTGTTGTCTGAAATTAAACACAACTGGAATATTAATTTGGTTCGCCAGCCATTGTGGCTTCCCCATTTGCCAAGAAATTTTTTGATAGGCATTATGGTAAAGTGTTTGCCCATGATAACCAATCGCTTTAATTTGTGTGGCGTTGATTTTAGCTCTGGCCAACATGCTTTGAATGACTTGCAGATGCAATTGCGTGGAGTAATCAATAATACTTGCAAGGATTAAGGGTAACTGAGTTTGTTGCTGAAAACTCAGTTGCACATGATCAAAATCAATATAGTGTTCAGCGCAATATTGCTGCAATTCGGCAGAAAAGTTTTCATTAATTTTATCAAGATCAGCCGCATATTTTGCGGCAATAAATTCACTGGCTTTTAATATTATATGAAAGCTGCTGCTGTAGTGTATTGATTCGCTCGCAATATAGTCAATCTCAAATTTACCATCGGTTTTAATTAAAGCGCAATCAACTCCATCCATAGAAGTGCCACTCATAAGACCTATTAAGTAATCCATTACTTGTTACCCCTGTGTTTGCCTTGTTTGAGCATTTTCTTTTGCGTTTTACTTACTTTCCAAGCAGCGTTAATGCCATAAAGATACATAGTAAACAAGACAATAAAACTTACCAACATCACAAGCTGTGATATCCCTAATTTAGCCATGATAACACCGGCTAAACCTAAGCAGAATGCAATGCCATAAATAATCAACAAGGTTTGGCGCTTACTGAAACCAAAATGAAGAAAAACATGGTGTAAATGGGCTTTGTCAGGATAAAAAGGTGATAAGCCTTTGCTAACACGACGAATGATCGCACTGATTGAATCGAATAAGGGTACAGCAACTATCCAAAGCATGGTTACGGGACTAATCGCAGCTGGTTGGCCTTGCGATAACTTAACACAAAACCACGCAATCACTAAGCCTAAAAACATACTACCCGCATCACCCATAAAAATTTTAAAACGATCATTACTTGCATAGGGAAGGTTAGCTATTAAAAATGCCACTAACGTACTGATGACTAATAGCATAATTTTCATATCAATTGTTCTGCCAGCCATGATGGCAAGCACACTTAAAAAAATCAGCTGAATTAAAGCAAGACCACCCGCTAAACCATCTAGGCCATCGATCATATTCATGGCATTAATCACACCAACTACCGCAAACAGTGTAAAAGGGATCGCAAAATAACCCAGTGTTACATTATGGCTAAAATCGAGTTGCCCTAATGTGACTAATTGCACTTTCCCCCACAACATCATAATGAATACAGCAACGATTTGAGCAAGCATTTTTTGCCTTGCTGAAAGCTCATGAAAATCATCTAAAACACCGGCAATAATTAAAACCAAGCAAGCTGCAAGTAAGCTGCGATAATGTTGTAAGGAAATAGGCAAGGTTAAGATAGCAAAGGAAAAACCAACGAACATGGCCAAACCACCGATCAGTGGAATATTGCCTTGATGAACCTTACGCCCACCTGGATAATCAACTAAGCCAATTTTTATAGCTACCGGTCTTAGCAGCAAGATGAAGAGCAGTGTTACTGCAAAGGCAATGAATGCGCTTAAGGCTAGATGCATGTGTTAAGTTCCAGTTAGTCTTTTAATTGTAACTGCTCACTCCGTAGCAGCGAACGCCCATATTTGGCCCCCGTCGTTGCAAGCACGCAGTGCGAAGCAGGGAAAGAATCTACAGTCTCGCCAATTCTGGCAACACTTGTTAGTCGTACCAC